>NZ_LN832559.1:1662500-1962500 GCF_900005615.1 Paracoccus aminovorans | reverse complement strand
GGGAAATAGGCGCGATAGCTTTCGGCAAGCGCCACGATGTTTTCCTGCCTGTCGCCTGAATCGAAATACTCGTTGTATCCCGTGCTGCCGCTGGGCAGGCTTTCCCCCGTCCAGACCGTCAGATTGAAGAAATCGACGATCTTGTCGGCAAGCTCGTGCATTTCGGCGAAATAGACGGTGCCGTCCGACAGGTCGCGGGCGACGATATCCCCCAGTGCCCTGTCCCATGTGCCATGGCCGGCAGCCTGCTGGGTGATGTCGGGACTGGGTGCGTCGCCCCTGACTCGGGCGCTGATGGCACCGGGATGGCCCTGAAGGATCGCGATGCGGGTGCCCTGATGCGGCGTGCCCGCGGGATACCATTCCGCACGGCGCTGGGCAGGCAGGGCCGCCTCGGGCGTGTCCTTCCATTCCTGGTCCATGCGGTGGCCGAAGGCCTGATAGCTGATGACCACCTTCTGCGCCGGATAGGGCCCTTCGGGGGAAAAGATCAGCTGCTTGGTCGGCGTGCGCACCTGGTTCTGGAACTGGATCAGTTCGCACAGCCCGCGCAGCCTGTCGGTCTGGCCATGCTCGACGTCGTCGGCGGCATTGCGGATGATCTGCGCCGCAAAGCGCGAGGCGATCCATTCGTGCTGGCGCAACTGGGCGCCTCTGACCGCATCGGCCAGCCGCTCGCCGTTCTTGCCGGCGCGTTTCGAGCCCGCATTGCCGGTCGGGTCGGGGCGCACGAAAAAGCCGATGCCGCGATCGACCCCGCCCGTTTCGTCGCTGGCCGCGTTCTGGGCGTCGTCCTGATAGTATTTGCTCCAGGCCGCATTCCGCATCAACGCGTCGAATCCGGGCACGATCGTGTCGCGGAAATAAGTGCCGGTCACGATATTGAAGGCGCGGTCGTGGGTGGGATCGCTGCTGCACATCGCCGTCACCGCCTCCAGCAGCGGCGTGGCGATGGCGTCCATCAGCGCGGGATAGGCCGGCCCGCCGCCGGCCAGCAACTGGCCAAGGATGGCGGTATTGGCGCCTGAACTGTTCAGCCGTCGCGCCAGATGATCGCCGAACAGGGTTCCGATCTTGGTCGGATCCAGCTTGTTGTCCGTCCGCAGGAATGTTTCGGCATTGGGCAGGGTCCCGGCCTTCGCAAGCTCCTCGGCCTTGGCTGCGATGGCCGCATCGAAAGCGCCGCCGGTAAAGCGCCGCGCCGCGCCGGTGGCATTCGCCGGGCTGCGCCAGGGCTCGGTCGCGGCGCCGTCGCCGGCCAGCATGGTGCCGAAGCCGCGCCAGTCCAGCGGCGTATAGCGCGCCACGTCCAGGTTCGGCAGCACATAGCGGCGCAGGTTTTCCGACAGCGCCGAACTCATCGCCTCGAGCTCGGGGGCGAATTTCTGGTCCAGGGGCACGATGCTGATGCCGAAGAATTCCAGCACCCGCGCCACGGCGCTTTTCGTCTGCTCGCCCTTGGCCTGCGTCTCCTGCGCCTTGGCGGTGGCGGCGGCCTTGACCGCCTCGCCGGCATTGGGATCGGCGGCGGCGTTGATCGCGTCCTCGGTCAGTTCGGCCTGCGCGTCCAACTGCGCCTCCTCGGCCTTGGCGCTGGCGACCAGGGCCGCCAGTTCGGCGCGCTTGTTCGCCAGCACCGCGCCGCGCCAGTTCTTCTGCGCCGCGTAATCGGTGAAGGGCTGGCCCAGCCGTTCGTCCAGCCATTGCACCAGCGGCGTGGGGTCCGAGCGGATGACCGGACGCACCGTCTCGCCCTCGTCCTCGATCAGCAGGGTGTGGGATTCGCTGCCCGCGCGGAACGGGATCGGCGCCATGATCTGGCCGGCGGCTGGACCCTCGGGCTCACTGGTCTTGATGCCGAAGGCCGCGAGTACCCGGCGCATCAGGTTTTCCAGCGCGGTCTCGATCCGCAGCCGCACGGCCTTCAGGATGTCCTGCACCTTCTGCGGGATGCCGTCGACGCCGATCAGCCGCGCCAGCAGGTCCAGCACTATGGGCACCAGCCGGCCCAGCACCTGCTCGACCCCGCGGATCGGCGGCTCCAGCGCGCCGGTCGCGATCTCCCACATGGTGTTGATGACGGTCTGCGCCACGGCGAAGATGCGCGACAGCTGCGCGCGCAGGAACTTGATGAAGTTCCAGATCGTCATCACCAGTTTCACCAGCGCGCCGACCGGGTTGAACATGCTGGCCAGCCACATGATCGAGGCGATCACCACCTTTTCCAGCAGGAAGGTCCTGATCTGGTCCAGCACCATGTCGCGCAGCATGCCGAGGTCGCTGGCGATCTGTTCCCACAGCCCCTGCCAGCCGCCGGTGATCAGCGCCCGGACATAGCTGAGGACATATTCGATCTTGCGCACCGCGCCTTCGCCGATGACGCGGACGGCGACGCGGCGCACCGTCTCCAGCGTCAGGCCGAGCGCCTGCCGGGTCACGTCCAGAAGCCCCCAGAGGTCGAACTCTGCCGGCATGGTGATGCCGCGGCCCAGGGGGCCGGTCAGCCACAGGATGATGCCGGCGATCAGGTGGCGGCGGAAGTTGTCGGCAAAGCGGCGGATGCCGCCCTTGACCGCCTCCAGCAGGTTCTGCACGAAGCCGCCGGGATTGGCGACAATCAGGTCGATGGCCTGCGCCGCGCGGTCGAAAAGCTGGAAAAAGGCGTCGGGCTGGATGCCCAAGGCCATCAGGATCGGCGACAGGATCAGCCGCGCCAGGGCCCGCCAGTCGCCCTGCAAGGCGGCATTGGCCAGCGCCAGCGCCGCATTGGTCGCCGCCTGCCAGGCCGCCAGCACCGCATCCAGCGCGGCGGCAAGCGCGTCCATCAGGAAGGCAATGCCGGTCTTCAGCGCAGTGGCGATGCTGTCGATGGCGGCGGTCGCGGCGTGGACGGCGGCGTCGATGGCCGCGTTCAGCGCCGCCGCGATGGCCGGGAAATGCTCGGCCAGCAGCCGCGTGACCAGGGTTTTCAGCAGCGCGCTGAAGGTTTCGATGATGCCCTTGATGAGCCCCGCCGCCGCGTCGATCAGCGCCAGCGCGGCGGATTTCACCGCCTCGATGATGTCGCGGACGGCGGCGCGCACCGCGTCGAAGATGGCGTTGATCGCCTCGGTCAGCTTGGCCAGCTGCGATTTCACCCAGTCGAGCGCGCGGTCCCACCAGCTTTGATCCTCGGCCTCGCGCTCGGCCGCGTCGCGTTCCGAGGCGGCGCGGGCCTCGCCCTGCGCCACTTCGGCCTGGGCCTGAGCCTCGGCTGCGGCGAAATCGCCGTCGATCCGGGTCTCGGTGCGGCTGACCTCGGCATCGACCTCGGCCCGGGCGCTGCCGCGCGCCTCGGCCGCCTCGCCCTGCAGGTCCGAGACCCTTGCGGCCTGCTGGTCCAGCGCCTCCTGGCGGGCGGTCTGGATCTGGCCGCGCCGGGCGATCACCTCGTCGCGCTGGGCGGTATCGGCCTCGGCGTTCAGCCGCGCGGTTTCGGATTGGGCCGTGTCGATCGCCGCATCGCGGCCGGCCTCTCGCGTCTCGGCGGCGCGGTCCAGATCGGCCTGAGCGCCGGCCAGCGACTGCTGCATCGCCGGCCCATGCGCGCGGTCGAACAGCGCCACCGTCTCGGCATCCAGCGGCTGGGCGGCAAAGGCCGCGGCGCCCGCGACCGGCGGCTGGGCGGGGGCCGGTTCGACCGGGGCTGGCGGCTGCGGGGCCAGGGTTTCGGACATCGCGCGCAGCTGCGCGCGTTCCGGGCCGGGACCGTCGATCACGGCCCGCGCGGCCTCGGCCTGGCCGGTCGCGGCCTGGGCGGAGGCGGCGCCCTCTTGCTCGGCGACGCGAGCCGGGTCGGTGGCACCGGCCAGCGGCACATCGGGTGCGGGGCCGGCCGACGGGATGGCCGCCGCATCGCTGGTCTGCACCTGATCCAGGGTATGCTGCAACGCGGCCGGCTCGCCCACGGTGAAGTCGCGTTCCAGCGTCGGGGCGAGGTTCGCGTTCGCCGCCGCGCGGCCCGGCTCGGGCGTCGGCGCCAGTTCCGGCAACGGCGGCGGTGCCGGCGGAGCGGCTTCCAGCGGCTGCGCTGTGGCGGCAGGAGCGGCAACGGCGGCGGCTTCGGGCAGGGGCTCGCCCGGCGACATTTCGGCGCGGAATTCGGGCAGGGCGGCATCCTCAGCGGCGCGCGTCCGGGCCGAGGCGCTGGCGATGCGGGCGTCGAGCCCGGGCGCCTCGCGCGCCTTGACCGAGGGCGGCGCGGCATGGAAGGCAGCCATCACCCCCTGCGCATCCTCGGCCGCGTCCAGCGCGGCCACCGCCGCCTGGGCCCCGGCGGCGGCGGTCTCGGTCTGGGCCGAAAGGTCGGGCGCGGCGGCGGGACCGAGCGTCTCGGGGCTCGCCTCGGGGGCCGCAACCGGCTGGGCTTGCGGAGCAGGCGGGGCGGGTTGCGGCGTCTCCGTGCCCGTGCCCGTGCCCGTGCCCGTGCCCGCCGAGCCGGTGCCGGTGGCGGGGAAGGGCGCGACCGCCGGCGGCTCGGGCTCGGCGGGCGCGGGCTGCGGCGGTTCAGCCAGCGCGCCCTGCATCCGAAAGGCGAGGGCGCCGGGCGGCATCGGCGTCACGGGCTGCGGCAGCGACGCCGCGCGGGTGGCGCGCCATTCCAGCGCCCCGGCCTCGGCCTCGGCGGCCGCAGGGTCGGCCGCGGCGCGGCGGGGTTGCAGCGCATGCGCCAGCTCATGCGCGACCACCGGCAGGGCGGCGTCGCGGCGCAGGAACAACAGGCCGTCGCGGGCCGCGGCTTCGGCGTCCTCGCGGTCCAGCGCCGCCTCGACCCCGGGGCCGGTCAGCACCTCGACCTGGGGCAGGTCGCGGCCGAACATCGCCTCCAGCGCCGGACGGAACGGCAGCGGCGCCTGCACCACGCCCGGCTCCGCGGCGGCGCGGAGCCGATCCAGCGGAATATGGTCGGCGGCGGGTTCCGGCGCGGGCGCCCTTGCGACCACTTTCCAGCGCGGCCTCTTCGCCTCGGGCTTCGGTTCGGGCTTCAAGGGCACATGTTTGCGGGCGGCGCTCATGCCAGCCTCCGCATCAGCGCGCGGGCAAGTTCGCGGCCCATCGCCTCGGGCGAGCCGTGGCCTGCGGGCAACTGCCCCAGGTCGATACGCTCAAGGTCCTGGGGCCGGATGCCGGGCGGCAGCCCGTCGCGTTCCAGCAACGCGGTCAGCTCGGCCTCGAAGGCGCGGGCGGCGCGGGCCGCCTCGGCTTCGGTCAGGCCGGGCAGGGCCAGCGTGTCGATGTGAAGGGTGACCGCGCCGCTCATCGGAAACCCCGCAGCTCGGCCTCGGAAAGCGGCTTGCCCAGCTTCATGTATTCCTGCCGCGCCGCGCGTTCCAGATGCGCCATGGTCAGCGGCCCGCCGCTTTCGGCGGCCAGCCAGGCGGCGGTCAGCGCGATGGCGCGGATGAAGCCGCCGGCGACGGCCAGCCGCGCCAGCGCGTCGTAGTCGATGCCCGCGCGCGGTAGGGCCTGGGGCAACACCGCGCGCCAGATCAGCGCCCGCTGCGCGGCGTCCGGGAAGGGAAAGTCGATCACGGCGCGAAAGCGGCGCAGGAAGGCGTCGTCAACCGCCGCGCGCAGGTTCGTGGTGACGATGGCGATGCCGGAATAGCTTTCCAACCGCTGCAGCAGATAGGAGGTTTCCGCATTGGCGTGGCGGTCGTGGCTGTCCTTCACCTCGGGCGAGCGGCGGGCAAACAGCGCCTCGCCCTCGTCGAACAGCAGCACCGCGCCGGCATTCTCGGCGGCGTCGAAGATGCGGCCGACGTTCTTCTGGGTCTCGCCGATGTATTTCGAGGTCAGCGCCGCCAGGTCGACGCGGTACAGCGCCAGCGCGCCGCCACCGCTGCCGAGGTCGTCGTCGCAAAGCGCCCGGGCCAGGATCTCGGCCGCCATGGTCTTGCCGGTGCCCGAGGCGCCGCTGAAGAGCGCGGTCAGCGCCAGCCCGCGCGCGGATTTGGCGCGGAAGCCCCAACCGTCCAGCACCAGCGGGCCATGGCGGCGGCTGGCGGCCAGTTGGCGCAATTGCTGCATCTGCGCCGGCGGCAGCACCAGGTCGTCCCAACGCGCCTGCGGCTCGATCCGCTGGGCCAGGCCCTCCAGCCCCTGGGCGGCGCGGGTGCGGATCAGGGCCGGCAGGTCGGCGGTCAGGCCGACGGCGTGGCTGGCCTCGGCATCGGCCAGGGCGGAACGCGGCAGCGGCGCGGCGCGGACCGGCGCGATGCTCGCGCGGGGCCGCTGCGTGCGATGGGGCTCGATGCCCCAGAGCAGGCAGGGCGCTTGCAGGCGGTCGGCGATCTGGCAGCCCTCGGGCGAGGCGGGCAGCAGAAAGGCGGTCTCGGTCAGCACGGCGTCGCGGTTCAGCAACTGCGCGGCACGGGCGGGCTCGATGCTCAGCGCCGAAGGGTCCAGCGCCGCCGCGCGCAGGCCCAGCCGGGCACCGGCGGCGGCGACAAGGGCCGCGGCCTCGGCCGGGTCGGACGCCGCCAGATGCAGGATCGGTGCCGGATCCAGCCCGCGCGCCGCCAGCAGCGCATCGGCCAGCATCCCGGCCTGCGGATGTGGCGCGGGCGGGCAGGGCGTCAGCGCCCCAAGCACCGCCGGATCGGGCGCGGGCGCGCCCAGCAGCGCCGAAGCCACCGCCTCGGGCAGCACCAGCAGGCGCTGCGCCAGGCCCGTGCCGGGCAGCGCCTCGACCAGCGCCCCCTGGCGCAGCAGAGCGGTCGCCGACAGCGCCGGGCCGGCCTCGGCACCCAGCACCAGTGCGCAAAGCGCCGGCGTGGCGCGGCCCTGCAGCGCCAGCGGATGCGCAGCCAGGGCGGCGGCTGGCTCGGGTCCCAGCTCGGGCGCGGCGATCAGGCAAAGCAGGTCCAGCTCCAACGCCGTCAGACCGAAGCGTTCGGCGATGCGCAGCAACGCCACCGGCCCCAGCGCTGCGAGGTCCGACAGCGCAGCGCGCAGATCGCTGCCCGGTCCCCGCGCCAGCAGCGCCATGGCGTGCTGTCCGGCCAGGTCCAGCGCGCGGGCCTGCAAGGCGGCGGGGGATATGATCTCGCGCCGGGTCATGGATCCAGATCCGCGACCGGCCCGTCGAAGCCCTGCGCGCCCAGCGTGGGCAGGCTGGCGGCGCCGTCGATCTCGGCCCGGACGACATAGGCGCCGGCCGGTACCGCCGCCAGATCGGCGCGGATGCGGTTCGCCGCGACCGTCCGGGCCGGGACCGAGAACGCCGGCTGCGCCCCGCCGGGCAGCGGGTTGAAGAGCATCGCCGCCGCCTGTCGCTCGCCCAAAGCGTTGGCCAGGGTCAGCGTGACCGTGCCGGTGAAGCGCTCTGCCGCGACCGTGCCGGCCCGCGCCACCGCGGTCACCACCGGCGCGATGGCAAAGGGCAGCGCGTTCGAGCTTTCCCACAGCCGCTCGGCCTGGCCGGGCGCGGGGATGAACAGGTGATCGACCATGATCCGGGCGATGCCGGCAGGCTGGTCGGCGGGCAGGCGCAGATCGATGCGGCGGTCGCCCAGATCGGCCGCCGTGACCGCCAGAGCCCGCGTGCCCAGCATGACGCGCATCCGCTCGGCGGCAAGCGCCGTGCCTTCGACCGCGATCCAGCCGCCGGACAGCACCGCGGCCATCGGATCGGGCAGGCCGCCCGCGCCCCCAGGCAAAGCGGCGACGCGGGCGATGCGCGGTCCGCGCAGCGGCGCGGTGCGCCCGCCGATGGTCAGCACCGGCAGGGCCGAGCGCGCCGGGCGCCGGCTTTCGATCAGCACGCAGCCGACCTGATACAGGGCCGAGGCCCGCATGGGGGCCGAAAACGCCGACCAGATATTGCTCAGCGCCTCGATCTGGCCCAGGTCGCGGCTTTCCGGCACCGCCGGGCTGATCCGGATCTGTTCGAACTGGTCGGCCAGGTCCGCCGCGACCAGCAGCCGCAGCGGCGCGGGCAAAAGGCTGGCATCCACCGCCGGATCGGCGCCGCCCAGCGAGGCGCGGATGTCGGCGCGGGTCAGCACCGGGGTTTCGTGCAGCACCTGCATGCCATAGCCCAGCAGGATCTCGGCATTCAGGTCCTCGGCGCCGGTGGCGGTCAGGATGTAGTGCAGGTCCAGCGCCAGCAAGGGATTGTCGATCCGCTCGCCCGCCGCGCTGCGGGCGGGCAGGCGCGGCGTCGACCAAGCGGCGTTGCGGGTGACGTTCCACAGGTAGATGTTCAGCCGGTTGGCGGGATCGGCGTCACCCTCCAGCCGGTCGGGGGGCGAGGAGGTGACCGAGAACTGCCCCAGGCTGTCCAGATTCGCGTTCAGCAGCCCGTCATTCAGCCGGTCGCGCAGGATGGCGGTCACTCCGGCGATGGCGAGCGCGTTCGACATGGCTCAGCGCCTCCAGCCCAGGTAGTCGGTCAGCGGCGGCCGCGGCGGGCCGGCGGGGCGGCTGGCGACAGGGCGCGCGGGGGCCTGTTGCGGTGCCGGGCTGGCGGGCTTGGGGGCCGCGACCTCGACCCGGCCGATGCGGATGTCGATCTTGGGCGCCACCGGTTCCGGTGCGGGCTGGAAGGGCGAGGGCGGCGGCGCGGCCAGTTCGGGCATGGCCGGACCGGGTCGGGCGGGGGCAGGCGGTGGCGCCGGGACCGCGGCGGCCTGCGGAGCGTGTATCGGCATCTCGGCACGTGCCGGCCGTTCGGGGTCGGGCAGGGGCCGCGACGCCTCGGGCTGCGCCGGGCCGGGGCGGGCGGCGGCCGTTTCGACCGCAAGCGGCACGGCCGGGGCGGGCGGTTGCGGCGCGGGAGCGGGCGCTGTGGCCAAAGAGGGCTGCGGCACGGGCAGCGGCACCGGCTGCGGCGTTGCGGAGGCCGGGTCCGGAGCGCGGCGGGGCGCCTGTTCCGGGGCGCGGGCAGCGGGGTCGTGGCGCGGCGCGGGCTGCTGTCGTTGCGGCGCGGCTTCGGCCGGAACGGGCCGGGCGGTGCGGTTCGCGCGCGGGACGGGCGGCGTGGCGCGCGTTTCGCCCATCTCCTCGACCGGCGCGGCATCGGCCTCGGTCTCGAAGCGCTGCCGGGCGCGGGGCAGGATCGCGGGCGGGGCGGCAAAGCGGCGCGACAGTGCGGCGAAAAGGTCGCTCATGGCGCCACCTCGGACAGATACAGCGCCCGGCGGGCGGGGGGCATGGCCAGGATCTCGGCCTCGGACCAGCCGAAGGCGCGGGCGAGCAAGGCGACCTCGTGCAGGAGCCTGCGGGCCAGATCCTCGATTTCGGCCCAGAAATAGCCGGCGGGGTCGAAAAGCTGTTCCAGCGCCGCGCCGCAATCGGGGCAGGTCATGGCGAAGCCGAGGCCAAGCGCCGGGTCGGCGGCTTGCAGCGCCCGGGCGGCGGCCTCGGCAAAGCCGGGATCGTCCCACGGGCCCTCGCCCAGCCGGCGCGGGTCCAGCCCCGCGGGACCGATGTCCGACAACCGCGGCTGGCGCAGCGCATGGTCGCGGCCGCGCCAGGCGACGCTGACCGTCTGGGCCGCAGCGGGGGGCAGGGCGAAACCGGCGGGCAGGGTGAATTCCAGCATGCCGCCGCAGGCCGGGCAGGTGCAGACCGCATCGCCCGCCGCCGCGCCCAGCCAGTCCGCGCGCAATGCCCAGATGCGGCGGTCGAGCTCGGCCAGCGGCAGCGTGGCCGCGTCGGCGCCGGCCGCCCGCGCCAGCACCGCCAGCCGCGCCGGGCCGTCCGCCGCGCGTCCGTTCTGATAGAGGTCCAGAAGTGCTCCGCCGTCCAGCATGATGCCTCTCCCTGCCCGGCTTGCGGCGGGGCGTCACACCGCCGGTTCGAGGAACGAGATCTCGCTGGGCTCGATCACGTCGTAGTCGCGCTCCCAGCCCTCGTTTTCCAGCTTGATCGACTGGATGGCGACGGCATTGGCATTGGCGTCCAGTTCCGGCAGCGCCTGGTATTCCGAGACCCAGGCCCGGAACACGCGATAGGACAGCGCCAGCTGCCCGGCCTCGTTGTAGAGGTCGATGACCAGGTCCTTGCGGAAATCGCGCAGGCTGACCTCGGCGCCCAGGCCGGCGCCATAGTTCCAGACCTTGTTCGCCCATTGCTCGAAGTCGAGGTCGTGGGTGACGCCGCGCTCCAGCGTGATCGCCTCGAAGCTGGTGCGGCCGGGGCTGCGGCGCGAGACCGAGGGGTCGCCGCCCTCGCGGTGCTCGACCACCTCGGTGGTGCGTTTCAAAGCCGAGACCTTCGAGATGCCGGCGACATAGCGGCCGTCCCATTTCACCCGGAACTTGAAGTTCTTGTAGGGGTCGAAGCGGGTCGCGTTGATGCTGAACTGTGCCATGGTGACCCCCTAGTTCGTGGTTTGCAGGCGCTGCTGGATGCGCAGCATGACGAATTCGGCCGGACGGACCGGGGCGAAGCCGACATAGATGTTCAGGATCCCCAGGTTGATGTCGGCCTGAGTCGTGGTCTCGCCGTCGCATTTCACCAGGAAGGCGTCGCGGGCCGAGGCGCCCTGGAAGGCCCCCTGCCGGTGCAGCTGCGACATGAAGCCGGTGACGTTCAGCCGCACCGAGGCCCAGAGCGGCTCGTCGTTCGGCTCGAACACCACCCATTGCAGGCCGCGCTGCAGGCTGTTCTCGATATGCAGCGCCAGGCGACGGACCGGGATGTATTTCCATTCCGAGGCCAGCGCATCGGCGCCCTCCATGGTGCGGGCGCCCCAGACCACGGTGTTGTAGACCGGGAAGGTGCGGATCACGTTGATGCCCAACACGTTCAGCGGCCCCTGCTGCAGGTCGGTCATCACATCGACCGGCCGCCCGCCCGAGACGGTGGCGGCGGTGCCCGCCGGCGCCTTCCACACGCCGCGGGCGGCGTCGGTGCGGGCGAAGATGCCGGCGACCGCGCCCGAGGGGGCGAAGGTGCGGTTCTGCGCCGGGTTCAGCGGGTCCGGCGCGACCAGCCGCGGGAAATAGATCGCCGCGTTGCGTCGCAGCCCGCTCAGCGCGCCGGCCCAGGCGCCGACATTGGCGCGGGTGGTATCGGCCAGCGGATCGACGATCAGGAAGGCGAAATTCCGTTCGCAATAGGTGTTGGCGCGCTGATAGACCTGCGCCGCGACGGCGGCCCGGGCCTGGCCCATGACCGAGACATCGGGCAGGCACATCAGGTTGAACACGTCGGGTACGATGGCGTCCATGGCGTCGATGCCGGCGCCGAGCGCGTTCAGCGCCAGGTTCTGCCAGGCGTCGGTGTCGCCCGGCAGCGTGCCGTCGCCGCCGCCGGTCATCGCCGCCAGTCCTGCCGCGCCCAGCTGGCGCAGCGCCTCCATGGTCAGGACCGGGTTGCCGCCCGATTGCGTGGCGTCGGGCATGTTGCCGCCGTTATGGGCGGTGACGGTGACCATCTGGCTTTCCGCCGCCAGCACCCGCGTCACGTAGCGCGGATGGGTCGCGACCGGAGACAGGCCGACGAAGCTTTCCTCGCGCAGCACGTCGTTGCCGCGATATTCGCGGATCAGCAGGTCGAAGCTGGTCGCCCCGTTGCCGGTGGCGCGCGCGACGCCGATGCGCAGGCTGTTGCCCCAGAGCCCGGCCGAGGACGCCGCCAGCGCCACGCCGCCCCCCGCCGGCGGCACCGCCAGCGCGGCCGGGGTGGCGCCGTTGTTCACCCGCACCACGAAGGCGACGCTGCCGCCGTTCAGGAAATAGTTGCGGATCGCGTAGCTGGTCTCGCATCCGGCATGCAGCCCGCCGAAGACGCGCTCGAATTCGCCCCATGAGGTGACGCGGGTGGCGCGGCCGACCGGGCCGCGGCCGAAGACGCCGATGAAGGCGGTGTTCGAGGTGGCCACGCCCGCGATGGGCGCGCTGCCGCTGGGAATTTCCTGCACATAGACGCCGGGAGTATCAAGCATGGAAGCCCTCGCTGGATGACCCGCGCCGCGCGGGGCGCGCGGCCGGGATTGCGCATGATCCGTGACAGACCCGCCGCGACCGCCGCCGGAGAAAATCCCGGAAGGCGCACCGGCAGGTCGACCTGGCTGGAGGGGAGGGCAGCCCCTGGTTCGGCTTGTCAGAAGAAAAGGTCTATGCTGCGAACGCTAACAAAACCGCGGCGGTATGGCAACGACGCAGAATCCGCGATTTCCCCAGAAACCGTCCTGTCGCAACAAGAAAATGGAAGCGCGCCGGTCCGGATTTCCCGGATTCGGCGCGCGGGTGAGTCGGCCTGGGGTTGTGCGCCCCGCGCCGGGCCTCAGGCGACGAAGAGCTGCGGCCGGGTCAGGCTTTCCGGGCGCAGGATCTCGTCCAGCCGCTCCTTGGGCAGCAGGCCCTTTTCCAGCACCAGCTCATAGACGCCGCGGCCGGTCAGATGCGCCTCGGTCGCGACCTCGGTCGCCGCGGCATAGCCGATATAGGGGTTCAGCGCGGTGACGATGCCGATCGAGCGGCGCACGCTTTCCTTCAGCACCTTGCGGTTGGCGGTGATGCCCTCGACGCAATTCGCCTGCAAGGTGGCGCAGCCGGCGACCAGGTGATCGACCGAGCGGAACAGGCTGTAGGCGATCACCGGCTCGAAGGCGTTCAGCTGCAGCTGCCCGCCCTCGGCCGCCATGGTGATGGTCATGTCGTTGCCGATCACCTCGAAACAGACCTGGTTCATCACCTCGGGGATCACCGGGTTGACCTTGCCGGGCATGATCGAGGAACCGGCCTGCTTGGCCGGCAGGTTGATCTCGTTGAGGCCGGCGCGCGGCCCCGAGGACAGCAGGCGCAAATCGTTGCAGGTCTTGGACAGCTTGACCGCCACGCGTTTCAGCACGCCCGACACCTGCACGAAGCAGCCGCAATCCTGCGTCGCCTCGACCAGGTCGGCGGCGGTGACGACGGGAATGACGGTGATCTCGGCCAGCCGCGCCCGCACCCGTTCGGCATAGTCGGGATGGGCGGTGATGCCGGTGCCGATGGCGGTGGCGCCCAGGTTGATCTCGCAGACCAGGTGCGAGACCTCGGCCAGCCGCGCTTCGTCCTCGCCGATCATCACCGCATAGGTGTTGAACTCTTGCCCCAGGGTCATCGGCACGGCTTCCTGCAACTGGGTCCGGCCCATTTTCAGGATGTCCTGAAACTCGACCGCCTTGGCAGCAAAGGCGCCGCGCAGGCTGGCCAGCGCGCCGATCAGCTTTTGCAGACCCTTCCACGACGCCAGCCGCAGCGCCGTCGGATAGACGTCGTTGGTGGACTGGCTCATGTTCACATGTTCGTTCGGGTGCAGGTATTGGTATTCGCCCTTCTCATGGCCCATGAGCTCCAGCGCGCGATTGGCGATCACCTCGTTGGCGTTCATGTTGGTCGAGGTGCCGGCGCCGCCCTGGATCTGATCGACGACGAACTGATCGTGCAGCTTGCCGGCGCGGATCTCTTCGCAGGCGGCGGTGATGGCATCGCGGCGCTCGGGCGACAGCAGGCCCAGGTCGGCATTGGCCAGCGCGGCGGCCTGCTTGATCGCGGCCAGCGCGCGGATCAGTTCGGGAATGGCGCCGATGGGCTGGCCCGAGATCGGAAAGTTCTCGACCGCGCGCAGGGTGTGGACCCCCCAATAGGCATCCGCCGGCACCTCGCGGTCGCCGAGCAGATCGTGTTCGATTCGGGTCTTGGTCATGGTCACCTCGAAGGCATGAAACAGCGGCGCGCTTTCCCGCGAGGGTTCCGGGCGGTCATGCAGGTCGACTGGTTCTGTTCGCGTCTGGGCGGGTCCGGTCCCGCCGGTGCCCGCGAGTTAGGCACCGTTGCGCGGAATTTCCAAGGCTCGAAGCAACCGAATCATGCGGATTTCGCATAAACTTCGCGCCATCGCGGTGCCTTGCCCTTCGGCGATGCCTTCGGCAGGCCCGAGGCCCTTCGGCTGCCGGTCAGACCGCGAAGTCGTCCGAAAGTGCGGGTGTCGCGAAGCCGGTGCCGGTCGAGAGCGCCACCTCGACGAAATCCTCGCCGAAGCCGACGATGTCGGCACGCCCGTCGCCGTTCACGTCGGCCAGGAACCTGTCGTGCCGGTCGCTGCGCCAGCCGTCGTCGAAGGCGAAGTCGTCGCACCACAGCTCGGCCGCCGCAAAGCCGGTGCCGGTCGAAAGCGCCACCCGGACCCCGTCCTCGCCGAAGCCGACGATATCGGCGCGCCCGTCGCCGTTCGCGTCGGCCAGCATGCGCTCGTGTCGCATCACGCTCCAGCCGGCGGCGCCCGAGAACTCGGCGGACCAGACGGCGCTGGCCGCGAAACGGCCGCCGCTCGACAGCGCCACCTGCACGCCATTGTCGCCGAAGGCGACGATGTCGGCGCGGCCGTCGCCATCGACGTCGGCCAGGGTGCGGACATGCAACTCGTTGCGCCAGCCCGCCGCATAGGAGAACTCGCGGCTCCAGACCTGAGCGGCCGTCAGCCCGGTCCCGGTCGACAGCGCCACCAGCACGCCGTTGCCGCCGAAGCCGATCACATCGTCGCGGCCGTCGCCGTCGACGTCGGCCACCGCGCGCTCATGCCGGTCGACGCGCCAGTTTCCGGCCAGCCGGCCGAAATTCGCCAGCCAAAGGCCGGCATCGACGAAAGCGGTGCCGTTCGACAGCGCCACCTGCACGCCGTTGTCGCCGAAAGCGACGATGTCGGCGCGGCCGTCGCCGTCTAGGTCGCCCATCTCGCGCTCATGCAGGTTGACGCGCCAGCCGGCGCGATGGCTGAAGGCGTCCGACCAGCCCACGGTGGCGCCGAAGTGGCGCTGCTCCGCCAGCGCGGTCAGCACCCGGCCCGCGCCGAAGCCGACGATATCGGCGCGGCCGTCGCCATCGATATCGGCCAGGGTGCGGACATGGTTTCCGACCCGCCAGTTGCCGCGGCCCTGGGTGAAGTCCAGCGCCCAGATGCCCAGCACGTCCTGGACCCGATAGTCGCGCCCCAGCCAGTCGTCGAAATGCGCGCCGTAGATCACGTTGCCGTCGGCGTCGCGGCCGACCTGGACCGCCGGGTCGTGTTCGGCATAGGCGCGGAACACCGCCTGGAAATGCTCCAGCAGGGCTGGCGGGACATTGGCGGGCAGGTGGTGCGAGCCGTAATCGACATGGCCGGCGAGAACGCGATCGGGCCCCGAGCCCTCGAAGGCCAGCGTGGCCAGGAAGGCGGTGGCGCGGTGGTCGCTGTGGTCCTCGCGCGCGAAGACGCTCAGATGGTCCTGGATCTGGACATGGGTGGCCTGGTGTTCGTCCATCAGCAGGCGCATCAGCCCGACCAGGTCCTGGCGGCCGTAGCTGGCGGCGCCGTCGACGCTGTGGACCCGGTCGATCTCGCCTTCCACCAGCTTTTCCAGGCTTTCGCGGCCATAGCGGGCCGAGCCGCCGCCGCGGAACATGCCGTCGGGCAGGCGCAGGAAATACAGCCGGATTTCGGGGTGATCGGCCAGATGGCTGGTGACGAGCTGATGGCTGCCGGCGCCTTCGCCCAGGGTGACGGTCTCGGTAACCCAGGCGGTCGAGCCCACCATCTGCGACATCGCCGCGCGGGCGCCTTCCTCGCGGCCCAGCCAATAATCGGCGTTGCCGCCGGCGTCGCCGGCGGTCACGAAAACGGTCGTGACCGCTTCGCCGGCCGAGATGGCCGCGTGCAGTCCCTGTTCCATGAAAAGGATGTTGTCGTCTTGATGGGCGACGAACACGACGTTCGATACCGCAGGATCGGGCATATCGGATACTCGTTAACATACATAAACAACACCACCAGCCTAGGCCGCGGCGCCGAGTCGCGCAACGACGCGAACCAGTTGTAAACAAAAGGTTATTTACCGCAAAAATTGTATTTCCGAGGAAAATGAAACCGTGGCGTGTATACGGCGCCCGGGCAGGCCCGGCCGGGCAGCACGTCTAGCAGGCTGCTGAAAAAGAGCATTCCAAGAGGGCGTCGGGACGAAAGATCGTGCTGGGTCTGACCAGGATCGGCTGGAAAACAGGCCAATTTGCGAGCGGTACGAGGTGATCCTCCCGCTTTCTGTCCATGGTGTCGCGTCGCTTTTTTTCAGCAGGCTGCTAGCGCATCCGTGCCAGCCAGGCGTGGATCGCGCGCAGCGATTCCGGCTCGTCCAGATAGGGGACGTGCCCCCGGTCCGGGACCTCGGCAAAGATCATGTCGGGGCGGCGGCGGCACATCTCGGCTGCCGTCTCGGCCGAAAGCAGCTCCGAGTTGGCGCCGCGGATCAGGGCCAGCGGCAGGTCTTGCGCCGCATCGAACAGCGGCCACAGATCCGGCGGGGTCCCATCGAAGGCGGCCAGGAAGGAGTCGCGCAACGCGGGGTCGTAGTTGATGCGCAGGCCTTCGGGCGTTTCGACATAATGTCGCTGGACCTCTTCCAGCCAACGACTGGCGGGGACATGGGCAAAGCCGGGCATGGCCAGCGGCAGCCGCTGCGCCAGGTCGGCAAGGCTGCGGCCGGCGGGATTGCGGCCGATATAGTCGAAGATCTTTTCAAGGCCCTCGCGTTGCAGCACGGGCCCGACGTCGTTCAGGCACAGGCCCAGCAGCCGGTCATGCGCGGTCGCCGCCAGCAGCATGCCGATGATGGCGCCGCGCGAGGTGCCCAGCACCGCAGCCTTTTCGATGCCCAGATGATCCAGCAGCGCCAGCGCGTCCCTTGCCTCTTGCGGCACGCTATAGCTTTCCGCCCCGGTCCATTCCGAACCGCCGCGGCCGCGATAATCCGGCCGGATCAGCCGCACCCCGTCCAGATGCGGCGCGACATAATCGAAATCCCGCCCGGTCCGGGTCAGCCCGGACAGCGCCAGCACCGGCAGCCCCTGGCCTTCGTCGCGATAGGCCAGGCTGGCGCCGTCCTCGGCCTGGAACCGGGCCGGCATCACAGGTTTTCCGACTGCGGCATCCCGAGGACGTGATAGCCGCCGTCGACCAGAACGATCTCGCCGGTGGTGCAGGCCCCCCATTCCGAGCACAGCCAGACCGCCGTGCCGCCGATGGCCTCCAGCGTGGCATTGGCGCGCAGGGGCGCATTCGCCTCGGTATGGCGATAGGTCTTGCGGGCGCCGCCGATGGCCGCGCCGGCCAGGGTCTTCATCGGTCCCGGGCTGATCGCGTTGACGCGGATCCCGTCGGGGCCGAGGTCGTTGGCAAGATAGCGGACGGACGATTCCAATGCGGCCTTGGCCACCCCCATGACATTGTAAAACGGCGTGACCCGGTTCGAGCCGGCATAGGTCAGCGTGATGATCGAGCCGCCATTCGTCATCAGGGGCTGGGCCCGCCGGGCCAGGTCGATCAGCGAATAGCAGGAAATCGTCAAGGAATTCTTAAAGTTGTCGCGTGTGGTGTTGATGAACCGCCCGGTCAGCTCGTTCTTGTCGGAAAAGGCCACGGCATGGACCAGGAAATCCAGCCCGCCCCAGCGCTCTCCGATCTGGGCAAAGGCCGCGTCCAGCGATTCGTCGTTCAGCACGTCGACATCCATCAGGAAATCCGAGCCCAGCGACTGCGCCAGCGGCTCGACCCGCTTGCAGAAGGCCTCGCCCTGGTAGGAAAAGGCCAGCTCGGCACCCTGGTCGGCCAGCGCCTTGGCGATGCCCCAGGCGATCGAGCGGTCATTCGCGACCCCCATCACCAGGCCGCGCTTTCCCTTCATCAAATCGCCCATGGCTTAACCTTTTCTTGGCTTATTCGCGGTATTTCGACAGGACCAGGGTCGCATTGGTGCCGCCGAAGCCGAAACTGTTGGAAAGGACCGTATCGAAATCCACATCGTCAACGCGCGTCCGGGCCACTTCCTCGGGCCGGATCTCGGGGTCCAGCTCGGTGATGTTGGCCGAGGCGGCGATGAAGCCGTTCTGCATCATCAAGAGCGAATAGATCGCCTCATGCACGCCGGTCGCGCCCAGCGAATGGCCGGTCAGCGACTTGGTCGAGGACACCGGCGGCACCGCGCCCTCGCCGAAGACCCGGCGCAGCGCCTTGATCTCGCCCACGTCGCCGACCGGGGTCGAGGTGCCATGAGCGTTCACATAGCTGACGCGGCGATCCTCGGGCAGGGTGGACAGCGCCAGCCGCATCGCGCGTTCGCCGCCCTCGCCGGAAGGGGCGACCATGTCATAGCCGTCGCTGGTCGCGCCGTAACCGGTGACCTCGGCATAGATCTTGGCCCCGCGGGCCAGCGCGTGGCCCAGCTCCTCCAGCACCACGACCCCGGCACCGCCGGCGATGACGAAGCCGTCGCGGGTGGCGTCGAAGGGGCGCGAGGCGGTCTGCGGCGTGTCGTTGTATTTCGACGACATCGCGCCCATGGCGTCGAAGAGGCAGCTGAGCGTCCAGTCCAGTTCCTCGCCGCCGCCGGCGAAGACGATGTCCTGCTTGCCCATCTGGATCATCTCGGTGCCGTTGCCGACGCAATGAGCCGAGGTCGAGCAGGCCGAGGTGATGGAATAGTTCACGCCCTTGATCTTGAAGGGCGTGGCCAGGCAGGCCGAATTGGTCGAGGACATGCAGCGCGTGACCATGAACGGGCCCATGCGCTTGGGTGCCCCCTTCTCGATGACGATGCGATGCGCGTCGAACAGGTTCGAGGTCGAGGGACCGCCCGAGCCCATGACCAGGCCGGTGCGCTCGTTCGAGACATCCTCGGCGGCAAGGCCGGCATCGGCGATGGCCTGTTCCATGGCGATGAAGTTATAGGCCGCGCCGGGTCCCATGAAGCGCAGGTTGCGCTTGTCGACATGGTCCTCGAGCACGATCTGCGGCATGCCGTGGACCTGGCTGCGGAACCCGTATTCGGCGTATTCGGGGGCGAAGACGATCCCCGAGCGGCCCGCGCGCAGGCTGTCGGTGACTTCGGCGGCATTGTTGCCGATGGGAGAGACGATGCCCAGCCCGGTGATGACGACACGGCGCATGGCGTGCTCCTTGTTCATGGGTCAGGCGGCCGACAGGGCCACCTTCATGTCCTTGACCTCGTAGATGGTTTCGCCGTCGGCCTCGACCCGGCCGTCGGCGACGCCCATGGTCAGCCGGCGGGTCTGGACCGCCTTGGTGAAATCGACGTGATAGCGCAGCAGCTTGCGGTCGGGGCGGACCATGCCGGTCAGCTTGACCTCGCCCACGCCGAGCGCGTAGCCGCGCCCCTGCCAGCCCCGCCAGCCCAGGTTGAAGCCGGTCAGCTGCCACAGCCCGTCGAGGCCGAGGCAGCCGGGCATGATCGGGTTGCCGGGGAAGTGGCAGGCGAAGAACCAGAGGTCGGGGGTGATGTCGAATTCGGCGGTGACATGGCCCTTGCCATGCGATCCGCCGTCGGCCGAGATGTCGGTGATGCGGTCCATCATCAGCATGGGCGGCTCGGGCAATTGGGCATTGCCGGGGCCGAACAACTCGCCACGGGCGCAGGCCAGCAGATCGTTCTTGTCAAAGCTGGTCTTCGTCATCGTCATCCCTGTTTCGTCCCCTTGGCCGGCGGTTGTGTCATGGTCGCCGCTCACGGCGGGCGGCGCCCTTCGTCGAACTTTTTCCCGGTCTATCATTCCGCCCCCGCAAGGCGCAAGGGCGCAGGTTTTGCCAAATTTTGCCGGGATTTGGCGGCGATGCCGCACCAACGGCCGTCCTCGCGGCGCGGATGTGCAGGGGTTGTCCTGCGGCATCTGGAAAGAAATTCGTTTCAGAATGTTACGATCCGCTCACGCAGGGCGGCCGCGCGGCCGGCTGTGACCATGGGTCGCGGCCGCAGCACCAGCGGCCGTCGGATTCGGCTACGGCGGCGGCGATGCGGCGCCGGTCCTTGGGATACGCTCGGCCGAGATCGAGGAAAAGGCCAGCCGGACGAACCGCTCGTCCTGGATTGGATGGCCAGAGAAGAGTGTGCCCGGCTGGATCAGCAAGTCGCGGGTTTTCAGGATTTTCGCCAGCGCCTACGATCCGCTGCCTTCGGGCGTCGCCAGCCAGAAGCTGGAGCCGCCCGCGTGGAGAGACCAGCCACAGCCCGCGATGCGCGATGGCCGCGAACATCGCCTCGCGCAGGCGGGCAAAGGCACGGCGCATGCGGTTGCCCTGCGTATCGTAGTGACCCAGCGACAGGAAATGCGCGAGCGTCCGTTGCATATCGCCGGGCGGGTGGCGCAGCACCATGCTGCGCGTGCCTCGGTGATAAAATGCAGGTCGGCCGCCAGATTAGCCAAGCAGCGCCCCCGGAAACACTGATTTCGAGAAGGAGCCGATATAGATTACCGCCCGACCCGATCGATGGCCTTGAGCGCGGGCGAAGGCGCGGGCGAAAATTCGTAATCGCCCTCGACCACCGCAAAGCCTTGTGCCCCGGCCCGCGCCAGCAGTTCCTTGCGGCGGGCCAGCGGCATGCGGGACATTGGTGGCTGGCGCTGGTAAAGACCGCAGCCACGCCGGGCGAGGCGGCATCGGGCGGCAGGCCGCTGGCATCGACCGGCACCGGCAGGATGCGGGCATCTCTGGCCAGCAGGATCTCACCCCGGCCGAGATAGGGGCATCGACAGCACGGGCGGCGTTAGGGGCCCGTAGCTCTTGCGCCACCAGCCGCAGCGCGTTCTGCGTCCCCATGGTCAGCAGGGTCTCGGCGTGTCCGGCATTTATGCCGCGCCGGGGCAGGATATGGCAATGTGTTCGACCACCGCCGGGTCGTCGGTGTCGCGGAAATTGCCGGTGGCGACATCGAAATTCGTGTCGGCCCAGTGCGCGCATGCCTCAGTCGCGCCAGGCGGCGTGATCCGCCAGCGCCCGGTTGGCCTTGGCCATAGACGAAGGGATAGGCGAAGCGGCGCCAGGCGCGCGGTCCTGGTGCCGGGCGTGTCCGAAACGCCCCTCGAGCCGGCGGTCGCGGTCGAATCGCGACCTGACCGGGGACGGCTCGGGTTCCAGATGCCGCTCGATGGCGTCCGAGATGAAATCTTCGGCGCGGTCGCGGTTAGCGAGATCGTCGGTCGATACCCGTTCCGCAAAGGCCGGCGTCACCGTCACCGTGCGCCACGTTCAGGTGCCGGGCCGGTGTGCGGGTCGAGGGCAGTTTCCGCCGGACGAAGGCGGCAACCGTCACCGCGTCGATGATCTGACGTCGCAGCTGCACCTGCGGCGGTATGGTCCAGGGAGAAGGCGTGGGGGATCGATATGGTGATCCGCGGCGATGGCGGGCCGAGGCAGCCCGCGATGCCGCCGCGGATCAAGGGCTCAGCCGAAGACCTTGGTCAGCGCCCGGTCGATGCTGTCGGTGATGCCGTCGATGTCGTCCGCGGTGGCGATCAGCGCCGGCGACAGGCAGAGCGTGTTGTTGAAACCGGGCAGCGAGCGGTTGGTGGCGCCGATGATGACGCCCTGCGCCAGGCATTCGGCGACCACGGCCTGCACCTTCTTCTCGTCCATCGGCTCCTTGCCGGCGCGGTCCGAGACCAGCTCGGCGCCGCAGAACAGCCCCTTGCCGCGCACGTCGCCGATGACGGCATGCTTGTCCATCAGCGTGGTCAGGTTGTCCAGCATCCGGTTGCCCATGGCAACGGTGTTTTCCAGAAGCTTCTCGTCCTCGATGATGCGCATGTTCTCGATCGCCGCCACCGGCCCCGAGGTGCAGCCGCCGAAGGTCGAGATGTCGCGGAAGAAGCTCATGCCGTCCTCGGGCGCGTCCTTGAACATCTCGAAGACGCGCTCGGTGGTTACGGTGCAGGAAATCGCCGCATAGCCCGAGGCGACGCCCTTGGCCATGGTGACGAAATCCGGCTCGACGCCGTAATGCTGATAGCCGAACCAGGCGCCGGTGCGGCCGAGCCCGCAGACCACCTCGTCGATATGCAAGAGGATGTCGTATTTGCGGCAGATCTCCTGCACGCGCTGCCAATAGCCCTCGGGCGGGGTGATGACGCCGCCGCCGGCGGTCACCGGCTCCAGCACCAGGCAGCCGACGGTGTCGGGGCCCTCGCGCAGGATCACCTCCTCGATGGCGTCGGCGGCGCGCTCGCCGTAATTCTCGACGTCCCACTGCTTGCGGTATTCCAGACAATGTGGCACCCGCACGAAACCGTCGGGGAAGGGGCCGTAGGCGATGGCGCGCTGGTCCTGGCCCGAGGTCGCCAGCGTGGCGATGGTGGTGCCGTGATAGTCGCGGTCGCGATACAGGATCTTCCACTTCTTGCCGCCGTGATGGCGGGCCGCGATCTGGCGCACCATCTTGTAGACCTTCTCGTTCGCCTCGGAGCCCGAGTTCGAGTAATAGACCCGGCTCATGCCCGGCATCTTCTCGATCAGCTTCTGGGCGAAGATCGCGCCCGGCACGGTGCCGGCCGCACCGGCGTAATAGTTCAGCTTGACCAACTGGTCGCGGATCGCATCGGCGATGCTTTCGCGGCCATAGCCCACGTTCACCGTCCAGACCCCGCCCGAGACCGCGTCTAGGAACTCGCGCCCGGTGGCGTCCCAAAGCCGCATTCCCTTGCCCTCGACGAAGACGCGCGGGTCGATGCTTTCGTATTGCTTGTGCTGGCTGAGGTGGTGCCAGACATGGTTGCGGTCGGCGGCGACCACCTGCGACATGTCGTTGGGGTTCAGATCGAGCGTCATGGCCGGGACTCCTGCAGATAGGACTTTATCCCCCTGACTGCGCCCGAACGGAGCGGAGCGATAGAGCCAGATTGCGCGAATAGATGAATCCAGATCGAAGCGGCGCAATCGCGCCAGGCGCGCAGGGGGAACGGAATATCCCGGCCTTGCGGGCCGGGATCGGGATCGGATCAGAAGGGGATGTCGTCGTCGAAATCGGGCCGGCCCTGCGAGGATTGCCCGCCGCCGCCCGCGTTTCCGCCGGAGCCGCCGCCATAGCCGCCGCCCGACGAGCCGCCGCCGTAACCGCCGCCGCCATAGCTGTCATCGCTGCGCCCGCCGCCCCCGCCGCCGCGGCCGTCGAGCATGTGCAATTCGCTGCGGAAGGGACGCAGGGCGACCTCGGTCGCATAACGGTCGTTGCCGCTCTGGTCCTGCCATTTGCGGGTTTCCAGCTGGCCCTCGACATAGACCTTGGAGCCCTTGCGCAGGAATTGCTCGGCGACGCGGACCAGCGGCTCGGAATAGATGGCGACGGTGTGCCACTCGGTCCGTTCCTTGCGCTCGCCGGTGTTGCGGTCCTTCCACGTCTCGGACGTGGCGATGCGCAGGTTGGCGACCTTGCCGCCGCTGGGGAAGGTGCGGACCTCCGGGTCTTGGCCCAGATTGCCGACCAGGATGACCTTGTTCACGCTGCCTGCCATGCTGCCGGCCCCTTTCGTTGCATTCGTGCTGCGCGCGGGTTTAGCGTGTCACGGCCCGGCGGGGCAAGCGGAATGCAAGGCCGGCCGCTGCCCGCCGTCTTCGGCGGAAATCCGCCGATGGTGAAAAGGTTAAAATCCTGTTGCGGTGCCCGCCGGCCTTTGCGGTATAGTGCCTGCAAAAAAGAACACGGCATGCATGAGGGACCAGAGATGCTTTCACGCGAACGGGCGATGTTGCGCGGGCTGGGCCGGGCGGTTCTGGCGCTGACGATTTCGGCCGGGCTGGCGGCGCCTGCCTCGGCCGACGGGCTGCGGCTGCAGGTGAAAAGCGGCAAGTCGCGGCTTGCCCAGTTCGAGCGGCAGACCCGGCTGATGGATTCGCGCCTGTCGGGCCAATACCAGCAATCGGCGCGGCTGCGTCCCGGCGGCACCTCGACGAAAAGCGTGGTCGAGCTGGACATCCCCACCGCGATTCCCGCTTATCGCGGCAACCGCCGCAGCCAGTATCTGCCCCATGCCAAGGCCATGGCGCGCAAGCATGGCGTGCCCGAGGACCTTTTCCTGCGCCTCGTGCAGCAGGAATCGGGCTGGAATCCCTCGGCGCGCTCGCACAAGGGGGCTCGCGGGCTGGCGCAGCTGATGCCCGGGACGGCGGCCAAGCTGGGCGTCGATCCGGGCGATCCGATCCAGAATCTGGAAGGCGGGGCGCGCTACCTGCGCATGATGTACAACACCTTCGGCAGCTGGCGGCTGGCGCTGGCGGCCTATAACGCCGGTCCTGCGGCGGTGGCGAAATACGGCGGCGTGCCGCCCTATCGCGAGACCAGGAACTACGTCCGTGTCATCCACGGCAGTTGATCGCCGTCGCAGGCGGCATGAGGCAAAGGGCCGGGCAGGGCGCCCGGCTTTTTCATGGGCCTCGAAGGTGGCTCAGAAGGTCGAGGGGATGATCCGGGTGTATTTCGTCCCGGCGATCGAGGCGCCCGCCATCAGCCCGGACTGGCCGAAGACCATGGCCACGACCGGCTGCTGGGAGGTGATGGTGTCGGTCCCCATCGAGACGCCGCCGGCGGGCAGGGCGTAATAGGCCCCCGCCTCGGCCACCCAGCCGGAGGCCTTGCGGAAATCGGCCAGCGCCGCGTCGGTCTGGAAGATCAGCACATGGGCATATTGCTGGGCGCCGATCTGGAAGCCGACGCTGGCCTGGGTGGCGGAATAATAATCCACCGTCACGTTGTTGATGCGCAGCGCACCCTGGCCATAGGCGCCGCCGACGCCGAAACCGGCCTCGGTCATCAGCGGCATGTAGAGCACGCCCTTGGCGTTCTGCACCATCGGCGCGGTGGCGGGATAGGTCTGCAGCAGGAAGTTGCGCGTCGCGTCCACCCGCGCGTCCAGCCGCGAAGGCGCATCCTGCCCGACCGCGTTAGAGCAGCCGGCCAAAGCCAGCGCCGCCCCGCCCAGAAGCACAAGGCGCCTGCTAACCATATTGAAATCGATCATTCTTTGCCTCGTCCCTTGACCGGCGGCTGTCCCGCCCTTTGAGGCCGGGATGATAAGCGGCTTTCGCCCCCTAGGCCAGCCTTTCGGCCACCTGCGGCGCGTAATAGGTCAGGATGCCGTCGCAGCCGGCGCGGCGGAAGGCCAGCAGGCTTTCGATGACCACGTCGCGCGACAGCCAGCCGTTGCGGATCGCGCCCTCCAGCATCGCGTATTCGCCGCTGACCTGATAGGCAAAGGTCGGCGCCGCGAACTGGTCGCGGACCATGCGGCAGATGTCCAGATAGGGCATGCCGGGCTTGACCATGACCATGTCGGCGCCCTCGGCCAGGTCGCGGGCGACGCAGCGCATCGCCTCGTCGCGGTTGGCCGGGTTGATCTGATAGGTTTTCTTGTCGCCGACCAGCCGCCCCGAGGCGCCGACCGCGTCCCGGAACGGGCCATAGAAGCCGCTGGCGTATTTCGCCGCGTAGGACAGGATCGCCACGTCCTTGTGGCCGTGATCCTCCAGCAGCCCGCGCAGCGCGCCGATGCGCCCGTCCATCATGTCCGAGGGACCCAGAATATCCGCCCCGGCCTCGGCCTGGATCAGCGCCATGCGGCCGAGCGCCTCGATGGTTTCGTCGTTCAGGATCACGCCGTCCCGGACCAGCCCGTCGTGGCCGTTGGCGTTGTAGGGATCCAGCGCGATGTCGGTCATCACCGCCAGTTCCGGCGCGACCTGCTTGATGGCGCGGATGGCGCGGTTGCCGATATTGTCGGGGTCCCAGGCGCGCTCGCAAGTTTCCGTCTTAAGTCCCGGGTCGGAATGCGGAAAGATGCAGACGGCCGGGATGCCCAGCCGCATCGCGGTTTCCGCCGCGCGCTTGGCGCCGTCCAGCGTCAGTCGCTCGACCCCGGGCATCGAGGCGATCTCGCCGGCGCCGCCCTCGATCTCGGTGACGAAGATCGGCCAGATCAGGTTGGCGGCGGTCAGGTTCACCTCGGTCGTCAGCGCGCGTAGCGCCGGGGTGCGGCGCAAGCGGCGCAGGCGGGTCATCGGGAAGGGGGCGACGATCGGGGTCGGGGACATGGCGGCCTCTTGCATGCTGGCTCGGGCGGGAAACTGCACCCGGGGCGTTCGCTGCGCAACCCCCGTGCCGGCGGCGCAGTCGGGATTTCGGGTATTTGGAAAACGGAAACACCGCGCCGCCGGGGACGCGAGGTGCCGAAAAATCCCGGTTTCCCTTTCGGTTGCGCGCGGTTAGTTTGCCCCTCGCGCAGTTTGCACGAGGGAGATGTGCGTGCCCGGAGCCGAGGCCATCCTCGCCCTGCTGGACAGCCGGTCCTTCGGCTCGATCTGGTTCTGGGTGATCCTGACGCTGGCCTGGACCATGGCCGGCCGCCGCAGCCTGGGCGTGCCCTCGGACGTGATCGCAGCCGCCGGCCGGGGCGGGGCGGGTGCCGAGGACGATCCGGCGGCACTGACACTGCTGGACTGGCTGTCCCTGACGCTGCCGCGCTGGCAACTTGGCCCGCGCGAGGGGGCGGTGCTGCTGGGCATCGGCGCCTTTCTGGTCAGCACGCTGGCGGTGCTGGGTTTCGGCTATGGGCTGGAAATGGCGCAGGCGCTGGTGCTGCTGATCCTGCCCTTCGCCGGGCTTTTCGCGCTGGACCTGCGGCTGGCGCGCCGGCTGGGCGCGGTGCTGGCCCGGGCCGAGATCGGCCAGCCGGTGAACGAGGCCGGGGCCGAGGCGGCGCGGCTTCTGCGCCACCACCGCCGGGTCGGGCTGGCGATCTCGGTCCTGTCGGTGGCCGTGACGGCGTTCTACGGCGCGGCCTGGATGCTTGCGCATCCCTATGGCTTCTAGCCGGGGTTGACTCTGCCCGCGCCGGCTTTACCTGACGGGCCATGTCAGCGCATCCCGAACACCTGATCCTTTCCGGCGCGCCCGAGGGCATGGACGCCGCCCTGATCGCGCGCGAACTGTCGCGCGGCCAGCCCGTCATCCACATCGCCCGCGACGACCGCCGCATGGCGGCGATGCGCGCCGCGCTGGGGTTTTTCGCTCCGCAAGCCGTGGTGCTGGAATTCCCGGCCTGGGACACTACGCCTTACGACCGCGTGTCGCCCGCCGGCGGGGTGATGGCCGCGCGCGTGGCGGTGCTGACGGCCTTGGCGCATGGTGCGCTGAAGGGGCCTTTCATCCTGCTGACCACGCTTTCGGCCGCGATGCAGCGGGTGCCGCCGCGCGCGGCGCTGCGCGGGGCCAGCTTCTCGGCCACCGTGGGCAACCGCATGGACGAGAGTGCCTTGCGCGCCTATCTGGCCCGCATGGGCTTTTCGCAATCGCCCACCGTGACCGAGCCCGGCGATTTCGCCGTGCGCGGCGGCATCATCGACATCTATCCGCCGGGCGATTCGGGACCGATCCGGCTGGACATGTTCGGCGACGTGCTGGAAGGCGCGCGGCGTTTCGACGTGGAATCACAGCGTTCCACAGAAAAGCTCGATCATGTCGAGCTGGCGCCGATGTCCGAGGTGATCCTGGACGAAGCCGCGATCACCCGGTTCCGCCAGAACTACCGCGCTGAATATGGCGCCGCGTCGAACGACCCGCTTTATGAAGGCATCAGCGCCGGGCGCAAGATGGCCGGGATGGAGCATTGGCTGCCCTGGTTCCACGCCGGGCTGGAGAGCCTCTTCGATTATCTGCCCGGGGCCGCGGTGGTGGCGGACGACCACCTGGACCAAGTCCGCGACGCGCGCGCACATACCATCGCCGAGCAATTCGAGGCCCGGCGCGAGGCGCTGGCCCGCAAGGGGGGCACCGATACAGTCTATCGTCCGGTGCCGCCCTCGGAAATGTTCCCCGACGAGGCCGAGTGGAAGCGCTGGCTTGCCGCGCATCGCCTGCTGCGGCTCTCGGTGCTGCCGCAGCCGCCCGGGCCGGGCGTGCTGGATGCGGGCGGCCGGGTCGGGCGCAATTTCGCACCCGAGCGGCAGGCCGAAAAGGGAAACCTGTTCAAAGCTCTGTCGGAGCATATTCGAAAACTTCAAGCCACGCATCGCGTCGTGGTCGCGAGCTTCTCCGAAGGTGCCCGCGAACGCCTGGCCGGGCTGATCGCCGACGAGGGGGTTGAGGGCGCAAAGCCCATCGCCGATCTGCGCGACCTGCCCGGCACGCCCGGCGCGCTGGGGCTGGCGGTCTGGCCGCTGGAGGAAGGGTTCACCTCGGAGGGTGCGGCGACCGGGCCGCTGGCGGTGATCTCGGAACAGGACGTGCTGGGCGACCGGCTGATCCGCGGCGCGAAGCGCAAGCGCAAGGCCGAGAATTTCCTGCGCGACACCACAACGCTGACCCCCGGCGACCTGGTGGTGCATGTCGAGCATGGCATCGGCCGCTATACCGGGCTCGAGACCGTGATGGCGCTGAAGGTGCCGCATGACTGCGTCGCCATCGAATATGCCGGCGGCGACCGGCTGTATCTGCCGGTCGAGAACATCGAGCTGCTCAGCCGCTATGGCCATGAGGAAGGCCTCTTGGACAAGCTGGGCGGCGGGGCCTGGCAGGCGCGGAAAGCGCGGCTGAAAGAGCGCATCAAGCTGATTGCCGACAAGCTGATGCGCGTCGCGGCCGAACGCCTGTTGCGTCCCGCCCCGGTGCTGGAGCCCGAGCATCACGAGGTCGAAAGCTTCGCCGCCCGCTTCCCCTATACCGAGACCGAGGACCAGGCGGCGGCGATCTCGGATGTGGCCGAGGACCTGGCCGCCGGCCGGCCGATGGACCGGCTGGTGGTGGGCGACGTCGGCTTCGGCAAGACCGAGGTTGCCATGCGCGCGGCCTTCATCGCCGCCAGCCAGGGTCGGCAGGTCGCCGTGGTGGCGCCGACCACGCTGCTGGCGCGCCAGCATTTCCGCACCTTTGCCGAGCGCTTCCGCGGCACCGCGATCAACGTCCGGCCGCTGTCGCGCTTCGTCTCGGCCAAGGACGCGGCCGAGACCCGCAAGGGCTTGGCCGAGGGCACCGTGGACATCGTCGTCGGCACCCATGCCGTGCTGGCGAAGCAGGTGCGCTTCAAGAACCTCGGCCTGCTGATCGTCGACGAAGAGCAGCATTTCGGCGTCGGCCACAAGGAGCGGCTGAAGGAGCTGCGCAGCGACATCCATGTCCTGACCCTGACCGCGACGCCGATCCCGCGTACGCTGCAACTGTCGCTGACCGGGGTGCGGGACCTGTCGATCATCGGCACGCCGCCGGTGGACCGGCTGTCGATCCGCACCTATGTCAGCGAGTTCGACAGCGTCACCATCCGCGAGGCTCTGCTGCGCGAGAAATATCGCGGCGGGCAGAGCTTCTTTGTCGTGCCGCGCCTGTCGGACCTGCCCGAGATCGAGGAATGGCTGCGGGAACACGTCCCCGAGGTCAGCACGATTGTCGCGCATGGCCAGCTGGCGGCCGGCGATCTGGATAGCCGCATGAACGCCTTCTACGACCGCGGCGCCGATGTCCTGCTGGCGACGACCATCGTCGAATCGGGCCTGGATATTCCGACCGCGAACACCATGGTGGTCTGGCGCGCCGACATGTTCGGCCTGGCGCAGCTTTACCAGATCCGCGGCCGGGTCGGGCGGTCGAAAACGCGGGCCTATTGCTACCTGACCACCAAGCCCCGCGTGCCGCTGACCCCGCAGGCGATGCGGCGGCTGAAGTTCCTGGGCGCCATCGACAGCCTGGGTGCGGGCTTCAATCTGGCCTCGCAGGACCTGGACCTGCGCGGCGCCGGGAACCTTCTGGGCGAGGAGCAGTCCGGCCATATCAAGGAGGTCGGCTTCGAGCTTTACCAGCAGATGCTGGAGGAGACCATCGCCAAGCTGAAATCCGGCGAGATCGAGGGCACGCCCGAGGATGAATGGGCGCCGCAGCTGAACCTGGGCGTGCCGGTGACGATTCCCGAAAGCTATGTGCCCGACCTGGACGTGCGGCTGGGGCTCTATCGCCGGCTGGCCGAGCTGACCACCAAGGTCGAGCTGGAGGGCTTCGCCGCCGAGCTGATCGACCGCTTCGGCCCGCTGCCGCGCGAGGTGAATACGCTTCTGCTGGTCATCCGCATCAAGGCGATGGCGAAGCGGGCGAATATCTCGAAACTGGACGCCGGGCCCAAGGGGGCGACGATCCAGTTCCACGGCGACAAGTTCCCGAACCCGGCCGGGCTGGTCGAGTTCATCCACGACCAGCGCGGCCAGGCCAAGGTCTCCGACAACAAGATCGTGGTGCTACGCGACTGGCCGGGGGACGCCGACCGCATCAAGGGCGCCTTTGCCATCGCCAAGGAACTGGCGGCGAAGATCAGGGAAGGCAGAGCGAAGGGGTGAAGCCTGCGCCGAAAGCGCCTCCGACGCCTTGGCTATTCGGGGACGGCAGGCGGGGCGACAGTGAAAAGCGGCGCCCGTAGGCGCCGCTTTTCAATCATGCATCGGCGGATCAGTCGGCCGTCAGCAAAGGCGGCTTGGAACTGCTGATCTTGGGCGTTTCAGGGCCGGTGATGTCGAAGACCGGTTTGTCGTTCTCGATGCGGACCCGGACCACGCCGCCCTTGGTCAGGCGGCCGAACAGCAGCTCTTCGGCCAAGGGCTTCTTGATCGTTTCCTGAATCACGCGGCCCAGCGGGCGGGCGCCCATGTTTTCGTCATAGCCCTTTTCGGCCAACCAGTTCGCAGCCTCCGGGGTCAGTTCGATATGGACGCCGCGGTCGATGAGCTGGGCTTCCAGTTGCAGCACGAACTTCTCGACCACATGGACCACCACCTCGCGCGACAGGGCGGCGAAGCTGATGATCGCGTCCAGCCGGTTGCGGAACTCGGGCGTGAAGGTGCGCTCGATGGCGGCGGTATCCTCGCCCACGCGTTTTTCGCGGCCGAAGCCGATGGCGGCCTTTTGCATGTCCGAGGCGCCCGCGTTCGAGGTCATGATCAGGATCACGTTGCGGAAGTCCACCTGCCGGCCGTTGTGGTCGGTCAGCTTGCCGTGGTCCATGACCTGCAACAGGATGTTGTAGACATCCGGATGCGCCTTTTCGATCTCGTCGAGCAGCAGCACGCAATGCGGATGCTGGTCGACGCCATCGGTCAGCAGACCGCCCTGGTCGAAGCCGACATAGCCCGGAGGCGCGCCGATCAGCCGGCTGACCGCGTGTTTCTCCATGTATTCGGACATGTCGAAGCGCAGCAGTTCGACGCCCAGCGACGATGCGAGTTGCTTGGCCACCTCGGTCTTGCCGACGCCGGTGGGGCCGGCGAAGAGATAGTTGCCGATCGGCTTTTCCGGCTCGCGCAGGCCGGCGCGCGCCAGCTTGATCGCCGAAGCCAGCGCCTCGATCGCCGCGTCCTGGCCAAAGACCAGGCGCTTCAGCGTCGCGTCCAGATCCTTCAGCACCGCCGCATCGTCCTTGGAGACGCTTTTCGGCGGGATGCGGGCGATCTTGGCGACCACGGCCTCGATCTCTTTCGGGCCGATGGTCTTGCGGCGCTTGCTTTCGCTGACCAGGTGCTGGGCGGCGCCGGCCTCGTCGATCACGTCGATGGCGCTGTCGGGCAGCTTGCGGTCGTTGATGTAGCGGCTGGCCAGTTCCACCGCCGACTTGATCGCGTCATTGGTATAGCGCAGGTCGTGGTGCTTTTCGAAACTGGGCTTCAGCCCCATCAGGATCTTGATCGCGTCGGGCACGGTCGGCTCGTTCACGTCGATCTTCTGGAAGCGCCGCGACAGGGCGCGGTCCTTTTCGAAATGCTGGCGGAACTCCTTGTAGGTGGTCGAGCCCATGCAGCGCAGCTTGCCGCCGGCCAGCGCCGGCTTCAGCAGGTTCGAGGCGTCCATCGCCCCGCCCGAAGTGGCGCCGGCACCGATCACGGTATGGATCTCGTCGATGAAGAGGATGGCGTCGGGATGCTCTTCCAGCTCCTTGACCACGGCCTTCAGCCGCTCCTCGAAATCGCCGCGATAGCGGGTGCCGGCCAGCAGCGCGCCCATGTCGAGCGAGAAGATGGTCGAGCCGGCCAGCACGTCGGGGGTCTCGCCGCGGGTGATCTTCAGCGCCAGTCCCTCGGCGATGGCGGTCTTGCCGACGCCCGGATCACCCACCAGCAGCGGGTTGTTCTTGCGCCGGCGGCAAAGCACCTGGATGCAGCGCTCGACCTCGTCGGCGCGGCCGATCAGCGGATCGACGTCGCCCTTGGTGGCCTTGCGGTTCAGGTCCACGCAATATTTGGCCAGCGCGGTCTCGTCCTTGGCGGGCGCGGCTTCGGCCTGGGCCTGCTCCTGACCCTCGGCGCCCTGCACCGGCCGGTTCTCTGAGAAGGAGGGGTTCTTGGCCACGCCATGGGCGATGAAATTCACCGCGTCATAGCGGGTCATGTCCAGTTCCTGCAGGAAGAAGGCGGCGTTCGATTCCCGCTCGGCGAAGATGGCGACCAGTACGTTCGCGCCCGTCACCTCGGTCCGGCCCGAGCTTTGCACATGGATCGCCGCGCGCTGGATCACGCGCTGGAAGGCGGCGGTGGGAACGGCCTCGGACCCCTCGACATCGGTGATGAGGGTCGACAGGTCGTCTTCGATGAACTCGACCAGCATCCGGCGCAATTCGTCCAGATCGACGTTGCAGGCCCGCATCACCTTGACGGCATCGGGCTCTTCCGTCAGCGCAAGCAACAGGTGCTCGAGCGTGGCAAGCTCATGGTGATGGTCGTTGGCCAGCGCGAGCGCGCCGTGGATGGCCTGTTCCAGCGAGGTCGAAAAGGAAGGCACTTCAAGCTCCTGTCAGTCGGCTGGCGGTTTGGAGCCGCCAAGATGTAGCGGTCCACCTGACCAGACTGTCACGATACAGTTAAGAATCGGTGGATTTTCGCGCAATTCAAGCGGTATTTGCTTCCGCCCGTGCCGAATTTTCCGTGGCTGAGGCAGATGTGATCACGCACCGGCGAAATTTCAAGCATCCGCCGCGGTCGGCCAGGGACGGGACCCCGGCGGCGGAATTTTCTTGTGCTCTTGCGGGGGAGGTTCAGAACCTGTCCTTCCTGAGTCGAAGCTCGGCGAAGACCCGGGCGTCCGTTTCGCCGGCGAATCCCAGGGAATCGCGCAGGGCCTCTACCCGCAGGAAGGGGTTGGTGGCGCGCTCTTCGGCCAGGGTCGCGGGCGCGCAGGGGCGCTGGCCGGCGGCGGTCTCGGCGAGCCTTCGGCGCAGATCGGCATTCTCGGGATCGACCGACAGCGCGAAGGCGCCGTTGCCGCGGCAATAGTCGTGGCCCGAGCAGACCAGCGTCTCGGCCGGCAGCGCGTTCAGCCGCGACAGCGAGGCCCACATCGTCTCGGCGTCGCCCTCGAACAGCCGGCCGCAGCCGAGCGCCATCAGGCTGTCGGCGGTGAAGACCATGGCCGAATCCGGCAGGTGGAAGGCGATGTGGCCGATGGTATGGCCCGATACCTCGATCACATGGGCGGGCTCGTCGCAGATCCGCGCCGTCTCGCCGGGGCGGACGGGCAGGTCCAGCGGCGGCAGGCGGGCGGCGTCGGCGGCATTCCCCATCACGCGGGCGCCGGTCATGCCGACCAGTTCGGGCACGGCCTGGATGTGGTCGGCGTGGTGATGGGTCAGTGCGATCAGGTCCAGCGTCCAGCCGCGCGCGGCGAGCTCCTCGAGGATCGGCGCGGCTTCGGGGGCGTCGATCAGCGCGGTCCGGCCGTTGCCGTGCAGCAGCCAGGCATAGTTGTCGGTCAGGCAGCGGACGGGCACCAGTTCCAGCGGCATTGGCAAAATCCTCTCTTTGCCGCAGTCTGGCCGGGCGAAGCGGGGGACGCAATGCATCACGACGTCTACGAGCTACGGAAGTTCTATTATACCCGCGCATTGGGCCGGGTGGTGCAGCGGGTGCTGCGCGACCGGCTGACCGGGATGTGGCCGCCCGAGCAGACCCAGGGCATGACCGTCGCCGGCTACGGTTTCGCCGCGCCCCTGCTGCGGCCCTGGCTGGGGCGGGCGCGGCGGGTGACCGCGCTGATGCCGGGGCCGCAAGGGGTGATGGCCTGGCCGGCGGGCCTGCCCAACTGCTCGGTCCTGTGCGAGGAGACCGCCTGGCCGGTCGACACCGGCAGCGTGGACCGGCTGGTGCTGCTGCATGCGCTGGAGACGGCCGACCACCCTGCCGCGCTGATGGACGAGGCCTGGCGCGCGCTGGGGCCGGGCGGGCGGATGCTGGTGATGGTGCCCAACCGCGCCGGGCTGTGGGCCAGGTCCGAGACCACGCCTTTCGGCTTCGGCCGCAGCTATACCGCCGGCCAGCTCGAGGCGCAGGCGCGGGCGGCGGGCTTCGTGCCCGAGGGGACGGGGGCCGCGCTCTACATCCCGCCCTCGGACCGGCGCTTCTGGCTGAAGAGCGCGCAGATGTGGGAACGCGCCGGGCTGCGCATCAGCCAGGTGCTGGTCGCCGGCGTGGTGCTGTCCGAGTTCAGCAAGCAGGTCCAGGCCCCGGTCGGCCGCGGCAGGCGCGTAAGCGTGCCGAGCCCGCTGGACGTGCTGGAGGGCATCGCCCGGCCCAGGCCGGTGGGCCAGGGCGCGCGCCGCATCGCCCGCAACCGGGGCTAAGGGATCGGCCGCGAATCTAAGACGAAGGTCTGGGATGGGGAAAACTTCCCGCGCGCGACAGCACGCGGGCGCGCGAGACGCCCCCCTGACGGCTGTTTGCGCAATCGGCGCCTAAGCCGGTGGATGATTGGCCGCACAGGCTCGCATTTCCGTGTGCAAGGCGGTTGCGGCAGCGAAAATCACCTGCTAGAGACGCCGCAGATTTTCGGGAAGGCCCAGCCTTGGCGCCACGGCCGACCCTTGACCCGCGCTCCGCGACAGACCGGCCTGCCAGCCGGCCCGCCTGCGGAGCTTGCGCTAACCGGAAGGATGACCGTGGCCAATTCCGCTTCGATTTCCGCTGATATCGCCGGGCGTTATGCGCAGGCCCTGTTCGATCTGGTCCGGGATGCGGGGGGGGTCGACGCCCTTTCAGCCCAGATCGACGAACTGGCCTCGGCCTATGACGCCAGCGAGGATCTGCGCGAGCTGACCGTTTCGCCCCTCTACGACCGCCAGCAGCAGGAAGCGGCGCTGGGTGCGCTGGCCACGAAAATGGGCCTGTCGCCCGAACTGGCCAATACGTTGCGGCTGATGGCCAAGAACCGGCGGCTGTTCGCGCTGCCGCAGTTCGTCGCCAAGCTGCGCGGTCTGATCGCCGACGCGCGCGGCGAGGTCACCGCCGACGTGGTGAGTGCCCAGGCGCTGAGCGACGACCAGAAGTCCCGCCTGACCGACGCGCTGGCCGCGAAATCGGGCAAGAAGGTGAAACTGAACGCGCGCGTCGATGAAAGCCTCATCGGCGGCATGATCGTCAAACTGGGCTCGCAGATGATCGACAGCTCGATCCGCTCCAAGCTCGCCTCCCTCCAGAATGCTATGAAAGAGGTCGGATAATGGGAATCCAGGCTGCCGAAATCTCGGCCATCCTTAAGGATCAGATCAAGAATTTCGGTCAGGACGCCGAGGTGGCCGAGGTCGGGCAGGTGCTGTCCGTCGGTGACGGCATCGCCCGCGTCTATGGTCTGGACAAGGTTCAGGCCGGCGAGATGGTCGAATTCCCGGGCGGCATCCGCGGCATGGTGCTGAACCTCGAAACCGACAACGTCGGCGTCGTGATCTTCGGCGACGACCGTTCGATCAAGGAAGGCGACACCGTCAAGCGCACCGGCGCCATCGTGGAAGTCCCGACCGGCAAGGGCCTGCTCGGCCGCGTCGTCGACGCGCTCGGCAACCCGATCGACGGCAAGGGCCCGATCGTCGACCCGATCATGGCTGTGGCCGACGTCAAAGCCCCCGGCATCATGCCGCGCAAATCGGTGCACGAGCCGATGGCGACCGGCCTGAAATCGGTCGACGCCATGATCCCCGTCGGCCGCGGCCAGCGCGAGCTGATCATCGGCGACCGCCAGACCGGCAAGACCGCCATCGCCCTAGACACCATTCTGAACCAGGCGAACTACAACGGCCGCGAGGCCGATGGCATGAAGACCCTGCACTGCATCTATGTCGCCGTCGGCCAGAAGCGCTCGACCGTCGCCCAGCTGGTGAAGAAGCTGGAAGAGACCGGCGCCATGGCCTACACCACCGTCGTGGCCGCGACCGCCTCGGACCCGGCGCCGATGCAATACCTGGCGCCCTATTCGGCGACCGCCATGGGCGAATATTTCCGCGACAACGGCATGGATGCGCTGATCATCTATGACGACCTGTCCAAACAGGCCGTGGCTTACCGCCAGATGTCGCTCTTGCTGCGCCGTCCGCCGGGGCGCGAAGCCTATCCGGGCGACGTGTTCTATCTGCACTCGCGCCTGCTCGAGCGTTCGGCCAAGCTGAACGAGAACAACGGCGCCGGCTCGCTGACCGCGCTGCCGATCATCGAAACGCAAGCGGGCGACGTGTCGGCCTATATCCCGACCAACGTGATCTCGATCACCGACGGCCAGATCTTCCTGGAAACGGAACTGTTCTTCCAGGGCATCCGCCCGGCCGTGAACACCGGCCTGTCGGTGTCGCGCGTCGGTTCGGCCGCCCAGACCAAGGCGATGAAATCCGTCGCCGGCCCGGTCAAGCTGGAACTGGCCCAGTATCGCGAGATGGCGGCATTCGCGCAGTTCGGCTCGGACCTCGACGCCGCGACGCAGAAGCTGCTGAACCGCGGCGCGCGCCTGACCGAGCTGATGAAGCAGCCGCAATACGCGCCGCTGACCAATGCCGAGATCGTTATCGTGATCTATGCCGGCACCAAGGGCTATCTGGACAGCGTCCCGGTCGCGGACGTGACCAAATGGGAACACGGCCTGCTTCAGTATCTGCGCAACCAGAAAGCCAGCCTGCTTGAGGACATGACCAAGAACGACCGCAAGGTGTCGGGCGAGCTTGAGGATGCGATCAAGGCGGCTCTGGACGGTTACGCCAAGACCTACGCCTGAGGAGGGTGACAGATGCCCAGCCTCAAGGATCTCAAGAACCGGATCGGCAGCGTCAAGAACACGCGCAAGATCACCAAGGCGATGCAGATGGTCGCCGCCGCGAAACTGCGCCGCGCGCAGGAGGCGGCCGAGGCTGCGCGTCCCTATGCCGACCGCATGGCCAGCGTCATGGCCGGGCTGACCGCCTCGGCGGCCGGTTCGGACAACGCGCCGCGCCTGTTGGCCGGCACCGGCGAGGATCGCCGCCACCTCTTGGTGGTGATGACCTCGGAGCGCGGGCTTGCGGGCGGGTTCAACTCGTCCATCGTCAAGCTGGCCCGGCAGCGCCTGAACGACCTGCAGGCCCAGGGCAAGCAGGTCGAAATCCTGACCGTCGGCAAGAAGGGCCGCGAGCAGCTCAAGCGCGAATACGGCAACCTGTTCGTGCATCACGTCGACATGAGCGAGGTCAAGCGCATCGGCTACGAGAACGCGCGCGGCATCGCCGATGAAATCCTGGACCGCTTCGATGCGGGCGGGTTCGACGTGGCGACGCTGTTCTACAACCGTTTCGAATCCGTCATCAGCCAGGTTCCGACCGCCCGGCAGATCATCCCCGCCGTGATCGAGGATGCGGGCGAGGCCGGCGCCTCGTCGCTCTACGACTACGAACCGGACGAGCACGCGATCCTGAACGACCTGCTGCCGCGTTCCGTGGCGACCCAGGTCTTCGCGGCGCTGCTGGAAAACGCGGCCTCGGAACAGGGTGCCCGGATGAGCGCGATGGACAACGCGACCCGCAACGCCGGCGACATGATCAACAAGCTGACCACCGAATACAACCGGACGCGTCAGGCTGCGATCACCAAGGAACTGATTGAAATCATCTCGGGCGCAGAGGCGCTCTGACACGTAGGGGTTAAACACATGGCAGAGGCCAAAGGAAAAATCACGCAGGTGATCGGCGCCGTGGTGGACGTGCAGTTCGAGGGCCAGCTGCCCGCGATTCTGAACGCTCTGGAAACCGAGAACAACGGCAAGCGTCTGGTGCTGGAAGTGGCTCAGCACCTGGGCGAGAACACCGTCCGCACCATCGCCATGGACGCGACCGAAGGTCTGGTTCGCGGCCTACCCGTCTCCGATACCGGTTCGCCGATCACCGTTCCGGTGGGTGACGTGACGCTGGGCCGCATCCTGAACGTCGTCGGCGAGCCGGTGGACGAGGGTGCGCCGCTGAACGTCACCGAGCGCCGTGCGATCCACCAGCCGGCGCCGGACTTCGCGTCGCAGGCGACCGCGTCCGAGATCCTGGTCACCGGCATCAAGGTCATCGACCTGCTGGCGCCCTATTCCAAGGGCGGCAAGATCGGCCTGTTCGGCGGCGCCGGCGTGGGCAAGACCGTTCTGATCATGGAACTGATCAACAACATCGCCAAGGTGCACTCGGGTTACTCGGTGTTCGCGGGCGTCGGCGAACGGACCCGTGAAGGCAACGACCTCTATCACGAGATGGTGGAATCGGGCGTCATCAAGCCGGACGACCTGTCGAAGTCGCAGGTGGCGCTGGTCTATGGCCAGATGAACGAGCCTCCGGGCGCGCGGATGCGCGTCGCGCTGACCGGCCTGACCGTGGCCGAGCAGTTCCGCGACGCCACCGGCACCGACGTTCTGTTCTTCGTCGACAACATCTTCCGCTTCACGCAGGCCGGTTCGGAAGTGTCGGCGCTGCTGGGCCGCATCCCGTCCGCCGTGGGCTATCAGCCGACGCTGGCCACCGACATGGGCGCGATGCAGGAACGCATCACCTCGACCAAGAACGGCTCGATCACCTCGATCCAGGCCGTCTACGTTCCGGCCGACGACCTGACCGACCCGGCGCCGGCCACGACCTTTGCCCACCTCGACGCCACGACCGTTCTGTCGCGCGCGATCTCGGAACTGGGCATCTACCCGGCCGTGGACCCGCTGGACTCGAACAGCCGGATCCTCGACCCGGCCGTCGTGGGCGAAGACCACTACAACACCGCCCGCGCGGTGCAGGGCATCCTGCAGAAATACAAGTCGCTGCAGGATATCATCGCCATCCTCGGCATGGACGAACTGTCGGAAGAAGACAAACTGACCGTGGCCCGCGCCCGCAAGATCCAGCGCTTCCTGTCGCAGCCTTTCGACGTGGCGAAGGTCTTCACCGGCTCGGACGGCGTTCAGGTTCCGCTGGAAGACACGATCAAGTCGTTCAAGGCCGTGGTGAACGGCGAATACGACCACTTGCCGGAGGCGGCCTTCTACATGGTCGGCGGCATCGAGGACGTGAAAGCCAAGGCGCAGCGCCTCGCCGCTGACGCGGCGTAAGGGGGCGACATGGCCGACACGATGCAGTTCGACCTCGTCTCGCCGGAGCGGAACCTGGTGTCCGTCCCGGTGCGCGAGGTGCGCCTGCCCGGCGCCGAGGGCGACCTGACGGCGATGCCCGGCCATGCGCCGGCCATCGTCAACCTGCGCCCCGGTCTGGTGACCGTGGTGGCGGCGGACGGCTCGGAAACGGAATTCGCGGTGACCGGCGGCTTTGCCGAGATCAACAACGAATCCGTCACCCTGCTGGCCGAGCGCGGCCACCCGCGGGCCGAGATGACGCAACAGGTCTTCAGCGAGATGATGGCGCAAGCCCATCGTCGCGTTCAGGCCGCCAAGGAGCGTGAATCGGCCGGCGAGGAAATCGTCGCCGCCGCCGTCAAGCTGCTGGCCGACATGGAGGCGCTCGGCACCCATATCGGGCTGGACCCGAACCACTCGAATTTCCCGCACTAAGGCGGGAAACTGACGAAAAAGACAGAAAGCCCCGGAGCTTCCGGGGCTTTCTTAATTGTTTCCCAACGTTCTATCATCAGAATGCGGGGGCACAGGGAGAGAGGCGGATTTGCGGCGTTTCGGACATTTTGCGGTCGGGGTCGAGCAGGGCTCGGTCGAGATGTTCTCGGCCTTTGAAAGCGGCGGTCCGATGTGGACCGGCCAGGGGCCGCGGCTCGAGGTGCAGCGCGTGCATTTCGACGAAAGCTTCGCCGAGCCGCCGGTGGTGCATGTGGCCCTGAGCATGTGGGATATCGACCGCAACGCCAACCAGCGCGCCGACATCCAGGCGGCAAATGTCACCCGGCAGGGGTTCGAGTTGCAATTCCGGACCTGGGGCGATACCCGGGTTGCGCGGGTACGCGCCAATTGGCTGGCCATCGGCCCGACCCGCTACGAAGACGACTTCGACGCCCATTGAGCCGCCCGGCGGCGACCCCGCGCGGTGGCGGTGACGGGTGACGGCAAACTCCGGCGGGCAGGTCCGTTTTCGGGCTCAAGCGCAGCCTCGATCAGGCGCGGCCGACCAGCGCCGCGCCGTCCGCCGGGGCCGCATTCCAAATTCAGGCCCGCTGCAGGTTCAGGCCGATCAGTTCCGCCACCTGATGCGGATGGGTGATCGGCAGCATATGCCCCGCGCCCGGCACCCGGGCGCGACCCACGTCGGGCAGGCGCGCCGCCAGCGCATCGGCGATGGCCGGGATCACCGGTGGCGACTCCGCGCCCATGACGATCAGGACCGGGGCGTCGATGGCCTCCAGCCCGCCGTCGCGCAGGATATGCGCGGAATCGCGGCGCAGGGCTTCGTTGCTGGCCTGCACCAGCCGGATCTGCCGCGTCAGCCGCGCCTTGCCGGCCTCGGTCTGCGATTCCCAGTCGACGCCGCCCCAGATGGCCAGGAAATCGCGCGCCGCCTCGGCCGCTTCGCCGGCCGCGAACCGGGCGCCGATCCGGTCCAGCAGCCGGTCGTTCGCGGCATCGGGTGCCGCGGCGAATAGCACCGGTTCGATCAGGGTCAGGCTGCGCACGGCCTCGGGCGCGGCGACGGCGATGCGCAGGGCCACGGTGGCGCCCATGCTGTGGCCGATCAGATCCAGCGGTCGTGTGATCAGCTCCGCCACCGCCCGGGTCACGACGGTATGGTAATCGGGCGGACCGCCGTCCCAATCCGGGCTCTGGCCGTGTCCGGGCAGGTCGGGCGCCTCGATCTGCACGCTTGTGCGCAGGTCGCGCGCGATCGGCCCCCAATACGAGGCATTGCCCATCATGCAATGCAGCGCCAGCGCCGGGCGATCCTCGTTGCCCGGCCAGCGGCGCAGGTGCAGCCCGCTCACAGCCCTGCCAGGTGCCGGTCCAGGAAATCCAGCCGGTCCTGGCCCCAGAACCGCTCGCCGGTTTCGCGCACGACATAGAAGGGCGCGCCGAAGACGCCGGCCTCGACCGCCTGTTCCAGATTGCGTCCGAAGGTCTCGGCGCCGATGAACAGCCCCTTGTCCGCCAGCGCCGGGTCGAAGCCCGAGGCCGACAGCTTGGCGCGGATCACCGCATCCTCGGCGATGTTCTCCTCATCCGCCCAGACCGCGCGCAGGAAGCGCTGGACCAGGCCGGGCAGGTCGCCGCCGCCCGCCGCTTGCGCGGCGATGATGGCATAGGACGAGGGCGCCGGGTTCACCGGCCAGAAGGCGGGCTTGAGATTCAGGCGCATGTCCAGGGTCTCGGACCAGCGGCGCAGCTCTTGCGCGCGATATTCCAGGCGCGAGGGGTGTCGGTTCGCCGGGCGCACGCCGCCGGTGCGGTCGAAAAGCTGCAGCAAATCGACGGGCTTGTAGGTGACGGTGGCGCCGTGCTTTTCCGCGATCCGCTCCAGCCGGTCGCCGGCCAGATAGCTCCACGGGCTGGGGGTGCCGAAGTAATAGTCGATATGCGCCATGGCGGGGTCTCCGGGGTTTGCGGGCAAGCTAGCCCGGTGCTAAGCGGGGTGCAATCACACGAATCCACCCTTACGGAGCCAGCCATGCCGGCCATGACCGAACCGAAGCTGATCGCGGGGAATGCGAACCGACCGCTGGCCAATGCCATCGCCCGGCGCATGTCGATGCATCGCGGGATGAACGTCGCGCCCATCGAAGCCCGCGTCGAGCGGTTCAACGACCAGGAGATCTTCGTCGAGGTCTATGAGAACGTCCGCGGCGAGGACATGTTCATCATCCAGCCGACCTCGAACCCGGCGAACGACAACCTGATGGAGCTGCTGATCATGACCGACGCGCTGAAGCGTTCGTCGGCCGACCGGATCACCGCCGTCATTCCCTATTTCGGCTATGCCCGCCAGGACCGCCGCGCCAAGGCCCGCACGCCGATCAGCGCCAAGCTGGTGGCGAACCTGCTGACCGAGGCCGGCGTGGACCGGGTGCTGACGCTGGACCTGCATGCGGCGCAGATCCAGGGTTTCTTCGACATTCCGGTGGACAACCTCTATGCCGCGCCGGTCTTTGCGCTGGATGTGCTGCACCATTTCCGCGACCGGATCTCGGACCTGATGGTGATCTCGCCCGACGTGGGCGGCGTGGCGCGGGCGCGGGAACTGGCGCAGCGCATCGGTGCGCCGCTCGCCATCGTCGACAAGCGGCGCGAGAAGGCCGGCGAAGTGGCCGAGATGACCGTGATCGGCGAGGTTGCCGGCAAGACCTGCATCATCGTCGACGACATCTGCGACACCGCCGGCACGCTGTGCAAGGCGGCGCAGGTGTTGACCGAGCATGGCGCGGTCGAGGTCCATGCCTATATCACCCATGGCGTCCTGTCCGGCCCGGCGGTCGAGCGGGTGCAGAACTCGGTGATGAAATCGCTGGTGATCACCGATTCCATCGAGCCCTCCGAAAAGGTCAAGGCCGCCTCGAACATCCGCATCGTGCCGACCGCGCCGATGTTCGCGCAGGCGATTCTGAACATCTGGAACGGCACCTCTGTCAGCTCGCTGTTCGAGGTGGACACGCTGGGCCCGATCTATGAAGGGCTCTATTCCGGCACCTGAGCCAAGGGTCGCGGCCGTATCTTCAGGGCCCCGACACCGCTGCCGGGGCCTTTTTCGTCCGCCTAGAGGAACCGCGGGAATTCGATCTTGGGACAGCGGTTCTCGATCACCGTCAGCCCGCGGCCGCGGGCCCGATTCGCCGCCGCGGGATGGCTGACGCCCAGCTGCATCCAGATCGTGCGCAGGCGCGGCAGGCTGGCCAGGGCCTGATCGATGATGGTCGGCACCGCGTCCGAGCGGCGGAAGATGTCGATCATATCCACACCAGCCTCGGCCGGAATGGCATGCAGGTCGGCATAGACCTGTTCATCCAGGATCGCGCTGCCGGCATGGGCCGGATTGACCGGGATCACGCGGAAACCCTGCGACTTCAGATAGCGCGCAACGCCCCAGGACGGCCGGGCTTCGTTCGGCGACAATCCGATCATGGCGATGCAGCGGGTCGAGCGGGCGATGCGCGCGATGTCGTCATCGACCGGCGACGGGCCGATATCGCGAAGAATAGCCAGGTTCATCTGATCCTCCCCCAGATCACAACTCAAAGTGGCATGGAAAAAGCGCCCGGTCCAGAGGTCTGGCCGGGCGCAAGTCGCGGAACGAGGGACAGTGATCTGAACATGACCGTTCCGTGGCCATGTTCCCTAAATAAATGGAAACTGTGGCCCAAAAGTTCCACCCTCATCGCAAAAAAGTGAGAATTCAGGGATTCATTCTGGCCCAATAGGCCTTTGCGCGCATCAGGACATGCTTCGGATCGGCCAGAAGGCGCTGACGCGCGCTTTCCGAGCGCAGGAAATAGGTCCGCTGGCCGATGACGACGAAATAACGCGGGTTCCCCGGCTCGGAGCGGCCCTCGGACAGGGCAACGACGCAAAGCCCGCCCAGGCCGGGCGCGTAAGCCATGGGATTGGCTTCGAAAAGGTTGCGGTTCTGCTCGGTGGCGAAATGCCAGGACTTGCCCCGCCACAGCGTCACAAGGTCGCTGCGACCAGGGACCGCGGCATTCTCGGCACCATACGAGACCGGGTCCATGCCGTCCAATGCCCAATCCTGCGCCACTGCCTGCGAAAAGGGCAGGGCAAGCACCAGGCTGGCGAGAAGCGGGCGAATCATCTTGGCACGATCGTTGGAGGACATCTGACCTTCGATCTGGCAAATCGCCCCGCGATTCTCAACCGAGCGGGCGATTTTCTAGCGGCGATGTGATCCTGGCGCTCAGCCGCGTGAGACGGCGTAAAGCCCCACCGCCGCCGCGTTCGAGACGTTGAGCGAGCCGAAATCCGCAGCGAAGGGAATACGGGCGATGCGGTCGCAGGTCTCGCGCGTGCGCTCGCGCAGGCCGGGGCCCTCGGCGCCCAGAACCAGGCAGATCGGCCGGCCGGCCAGCTGCGCCACGGCCTCGGGCAGCGTCTCTTGCCCGGTGCCGTCGAGGCCCAGGACGACATAGCCCATGCCCTGCAATTCGATCAGGGCGTCGGCCAGATTGGTGACCCGCAGATAGGGTTGCCGCTCCAGCGCGCCCGAGGCGGTCTTGGCCAGGGCGCCGGTCTCGGGGGCGCTGTGGCGCGCCGGCGCGATCACGGCCCGGGCGCCGAAGACCTCGGCCGAGCGCAGGATGGCGCCGACGTTGTGGGGGTCCGTCACACGGTCCAGCGCCACCAGCAGCGGTCGACCGGGACCGGAGAGCGCCAGGTCGGTCAGGCTGCCCCATTTCAGCGGCTTGACCTCCAGCGCTGCGCCCTGATGCACGCTTTCGGGCGGCAGCGGGACGCTGCGGTCGAAGACGCGCGGATCGGCCAGTTCGGGCGCGATGCCGTCGGTCAGGAGGCCCAGCCGGTCCAGCGCGTTCCGCGTCACCACCAGCCGCAGCTTCTCGCGCGCGGGATTGGCCAGCGCGTCGCGCACGGCATGCAAGCCGAACAGCCACACGGTCTCGGCCGCTGCGGCGCGACGCGCGCGTTCCTTGTCGATGACCCAGGCGGGTTTCTTGGATTTCTGAGCTTTCTCGGCCATGTCGCGATCCCGGTTTCCTGTCCGACTGCGCAGAATTCGCCGGGGAATGCAAGGTTTCCGCGTCGGGCGGAGCGATTGGGGAAAACCGCAAAAACTGCCTCCGCACCGCTTGACGCCCTGTGCGGGCCGGGCTAATCACCCCCTCACGCCGAAGCGTTCGGCGGGCGACGTGCTGCAAGGTGCGGCAGCGGACTGTAACTCCGCCGGGGAGACCCATGCCTGGTTCGATTCCAGGGTCGCCCACCACTTCTTCTGAAAATCGAACGATATCAACGAAGTGGTGTCCCGCATTCGCGCAATGCGGCAGCATGCAAATCAATGGGTTATGACGCAGGTGTCCCGCAGTTCCGGGCCTTGCCTGCGCAAAAGAAAACCGTCGGTGGAGCTGGCACTCCATCCGACGGCACTGTCAAAGGTCTTCTGGCAAAAGAATATGTCACAGCTGCCCGCCGCGCAATCCCGTGGGGAGGTACGGCATGAGCTGGAAGGTCGCGAATCTTTGCGCCGGGCGGCGCTTCGGCAGTCCGGTGCGAAAGCAGATCATCATGTTTCTGGCCGACAAGGCCAGCGATGACGGGTCGGGCATCTGGTGCTCCAAGGGGACGATCCAGCGGCACACCGAGCTTGGCGAAACCACCGTCAAGCGCACGATCAATGAGTTCCTGAACGAAGGCATCCTGATCGAGACCGGCCGCCGTGCCTGCAAGAACGGTTTTACCGTCGTCTATCGCATTTCCCTTGCCGCCGTCCGCACCCTGGAGGGCATTGCCGAACCCGATGATGAGACGGGGTCCACAGAGGACGGGGTCTGCCGTGAACCCGGAACGGGGTCCGCTGCGGACCCGGTACCCCGTCCACAGCGGACCCCAAACCATCCTGAAACCATCCATAAACCACCTTCGCATGCGCGTGCACGCGAGGCGGCGGCGGAATCTCTGGAGATATTGAAGGCCTATCCGACCGACCGACGTCGCAACGAAGCGGCCTGCCTGCACCACGTCGAGGCTGCTGTGCAGGAGGTCGGGTATGAAAAGCTTCTCTCGGCTGTAAAGCGCTATGCGCTGGAGACCGCAGGCTATACGCGCTCAAAGGTCTGCTTTTCGGATAACTGGTTTAAGACGGGCCGCTGGCGCGATTACATCGAGGACGAGCCGGAACCGCCTCAGAAACCGACCCCAGCGCATGCGGCAAAAACTGCCGACTGGATCAAATCCCGTCATCCCCTGTGCCGGACCCTGAGCGTCGGGCAGGTCCGCATGGCGCTGGACCTGGAGCTGGTTTCCCGCAGCCAAGTGCGCGCCGCGGGCTTCAGCGAGGGATTGCGTTATGTCTGAGCGTAGCGGCAAATCGATCTTTGCGCACAAGCAGACCTATTCGCGCAAGGGCAGCAGCAAGAGCCGGTCGGTCAGCGATATCGCCGATGAGGCCGAACGGCTGGACGGGGCCTGCCCGCATGCCGGGAATCCGCAGCCGCCCACTATCCTCGAAGGCATCCGGCCCTCGGAGGTGGTCGCGCTGATTGAGCAGCGCATTGCCGAACAGAACAAGCTGCTGCGTCGGTTGCGCAAGGAGCAGCCGGATCGAAAGGACGCCTTGCGGGGCATCCGCAGCGACACCCACGTGATGATCGCCAGCGTGTTCAGCTTTCCCGATCCGGTCGGAGACATGGACCAGGCTGAGTATCTGCGCTGGCGCAGTGACGTGATCGTCTTCGCCAGGGACGATGCCGCGCGTAACGCGGCCGAGGTGCTGAGCATCGTCGAGCATCTCGATGAATCCCACCCGCATGTGCATGTGCTGGCCGTGCCCATATGTGCAGAGCGCAATATGCGCATGGACGCCAAGTGTTGAACGGCTTGCAATAAGGACCCCGCTTCTGGGGTGATCGGCGTCCAAAATGGACCCCACCGACCGGGGGTTGGGTCCATTGTGCCTTCGATGATTATCGGAGGCCGAGCACGGGATGCTGATCGTGGAGACAATCGCAAAAATCAGGCGGCTACATTTCACCGAGGGCAAGGGGATCAAGACGATCTGCCGTGACCTGAAGCTGTCGAAGAAGGTGGTGCGGAAGGTGATCCGCACCGGGATTACCGAGTTCACCTATACCCGGACGGTGCAGCCGCGCCCGAAGCTGGGTGCCTGGCTGGGGGAACTCAACCGGCTGCTGGAGGTCAACGCCGCGCGGTCCAGCCGGGAACGTCAGTCTCTGATACAGATCTACGAAGAACTGAGCGGTCTCGGTTATGAAGGTGGGTATGACGCGGTGCGCCGCTACGCCTCGAACTGGGCACGCACTCAGAGTTCAGGCGCTTCTGCCGCCTTCGTGCCCCTGAGCTTTGCGCCCGGTGAAGCCTATCAGTTCGACTGGAGCCACGAGGTTGTGGTGATCGATGGGGCGACCACCACCATCAAAGTGGCCCATGTTCGCCTGTGCCACAGCCGGATGTTCTTTGTGCGGGCCTATCCGCGCGAGACGCAGGAGATGGTGTTCGATGCCCACGACAGGGCTTTCGCCTTCTTCAAGGGCACCTGCACCCGCGGGATCTACGACAACATGAAGACGGCGGTGGAGACCATCTTCACCGGCAAGGAACGCCTCTACAATCGTCGGTTCCTGCAGATGGCCAGCCATTATCTGGTCGAACCCGTTGCCTGCACCCCTGCTGCGGGTTGGGAGAAAGGCCAGGTGGAGAGCCAGGTCGGCACTGTCCGTCAGCGGTTTTTCGCGCCCCGCGTCAGGGTCAAGAGCTACGAGGAACTGAATGCCTGGCTGCTGGACAAGTGCATCGCCTCGGCCAGAACCAGCAAGCATCCGGAGCTGACGGACAAAACCGTCTGGCAGGTCTTCCAGGAAGAGCGCCCGCACCTTGTCCCCTATGCCGGGCGCTTCGACGGATTCCATTCACTGCCTGCGGCGGTGTCAAAGACCTGTCTCGTGCGCTTCGACAACAACAAATACTCCGTCGCGGCAACGGCTGTCGGGCGGCAGGTCGAGATCAGGGCCTATGCTGAGCGGATCGAGATCCGGCAGGAGGGCCGACTGGTCGGAGACCACCCGCGTCACTTCGGCCGGGACCGAACGGTTTACAATCCCTGGCATTATGTGCCTGTTCTGCTTCGCAAACCCGGGGCGCTGCGTAACGGCGCACCGTTCAAGGACTGGGTTCTTCCCGGAGCTCTTGAACAGATCCGCCGCAAGCTGCAGGGCTCCTCAGATGGCGACCGCCAGATGGTGAAGGTCCTCGGCGCTGTGCTGACGGAAGGGATGCCTGTGGTTCAAAAGGCATGTGCCGAAGCTCTCTCGCAAGGCGTCCATTCTGCCGATGTAATCCTCAATATTCTATCCCGCAGGCGAGATCCGGAACCACCACCGCTTCTGCTGACCTCTCCGGCCTTGCAGTTGACCCATGAGCCTGTGGCGGACTGCGCCCGTTATGATCTGCTGCGGAGGGCCTGCTGATGGATCGTGCTGACATCATGGCTGCAATGGGCGAGTTGAAGCTCTACGGGATGCGCGCCGCTTATGACGAACTCATGGCGGTGGCTGTGCGCCGCCAGCACGAACCCCGCCAGATCGTTGGAGATCTTCTGGCCGCCGAGATCAACGAGAAGAAAGCGCGGTCGGTCAAATACCAGATCACCACCGCCAAGCTGCCCTATGCCCGGGAGATCGAGGAGTTCACCTTCGATGACACCCCAATCAACGAGACCCTGGTGCGAGATCTGGCCAGCGGGGAGTTCCTCAGCCAACAGCGCAATGTCGTGCTGGTTGGCGGCACCGGGACCGGCAAGACCCATATCTCTGTGGCCATAGCGCGCGCGGTCATCCGCAATGGTGCCCGGGGCAGGTTCTTCAATGTCGTCGATCTGGTGAACAGGCTGGAGGCCGAGGCCCGTGCCGGACGGGCAGGCCGGCTTGCAGAACATCTGATGCGGCTCGACTTCGTCATCCTCGATGAACTCGGATACCTGCCATTCGCGCAGTCCGGCGGCCAGCTGCTGTTCCATCTGATCAGCAAGCTCTATGAGCAGACTTCCGTCATCGTCACCACCAACCTCGCATTCGGGGAGTGGCCGACCGTCTTCGGAGACGCAAAGATGACCACCGCGCTGCTCGACCGGCTCACCCACCACTGCGACATCGTCGAGACCGGCAACGACAGCTGGCGCATCAAAACCCGAGCCTGAACACCCTCCAAAACGCAGGCCCGCGTCGGCTGCGCCAGCTGGAAAGCTACGCCGCCACGGGCCTGCTCACCCGCGCGCCAAAGGGGTCACTTTTGGACGCCGATCAGGGGGCCCGTTTGAATGCCGATTGACACGGAGAGGTCAGCAGAAGCGGTGGTGGTTCCGGATCTCGCCTGCGGGATAGAATATTGAGGATTACATCGGCAGAATGGACGCCTTGCGAGAGAGCTTCGGCACATGCCTTTTGAACCACAGGCATCCCTTCCGTCAGCACAGCGCCGAGGACCTTCACCATCTGGCGGTCGCCATCTGAGGAGCCCTGCAGCTTGCGGCGGATCTGTTCAAGAGCTCCGGGAAGAACCCAGTCCTTGAACGGTGCGCCGTTACGCAGCGCCCCGGGTTTGCGAAGCAGAACAGGCACATAATGCCAGGGATTGTAAACCGTTCGGTCCCGGCCGAAGTGACGCGGGTGGTCTCCGACCAGTCGGCCCTCCTGCCGGATCTCGATCCGCTCAGCATAGGCCCTGATCTCGACCTGCCGCCCGACAGCCGTTGCCGCGACGGAGTATTTGTTGTTGTCGAAGCGCACGAGACAGGTCTTTGACACCGCCGCAGGCAGTGAATGGAATCCGTCGAAGCGCCCGGCATAGGGGACAAGGTGCGGGCGCTCTTCCTGGAAGACCTGCCAGACGGTTTTGTCCGTCAGCTCCGGATGCTTGCTGGTTCTGGCCGAGGCGATGCACTTGTCCAGCAGCCAGGCATTCAGTTCCTCGTAGCTCTTGACCCTGACGCGGGGCGCGAAAAACCGCTGACGGACAGTGCCGACCTGGCTCTCCACCTGGCCTTTCTCCCAACCCGCAGCAGGGGTGCAGGCAACGGGTTCGACCAGATAATGGCTGGCCATCTGCAGGAACCGACGATTGTAGAGGCGTTCCTTGCCGGTGAAGATGGTCTCCACCGCCGTCTTCATGTTGTCGTAGATCCCGCGGGTGCAGGTGCCCTTGAAGAAGGCGAAAGCCCTGTCGTGGGCATCGAACACCATCTCCTGCGTCTCGCGCGGATAGGCCCGCACAAAGAACATCCGGCTGTGGCACAGGCGAACATGGGCCACTTTGATGGTGGTGGTCGCCCCATCGATCACCACAACCTCGTGGCTCCAGTCGAACTGATAGGCTTCACCGGGCGCAAAGCTCAGGGGCACGAAGGCGGCAGAAGCGCCTGAACTCTGAGTGCGTGCCCAGTTCGAGGCGTAGCGGCGCACCGCGTCATACCCACCTTCATAACCGAGACCGCTCAGTTCTTCGTAGATCTGTATCAGAGACTGACGTTCCCGGCTGGACCGCGCGGCGTTGACCTCCAGCAGCCGGTTGAGTTCCCCCAGCCAGGCACCCAGCTTCGGGCGCGGCTGCACCGTCCGGGTATAGGTGAACTCGGTAATCCCGGTGCGGATCACCTTCCGCACCACCTTCTTCGACAGCTTCAGGTCACGGCAGATCGTCTTGATCCCCTTGCCCTCGGTGAAATGTAGCCGCCTGATTTTTGCGATTGTCTCCACGATCAGCATCCCGTGCTCGGCCTCCGATAATCATCGAAGGCACAATGGACCCAACCCCCGGTCGGTGGGGTCCATTTTGGACGCCGATCACCCCAGAAGCGGGGTCCTTATTGCAAGCCGTTCAACACTGAACCGTTACACCGCGCTTGGCACCCCCGTCACAGAGGCCGTGGGATAGATCTGTCCGGGGAAGGGGGAAAACCGGCCATCAACTCTTTGGTGCAACAGAGTCCCGTCGGTTCATGATAGAACGACGAGCGCGAGATCGACAGCAAGCGGCACTGCACGCCGTCCGACAGCGCAGGATGGTCCCGCTCGATCATCCGCCGCCTCACTTTCCGGTCCACGGCTTGAGCTTGCGTGACAAAAAATCGTTGACGACAGCCAGTTCTCCGATCTTGGCATGCAGCGATCGGACCGTCTCCTCGTCCACCTCCACCGGCTTCCGACTGCCCCGCTCGAAGATATCCGCAGCGCCTTCCAACAGCGCTTTCTTCCATTGATGGATCATCGTCGGATGCACGCCGTATTCGGCCGCCAGCTCCGATACCGTGCGCTCGCCCTTCACGGCTTCCAATGCCACCCGCGCCTTGAAGCCCGCGTCATGGTTCCTGTGCTTCCTCATGTTCTGATCCCCTCGTCCTTGGAGACCAGCAGACGTCAGATCGTAGCTTCCGTCACTGTCCGATTTCCGGGGAGTAGTTCAGTCGAGAATCCTGCATCCGCCGCTCTGTAGCTCACCGCATAGTCGACAAGGCCATCGGCGATTCAACTTCATCGACGACACGCGCGCCCTGGTCATCGAGCGTGACGATGGCGAAGGCGATGTAGCCGCCGCCTGCGTCGAGCAGATCAGAATACTTGCTATCCCCAACCAGCCAAGGTCCAGAACACAGTCCTAGTCGATACCCCTTCGGAGGATGCGGAAGAATTCATGCGCGTGATCGGGCACATCGATCTGCTGGATATCCAAGACCCCGACGACAAGGCGCTGACCGGTATGAAACCCGATTCGGGACCATTCACCTTCCCGTTCTACGAAGCATGCGTTCCAGACGTCGCGCGGCGCAGGCGCAGGGTGATGACCTCTCCGCCCGAGCGATCGTTGCGGCGGCTGATCCGGGCGCGCCCCAGCGGCGGCAGCGCCAGCGTCATGCCCGAGGCGATGGCCTCGCCGAGTTCGGCCAGCGTCGCCTCGACCACCGTCTTGATCTCGCTGTTGCGCAAGCCGGTGCGACGGGCAACCAAGGCCAACAATTCGCGCTTCTGCAAGACCTTTGCGGCTTCGGGTTCGATGACCTCGCGCGGCTGCGGCTTTCCCTCTGACCGTGCCATGAAACACCTCCCTTTGGCCTTTCGGTCAAGAAAAAGGCCGCGCGGGGTTTCCGCGCGGCCTGTTTGTCAGTGGGCGACCGCCGTGCCGCCGTCCGGGTCGCGGGCGGCAAGCCTGGTGGCCGCAGCCGCCTCCTCGGCGGCTTCGTCCCATTCGACGGGGTCAGGCTGACGCACCAGCGCCAGCTTCAACACCTCGCGCACATGGCTGACGGGAATGATCTTCAGCCCTTCCTTGACGTTGGCCGGGATGTCGGCCAGGTCCTTCTCGTTGTCGGCCGGGATCAGCACCGTCTTGATGCCGCCCCGCAAGGCCGCCAGCAGCTTTTCCTTGAGCCCGCCGATAGCCATGGCATTGCCCCGTAGGCTGACCTCGCCGGTCATGGCGATGTCCTTGCGCACCGGGATCTGCGTCAGCACCGAGACGATGGAAGTCACCATCGCCAGACCGGCCGAGGGGCCGTCCTTGGGCGTCGCGCCGTCCGGGACGTGGACGTGGATGTCGATGGCGTCGAACTTCGGCGGTTTCACCCCGATCTGGGGCGCGATCGAGCGCACATAGCTCGCCGCCGCATCGATCGACTCCTTCATCACCTCGCCCAGTTTCCCGGTCGTTTTCATACGACCCTTGCCCGGCAGTTTCAGCGCCTCGATCTGCAGCAGATCGCCGCCGACCTGGGTCCAGGCAAGGCCCGTCACCACGCCGACCTGGTCGTCCTTTTCGGCCAGACCATAGCGATAGCGGCGCACGCCCAGGTACTCCTCGGCCTTCTCGGGCGTCACGGCGACGGATTTCACCTGGCCCTTCAGGATCTCGGTCACGGCCTTGCGGGCCAGTTTCGCGATCTCCCGCTCCAGCGACCGCACTCCCGCCTCGCGGGTGTAATAGCGGATCACATGGGTCAGCGCCTCGTCCGAAACCGAGAATTCGCCCTTGCGCAAGCCGTTCGCCGCGATCTGCTTGGGCAGCAGGTGCTGGCGCGCGATCTCGCGCTTCTCGTCCTCGGTATAGCCGGCCAGAGAGATGATCTCCATCCGGTCCAGAAGCGGTCCGGGCATGTTGTAGCTGTTGGCCGTGGTCACGAACATCACGTTCGACAGGTCGTATTCCACCTCAAGATAGTGGTCCACGAAACTCGCGTTCTGTTCGGGATCCAGAACCTCCAGCATGGCCGAGGCCGGGTCGCCGCGGAAATCCTGGCCCATCTTGTCGATTTCGTCGAGCAGGATCAGCGGGTTGGTGGTCTTTGCCTTTTTCAGCGCCTGGATGATCTTGCCGGGCATCGAGCCGATATAGGTGCGACGGTGGCCGCGGATCTCGGATTCGTCGCGCACGCCGCCGAGGCTGATGCGGATGAATTCGCGCCCGGTGGCCTTGGCGACCGACCGGCCCAGCGAGGTCTTGCCCACGCCCGGAGGACCGACGAGGCACAAGATCGGACCCTTCAGCTTGGCCGAACGGTTCTGCACCGCCAGATATTCGACGATGCGCTCCTTGACCTTCTCCAACCCGTAGTGGTCGGCATCCAGCACCGCCTCGGCCTTGCCGAGGTCCTTGCGGGTGCGCGACTTCACGCCCCACGGCAGCGCCAGCAGCCAGTCGAGGTAATTGCGCGAGACCGTGGCCTCGGCCGACATCGGCGACATCGACTTCAGCTTTTTCAGCTCGGCCTCGGCCTTTTCGCGGGCCTCCTTGCTGAACTTGGTGGCGTTGATGCGCTCTTCCAGCTCGGTCAGTTCGTTGCCACCATCCTCGCCATCGCCCAGCTCCTTCTGAATGGCCTTCATCTGCTCATTCAGATAGTATTCGCGCTGGGTCTTCTCCATCTGGGTCTTGACGCGCGACTTGATCTTCTTCTCGACCTGAAGGACCGACATCTCGCCCTGCATCAGGCCATAGACCTTTTCCAGCCGCTCGGCGGTGACCAGCGTCTCCAGCAGATCCTGCTTGCGGTCCAACGCGATGCCCAGATGGCCGCTGACCAGATCGGCCAGCCGCGCGGGATCGCGGGCCTCGGCCACGGCCGAGACGACCTCTTCGGGGATATTCTTGCGGACCTTCACATAACGTTCAAATTCTTCCGCTACGGCTCGGGTCAGGGCGGTCAGCGTGTCGGCATCGCCGGGCTCTTCCGCCAGGCTGTCGCAGCGGGCCTCGAAATAATTCTCGTTCGGCACGAAATCCGTGATGCGGACACGTTCGCGCCCCTCGACGAGCACCTTGACGGTCCCGTCGGGCAGTTTCAGCAATTGCAGCACACTGGCCAGCACGCCGGTGCGATAGATGCCTTCGGGCGCCGGCTCGTCGACGGCGGCATCCATCTGCGCCGCCAGAAGGATCGGGCGGTCCTGCTCCATCACGGCCTCGAGCGCGCGCACCGACTTCTCGCGCCCGACGAACAGCGGCACGATCATGTGCGGAAACACCACGATGTCCCGCAAGGGCAGGACCGGATGGGTGGTTTGGGCGAATTCGTTCATGGAATCAGTCCTTTCTCGCCAAGTGGCGCAACCCCTAAGGCAGGCAGTCTGCGCCCCCTGCTGGCTGACAAGATAAGAAGCCGGACGATCAGGTTCAATGGCAGATTGGTTCGCATTTTGTTCGTTTCAGCGGCATGAAAAAGGCCCCCGGCAAACCGCCGGGAGCCGATGGTCGGACCGCTGGGGCCGCGTCAGAGCTTGTCGCGGAAGAAGCTGTTCAACTGGTCGTCGGCCTCTTCCTTGGTCCAGCCGTATTTCTCTTGCAGCTTGCCGGCCAGCTTGTCCTTCTTGCCGCCGATCTGGGTCAGCTCGTCATCGGTCAGATCGCCCCATTTCTCCTTGACGCTGCCCTTGAGCTGGTTCCACTTGCCTTCGATGATATCCCAGTTCATTTCGCACTCCTTCCAGGGTGGTTCATGCCGGACCAACCCGCCGCCGCCGGTCGCGGTTCCGGGTTTTTTCACCACCCGCCGAAGGAACCGGATGCCGGCCGGCGTAACCCGCTAGGCGTGCAGCAATTCCTCCAGCAGCGCCATGTCGACGAAGGGAAAGGCGCGGGCCAGATGCTCGGCGAAGATGGCCCGCTGCAGCACCGTCAGCCCGCTGCGGGGCCCGGGTTGGACCGGCCGGGAGTCGTGACCTTCCAGCTTCAGCTGCAGCGAGCCGTGGAAGCGCGGGTCCAGGACGCTGGGAAAGCGCCGCATCAGCGCGTAATGCCCGAAGGAATAAACGCATTGCGCCGGGCTGCGCGGCCGCAGCGCCGCCCCGGCGGAATGGAAGGGCTTGTCCAGTTCGTACCAGGCCGGGCCGGCACCCGTGTAATGGCTGACCAGCAGCCCCCGCGGCATGCTGAAGGCCAAGGCCTCATAATCGCGCGTCGCCGCCGTCGCGCGATGCAGCGCGGTCATGTAGTCGACGCCCAGGCAGTCGTCATCGTCCAGGCGGAACTGCATCAGCCGGTGCCGGCCGCCTTCGGACAGTTGCGCCAGCAGCGGCTCGATGGCCGCCCCGACATCCGGCGCCTCGGAAACCAGCAGATGGAGGCGACCGTCGCCCGCGCAAAGCCGCTCCAACCGGCTGCGGTATTCTGGCGGCATGGCGGGCGAGGTCAGCACGATGAACTGGAAATCCGGCTGCCGCTGCGCCTTGATCGACGGCAGCGTCAGCGTCTCGAAGCTGCGGAAGCGCATTTCCAGCCGGGCCGGGTCGTAAAGCGTCCTTGCCGCACGCTCGCGCGCCTGCATCTCGGCCGCGGAGCCGCGCTCGAGCCCGGCATAGACGGCCCAGTCCCCCCGTCCGAGATAGGAAAACCGACAAATTCCGACGATGAGATCCGCCATCTTTCCCTGATCCGATCCGTCCTTCGGCCAATGGGCCGGAGAGGCAGCCGGGATCCGGGCAGGACCCGATCCGCGCCTTAACCGCTGTCAGATGCCTGGCGGCGCATCGCAACAGATACGTTCCGCTGCAGGCTGGTACCCGAGGTCGGACTCGAACCGACATGCCTTGCGGCGGCGGATTTTGAATCCGCTGCGTCTACCATTCCGCCACTCGGGCAAATTATTGCCAATGCCGGCTGTAACCACAACCGCAGGACCGCGCAAGGGGCCCTCTCAACATGGCTCTCAACATTCCTGCTTCGTGCTTTGTTCGTTTCTATCCTAACTGTGGAGGCGTTGCGCTACTACATTGGACCTGTCGCGGTTTGGTGCCGCTCCTTTGATAGCATAATGTGCAGCAAGGGAGACGAACTATGGGCACGGGAAGAACGGATGAATTTCGCAAGGATGCAGTGCGAATTGCGCTGACCAGCGGGCTGACACGCCGGCAGGTTGCGGATGATTTGGGCGTTGGGCTTTCGACGCTGAACAAGTGGGTGACAGCGCACCGCGACACGGATGTGGTCTCGCCCGAGGATCGCGAGCTTGCGCGGGAGAACGAACAGCTTCGGCGCGAGAACCGCATCCTCAAGGAGGAGAGGGACATTCTAAAAAAGCCACCAGTTCTTCGCCAGCCAAAAGCCATGAGGCTCAGGTTCGTCGAAGAGCAACTTGGGGCCTTTCCCATCGAGCGACTGTGTCGGATCATGAATGTCAGCCCGCGTGGGTTGCGGGCCTTCCGCAGCCGACCTGCCAGCCGCAGGCAGCGCATGGACACGGTCATTCTGGCGCATATCAAGGAACAATCGCGCCTGAGCCTGGGCAGCTATGGCCGCCCACGAATGACCGAGGAACTGAAAGAGGCCGGTGTCGATGTGGGGCACCGGCGCGTCGGTCGCCTGATGCGCGAAAACGGGATCGCCGTTGAAAGAACGCGCAAGGACTCTGTTGCACCAAAGAGTTGATGGCCGGATTTCCCCTTTCCCCGGACAGATCTATCCCACGGCCTCTGTGACGGGGGTGCCAAGCGCGGTGTAACGGTTCAGAATAGCGATACGGACCTGAAGCTCGGCGACCTGTCGGTCAAAGTCCCGTGCCATGAGGCGCTGACCCAGCAGTTTCACACAGTGCATCTTCGTCTCGACGCGGCTTCGGGGGTGGTATCCACTCCATCGTCGCCAGAGGGCACGACCGAGGTATTTCGATGCCCGCAGAGCCTCGTTTCGTGCGCCCGCGCCGGCGGCGACTGTCTTCCAGGGTTTGGCGTTCTTGCGGGGCGGAATGACAGCGTCGGCGCCGCGGTCAGCGATGGCATCGTGGCATTTGCGGGTGTCGTAGGCGCCGTCTGCTGTGACGCGGCCGATCTGCTCGTGCGCCGGGATCTGTTTGAGCAGGTCGGGTAACACCGGCGCATCGCCGATGTGGCTCCCTGTGATCTCCACCGCCCGAACCTCCAGCGTTTCCTCATCAATCCCCAGATGGATCTTGCGCCAGACGCGCCGTTTCGGGCCGCCATGCTTGCGGGCGTGCCACTCGCCTTCGCCCTCGACCTTGATGCCAGTGCTGTCGATCAGCAGGTGCAGCGGCCCCGCGATACGGTATGTTCACAGCCAGGGTCTTCTGGCGACGGGACAGGGTGCTGAAGTCAGGCACCGTCCAGTCGAGACCAACCAACTGCAGCAGGCTCTCGACGAAACCAGTCGTCTGCCTGAGCGCCATGCCGAAGAGCACCTTCATCGAAAGACACGTCTGAATGGCGGCATCGCTGTAGGTCTGCTGGCGGCCACGCCTGCCTGTCGGCGCGGCATCCCAGCTCATCTCGGGGTCGAACCAGATCGTCAGCGAACCCCGGCGCTTGAGCGCTTCATTGTAGGCTGGCCAGTTCCGGGTTCTGTATGTCGGGGATGCGGGTCGGCTCATGCAGACCAGCTACCGTACGGGTTTCATCAGATGAATCCATGACAGGATTTGTGCAACAGAGCCTTGCGGCGGGAAAACGGCCACATCACCAGCGCGCCTCCCCTGCTAAGAGGATGCCAGCGCCCGAGGCCCGGAACAGCCCGTCCAGAGCTTCCCGGGTCAGGCTGGACTCGCCGGTGCCCATGGTGCGGAACTCCCGCCGCGCGGCGCTGTGGATCAACTGGTAGAGCGCCAGCGCGCGCACCGATTCAAGCACATGCTCGGGCGGGTCTTCCGGCGCTACCGGCACCGTCTGCCGGATGCGGTAGCGGCCCGGCGCCAGCCCTACGAGCAATCCGAACTCCGGGACATAGCCCCCATCCACCTCCCCCCAGCCCTCGGCCTCCCAGCGTTCCACGATCAGCGCCGAGGAGAAGGGCTCGCGCGGCCATGCCACGTCCCCGGCAACGTCCACCTGCGCCCGGGCGGTCGCCCCCAGCACCGGCCAATAGTTGTGGCCCGTCCAGCGTTCCGCCAGAATCCAAGAGGCCCTGATCATGGCAACGGCGCGGTCGTTCTTCACGGCCGCCTCAAGCGCCACCGATACCGGATCGGGGCCGGCCGGCATGTCGCCGCGAGCCTGTGAGATAGCTGTAAGCATGGAAGGTATCCTCCCCCTTGCGTGCGCACCGGGTGCGCGGATTGCATCGCTCGCAACTCCGCTTGGCTCGCCTCGTAGGCAGGTCTCGAAACCAAAGAGACCTCGTAAAGCAGCAGTTGCAGAAGCGTGCGGATGAACACGCCCGGATTGCCGGGCTCCGGGTCCAGCCGCTCGTTGTCGGGCACCACCTCCTTGGGCGGCCACGCGGAAGCCGGGACTGATACCCTTGATCAACCCGGCCGCCAGCATCGCCAGCGCGTCCCGCACATGCGACACGTCCAGCAGGTCGGGTTCAATCGTCACCTCGCAGGTGAGCGCATCCTCCGTGTCGCGCAGCACGAGGCTGCCGTTCCGGCGCGAGGCAAGCGGCCGGTCGAAGGAATGGCCCAGCAGGAAGGACACCTCCCGGTCGGGATCGTCCAGCGTATAGCTGAACGCGCCCGGCATGATGCGTTCCTTTCGGACCTTGCCCCGGTCGGCCATCGTGGCAAGCGCCCCATAGGGGAACAGGCCCCGGATAACCGGAGCCTTCCCTTGCTGGCGCACCTCAAGGCCCGATGCGGGCCAGATTGCGCGCTGTTCCATCAGGGAGTCCCCGCCTCATGCAGCGCGTAGAAGTGCGTTTGCAGCCGGCGCACCAGCACGTCCACGAAGTTGAACACGGTCAGCGCGATCTTGCCCGTCTTCGACTCGCTGTTCCTGCAGTCGCTCCTTTGCGGCTGGGGCAGAGAAGCGTGTTCCCAGACCTCCGGGTTCTTCCTGTCGAAATCGGCCGCCTTCGCGGAGCGTTGCGGGCGCGTTAGGGAACCATGTCAAATCCGGCATGATATTCGTGCTTCATCTGGACCGAAGATGTCGGGAACCCGAGCCTTCCGCCAATATTTCCCCGGGGACGCGATGCGCCATAGGCGGCATTCCTGTTGACTTGCCGGGCCGAATCCGCGATACACCCGCGACCGGCCGGACGCATGTCCGTTGCCGGTGCGTTATTTTTGAACCTCACCCCACAAACGGGTGCGCTGTCCGAAGGCGGGGGCCGACCCCGAAAACACCTGCGCCGCAGGGGCCGAAGGACGCGGCAAAACAAGGAAGAAGCGAATGTTCGCAGTTCTCAAGACGGGCGGCAAGCAATACCGGGTCCAGGCCGGTGATGTGCTGCGCGTCGAAAAGCTGAACGCCGAAGCCGGCGACAAAATCCAGTTCAATGACGTGCTGATGATCGGCTCGACCGTCGGTGCGCCGCTGGTCGCTGGTGCCGCCGTGCAGGCCGAGGTCATCGACACGATCAAGGCCGACAAGGTCATCACCTATGTCAAGCGCCGCCGCAAGCACAGCTCGCAGCGCACGCGCGGCCATCGCCAGCAGCTGACCCTGGTCCGCATCACCGACCTGCTTGAAAACGGCGGCGACAAGACCGATGTCAAAGCCGCTGTCGGTGCCCGCACCCGCGTCGAAACCGCCAACTGAGGAGACTGACCCATGGCACATAAGAAAGCAGGCGGTTCGTCCCGCAACGGTCGCGATTCGGCGGGTCGTCGTCTTGGCGTGAAACTGTATGGCGGCCAGCAGGCCGTCGCCGGCAACATCATCGTGCGCCAGCGCGGCACCACCTGGTGGGCCGGCGCCAATGTCGGCATGGGCCGCGACCATACCCTGTTCGCGCTGACCGATGGCCAGGTGACCTTCCGCAAGGGCCTCAAGGGCCGCACCTATATCTCCGTGCTGCCCGCCAATCTCGAGGCTGCCGAGTAAGCCGATTTTTAACACTTCCGGTGCTAAAAAGGGGGATCGGCGCAAGCCGGTCCCCTTCGCGTTTCGGCGCGCAGCACCCATATGTTTTCGAGGAATTGGGGGAGTGAAGTGATATGAACGAGTTGATCGCCTCGGACACGCGGCAGATCGAGATCGCGACAGAGCGTTTCGTGCTGCGCCCGCTGCGGGCCTCGGACGCCGGGCTGATCGCGCATTATACCGCCGACCGCCGCGTGGCCGAGGGAACCCGCTCGATCCCGCATCCCTTGCCGCCGGGCGCGGCCGAAGCCTATGTGCGCCGCGCCATGGCTGCCGACCGCGAAGAGGATGTCTGGGCCATTGACGGCTCGATGAACAAGCTGGCGGAACTGCTGGGCGTTGTCTCGCTGACCCGCATCGACAAGGAACAGTCCGAACTGGGCTTCTGGGTTGGTGCCGGCTTCTGGAACACCGGCTTCGCGACCGAAGCGGTTTCGGCTTTGGTCGAGGCCAATCCCCATGGCTCGCGCACGCTCTTTGCCGAGGCCTTCCAGGACAATCCTGGCTCGGCGAGGGTGCTGACCAATGGCGGCTTCGAATATTTGGGCGACGCGGAAAGCTGGTCGGTGGCCCGTGCCGCCCGGGTGCCGACCTGGACCTATCTGCGCAAGATGGGCTGAACGGCTGGGCGCGGAGGCGCGGTTGCGGCCGGCGGCGCCCTTGACGGGGTATTTGGAAAACGGCGACAGGCCGCTGCTGCGGCCTGGCATCTGTGCCCGGACTTCGGCGGTTCGGCACCTTTCCGATCAGCTTGCCGCGGCGCCATGGGTGACGGCTCTTCTCCCGCCCTGTATGGGTCGCGGGCTATGACGAGCGAAATACGAAGGAAGGGTCGCCTTGGCCTGCCGCGCAGCGGATTTTGCCCGGCCCGTATTCAGGGCCGCAGCGTGACGGCATTGCCGGCGCCGGTGATCACCACCTCGCGCAGGCTGGGCAGCACGGCGTTCGGGATGGTCAGTGCGGCGGTGATGGTGTCGCTGGCCGGATTGGCCGGGTTCGCTGCGGCGAAAGTGTCGGGCAAGGGCGGCTTGCCGACCAGCCGCAGACGCAGCACGCCGTTTTCGTCCGGGCGGATGCGGCCGCTGGGCATCGGCACCTCGGTCACCAGCGCCACGTCCCACCAGCCCTTGCTGGCCCCGAGGCCGGTGACGACCAGCAGCCGGCCTTCGTACATCGGGTCCCATTTCGCGCCGGTGACATGAGCCAGCGGCACGCGTCCGTCATTCACGGCGGTGGGATAGCCGCCTTCGGGCGCCAGAGTCTGCGGCTGGGACGAGCCGCCGAACCAGCGCATCGGGTTCCAGTTGCTGTCCCCCAGGCGACCGCATCCGGTCAGCACCAGCATCGCACAGGCAAGCGTGCCGAATGTCCTTGTCCGCATGAGCGCCGTCCCCGTCTGTCTGCTTTCGTTGCCGCAGTGATAGGACAAGTCGTGCGGGGGCGAAAGCCTCTTTGACCTCGTCGCTCGCGCGCGCTATGCCGATGCCGCCCGTCTGCCCGAGGGTCCATGAAAGGAAATGCCATGGCCACGCCGGCCTTTGAAGAAATCGCCGAGACCTTCGATTTTCTCGAGGATTGGGAAGAGCGCTATCGCCATGTCATCGAGTTGGGCAAGGCGATGCCGGCGATGGAGCCCTCGCTGCAGGTGCCGGCCACCAAGGTCGACGGCTGCGCCAGCCAGGTCTGGATCATGCCGCGCATCGAGGCCGGCCGCTTCGACTTTCAGGGCGACAGCGACGCGCTGATCGTGCGCGGGCTGATCGCCATCCTGCATGCGCTCTATTCCGGCGTGCCGGTGGGCGAGGTCGGCGCCATCGATGCCAGTGCCGAACTGGGCAGGCTGGGTCTGGACGAGCATCTTTCGGCGCAGCGCTCGAACGGGTTGCGGGCCATGGTCGAGCGCATTCGGCTGCTGGCGGCGGCGGCCTAACCCCCGCGGCGGTGCGAGATCCAGCCGCCGCCCAGAACCCGGGTGCCCTCGGTCGCATAAAAGACGCAGGCCTGGCCGGGGCTGACGCCCTCTTCCGGAGCCAGAAGCTCGATCTCGGCACGGCTCGCGCCGGTCACGCGCAGGATCGCCGGCCGCGGCGGTCGGGTCGAGCGGATGCGGGCGGTGATGGCGATCTCGCCTGCGAAGGGTTCGTCGCCCAGCCAGTTCACCTCGGTCACCGGTACGATCCTGGTCGCCAGCGCCTGCTTGGGGCCGACGACCACGCGCCGGGTCTCGGGCTCCAGCCGCACCACGTACAGCGGATCGCCCAGGCCGCCGATGCCGAGGCCGCGGCGCTGGCCGATGGTGTAATGGATCACGCCGCGATGCGTCCCCAGCACATTGCCGTCCATGTCCACGATCTCGCCCGGATCGGCGGCGCCGGGACGCAGTTTCTCGATCACCCCGGCATAATCGCCGTTCGGCACGAAGCAGATGTCCTGGCTGTCCGGCTTGTCGGCGACCGCCAGCCCGTATTCGGCCGCTAAGGCTCGGGTTTCGGCCTTGCTGGCGAGGCCGCCCAGCGGAAAGCGCAGAAAGTCCAGCTGTTCCTGCGTGGTCGAGAACAGGAAATAGCTCTGGTCGCGGTTCGGATCGGCCGCCATGTGCAATTCGGCCCCGGTCGGCCCATCGAAGCGGCGGATATAATGCCCCGTCGCCATGCAATCGGCGTCGAGTTCGCGCGCGGTCTGCAGCAGGTCGCGGAACTTGACCCGCTCGTTGCAGCGGATGCAGGGCACCGGAGTCGCGCCGGCCAGATAGGCGTCGGCGAATTCCTCGATCACCGATTCGCGGAACTTGTTTTCGTAATCCAGCACATAATGCGGAAAACCGATACGCTCGGCCACGCGGCGGGCGTCGTGGATGTCCTGTCCGGCGCAGCAGGCGCCTTTCTTGGCCAGGGCGGCGCCGTGATCGTAAAGCTGCAAGGTGACCCCGATCACGTCATAGCCCTGCGCCGCCAGCATCGCCGCCACCACCGAGCTGTCGACGCCGCCCGACATGGCGACGACCACGCGCGTCTGGGCCGGAGGCTTGGCGAAGCCCAGCGAATTCACGGTCATGTCCGGCGCCTCGGGGCGCAGAGTCGAGCTTGGCGCTGTCATGGATCGTCCTTGTCGCGGCCGGGCTGATCGGCAGGCGGCCGCCGTTTCCCTACATTTATAGGAAAAACGGGCGGTTTCTCAAGGGTGGGCGGCGGTAAAGACGCCGCGACTTCACCTCGATTTAAGAAGTTTGCGCCAGAACGGAGGCAGGAAGACAGGAACTTGCCGATGTTTTTGAGAAAAAGCCCCGGACCGCGGACCGCGATCCTGCCCGACGGCAGCATCCTGACGCTGGCCGACCTGCCGCCGCCGCAGACCCGCTGGGTGGCGTCCCGCAAGGCCGCGGTGGTCGGGGCCGTGCAGCACGGGTTGCTGACCCGCGAGGAGGCGATTCGCCGCTATGGTCTGACCGGCGAGGAGTTCGACGGCTGGGTCTCGGCCTTTCGGCGCCACGGGCGCAATGCGCTGAAGGTCACGCAGCTGCAAAAATTCAGGCAACCGCAAGTTGAATAAGATTTGCGAGCTTCTCTGGTAACGTGATATTAACCTTTTGCGCGGAAATTTTACCAGTCAGCTGGTTAGCAAGGGGACATATTATGCGAATCCTTTTGGTCGAGGATGATCCGACCACGGCGCGCAGCATCGAACTGATGCTGACCCACGCGAGCTACAACGTCTATCGCACCGACATGGGAGAGGAGGGGATCGACCTCGCCAAGCTCTACGACTACGACCTCATCCTGCTGGACCTGGACCTGCCCGACATGCACGGGATGGAGGTGCTGCGGCAGATCCGCATGTCGCGGATCGACACGCCGATCCTGATCCTGACCGGCTCGGACGACACCGAAAGCAAGCTGCGCGGCTTCGGATTCGGTGCCGACGACTACATGACCAAGCCCTTCAACCGGGACGAGCTGGTGGCCCGCATCCAGGCCATCATCCGCCGCAGCAAGGGGCACAGCCAGTCGGTGATCCGCACCGGCGATATGGTGGTGAACCTGGACGCGCGCTCGGTCGAGGCGGGGGGGCGGCCGGTGAACCTGACCGGCAAGGAATACCAGATCCTGGAGCTGCTCAGCCTGCGCAAGGGCACCACGCTGACCAAGGAGATGTTCCTGAACCATCTCTATGGCGGCATGGATGAGCCCGAGCTGAAGATCATCGACGTCTTCGTCTGCAAGCTGCGCAAGAAGCTTGCCGCGGCCCTGGGCGGCGAAAGCCATATCGAAACGGTGTGGGGCAGGGGCTATGTCCTGCGCGACCCGGTGGCCGAGGCCCAGAACCCCGAACGGCTGGCACTGCGCGCCTGACCTCTGCCGGCTCGGCCGGGTGCTGGACAATCCGGCCCCGGCCCCGGTATCACCGTCTTTCGGACAGGGCCCGGCGGGGCTGGCAGGCGGCGGAGGCGGGATGACCGGACAGGACGAGGATCGGGTTGCCGGCATGGCCGGAACGGATGCCCCGACGCCGGTGGGCGCACTCGACGTCGCGACCGCCGCGGCAGAACTGGCCCGGTTGACCGAAAAGCTGGACCGCGCGAACCGGGCCTATTACCGCGACGACGCCCCCTTCATCAGCGACGCGGAATATGATGCCGGCAAGCGCCGCCTCGAGGCGATCGAGGCACGTTTCCCGGAACTGGCCGTACAGGACAGCCCGACGGCCCAAGTCGGCGCCGCCCCGGACGGCCGCTTCGCCAAGGTGCCGCATCGGCTGCCGATGCTGTCGCTCGAGAACGGCTTTTCCGAAGCCGAGGTGCAGGCCTTCGTGCAGCGGGTGCGGTCCTTTCTGAACCTGGCGCCGGATGCGGTGCTGGAATGCACGGCCGAGCCCAAGATCGACGGCCTGTCGCTGTCGCTGCGCTACGAGGGCGGGCGGCTGGTCCAGGCCGCGACCCGAGGCGATGGCACGGTGGGCGAAAACGTCACCGCCAATGCCCGCACCATCGGCGACATCCCCGACCGACTGCTTGGCGACGATTTCCCCGATGTGCTGGAGGTTCGCGGCGAGGTCTATATGTCCCACCAGGATTTCGAGAAGCTGAACCAGTCGGACGGCGGCCGCATCTTTGCCAACCCCCGCAATGCCGCCGCCGGTTCGCTGCGCCAACTCGACCCGGCGGTCACGGCGGCGCGGCCCCTGCGCTTTTTCGCCTATGCCTGGGGCGAGATCAGCGTGCCGCTGGCCGCTACCCAGTTCGAGGCGGTGCGCCGGCTCGGCGCGCTGGGTTTCCAGACCAATCCGCTGACTCGCATCTGCCGCTCGGTCCCCGAGATGATGGCCACCTGGTCCGAGATCGAGCAGATGCGCGCCACGCTGGGCTATGACATCGACGGCGTGGTCTACAAGGTCAACGACCTCGGGTACCAGGCGCGGTTGGGCATGCGCTCGACCACGCCGCGATGGGCGCTGGCGCACAAGTTTCCGGCCGAGCGGGCCTGGACGCGGCTGGAAGCCATCGACATCCAGGTCGGCCGGACCGGGGCGCTGAGCCCGGTGGCGCGGCTGCACCCGGTGACGGTGGGCGGCGTCGTCGTCTCGAACGCCACGCTGCACAACGAGGATTACATCGCCGGCCGCGGCGCCGACGGCAGCGAGATCCGTGGCGGCAAGGACATCCGCATCGGCGACTGGGTCGAGGTCTATCGCGCCGGCGACGTGATTCCCAAGGTCGCCGACGTGGACCTGACCCAGCGTCCCGCCGATGCGACGCCCTATGCCTTTCCCGAGGTCTGCCCGGAATGCGGCTCTCCGGCGATCCGGGAAGAGGGCGATTCGGTCCGGCGCTGCACCGGGGGGCTGATCTGCCCGGCCCAGGCGGTCGAGAAGCTGCGCCATTTCGTCTCGCGCGCCGCCTTCGACATCGAGGGCCTGGGCGCCAAGCAGGTCGAGCTGTTCCACCGCCTAGGCTGGATCGCCGAGCCGGCCGATATCTTCACCCTGGCCCGGCGGGATGCCGAGGGAAACAAGTTGCTCGCACATGCCGCGCTTGCGACCGGCGAAGCGGCGCAGGCCGAATATCGCGCGCTTCTGCTGTCGCTGGGCGTCGATGCCTTGCAGCTTTCGGCGCAGTCGATACCGGATGTGCTGGCGCGGTTGTCGGCGACGCCTCTGGCCGAGATCAAGGGCTGGGGCGAAAAAAGCGCCGCCAGCCTGTTCCAGGCCATCGAAAGGCGCCGCAAGATCCCGCTGGCGCGGCTGCTGTTCGCGCTTGGCATCCGCCATCTGGGCGAGGTTGCGGCCCAGGACCTCGCCCGCCATTACGGCAGCTGGCCCGCCCTGGTCGCCGCGCTGGACACGGCCCGGCCCGCCGCGCTGGCTCATCGTCTGGCCGAGGACGCCGCCCAGGCCGAACGCGCCGCGGCGCTGGCCGAAGGCCGCCGCGCCCGACCGTCCGAGGCACGGGTCGCGGCGCTGGCCGAAGCCGCGCCGTCGCCCGAGTCCATGGCGGCCTGGACCGGCCTGATCGCCGGCGACGGCATCGGCCCGGTCCTGGCGATGTCGCTCTCGGACAGTTTCGCCAACCCGGCCGAACGGGCCGCCATCGACCGGCTGGTCGGCTTCCTGACCCCGCTGCCTCCCGAGGCCCGGGCCAGCGACAGCGAGATCACGGGCAAGACGCTGGTCTTTACCGGCACTTTGGAAAAGATGACCCGGGCTGAGGCCAAGGCCCGGGCCGAGGCGCTTGGCGCCCATGTCGCGGGCTCGGTCTCGGCAAAGACCGACCTGCTGATCGCCGGGCCCGGCGCGGGCTCCAAGGCAAAGAAGGCGGCCGATCTGGGCATCAGGGTCATCGACGAGGACGAATGGCTGGCGATCGCGCAGCGGTGACGCCCGGCCGGCCCGAGGTGCTTTTTCCCCTGTTCGCGGGCGTCGAGACGCTGGCCGGCGTCGGCCCGCGCGCGGCCGAGAGTTTCGCGCAGATGGGCGTGACCCGGCTGCGCGACGTGATCCTGACCCTGCCGCATTCCGGCATCCGCCGCCGCCGCATCGCCCGGCTGGCCGAGGCCTGCGCGCCCGAGATCGTCACCTTGACGGTCGCCGTGCAGCGCCACAGCCCGCCCACCGCCAAGGGAAGGCCGTGGCGGGTGCATTGCTCGGACGGGCAGAGCGATCTGCAGCTGGTGTTCTTCCACCCGCGCAAGGACTGGATCGAAAGCCAGTTGCCGGCGGGCGGACGGCGGCTTGTCTCGGGCAAGCTCGAACTGTTCGACGGCATGGCGCAGATGGTCCATCCCGACCATATCGGGCCCGAGGACTCCGAGCCGCCGCCGGATTTCGAGCCGGTCTATCCGCTGTCGGGCCGGCTGACGCAGGGCGTGGCGCAAAAGGCGGTACGGGGCGCGATGGCCCGGCTGCCCGGGTTGGGCGAATGGATCGATCCGGCGCTGCTGGCGCGCGAGGGCTGGCCGGACTGGCCGGCGGCGCTGACCCGCGCCCATGCGCCCGAGGGGCCGGCGGCGCTGTCCCCGACCGATCCGGCGCGGGCGCGGCTGGCCTATGACGAGCTTTTCGCCCATCAGATGACGCTGGCGCTGATGCGCCGCGACCGGCGTCGGCGGCCGGGGCTGGTCACGCGGGGCGACGGCCGGCTGCGGGACCGTGTCCTGGCCGGACTGCCCTGGCCGCCCACGGCTGCGCAGCGTCGCGCGGTCGAGGAGATTGCCGGCGACATGGCGGCGCCGCGGCGGATGAACCGGCTTTTGCAGGGCGATGTCGGCTCGGGCAAGACTCTGGTCGCCTTCCTAGCGCTGCTGGTCGCGGTCGAGGCGGGCGGGCAGGGCGTGCTGATGGCCCCGACCGAGATCCTGGCCCGCCAGCATCTGGCCGCGCTGGAGCCGCTGGCCCGGCTGGTCGGCATCCGGCTGGAGGCGCTGACGGGGCGCGACAAGGGCGATGCCCGCGCCAATATCCTGGCCGACCTGGCCGAGGGGCGCATCGACATCCTGGTCGGCACTCATGCGGTGATCCAGAAGACGGTCGAATTCCACGACCTGCGCCTGGCCATCGTCGACGAGCAGCATCGTTTCGGCGTCAACCAGCGGCTGGAGCTGGGGGCCAAGGGCGGGCATCGGCCGCCGGACCTGCTGGTGATGACGGCGACGCCGATCCCGCGCTCGCTGGCGCTGGCGCAATTCGGCGACATGGACCTGTCGGTGCTGGACGAAAAGCCGGCCGGGCGGCAGCCGATCCGCACCACGGCGATGCCCGACGGCCGTATGGCCGAGGTGGTTGAGCACCTGGCCCGCGCGCTGGACGGCGGCGCCCGGGCCTATTGGGTCTGCCCCTTGGTCGAGGAAAGCGAGGCCGTGGACCTGACCGCCGCCCAGGCCCGCTTCCAGGAATTGCGGGCCCGCTTCGGCGATCAGGTCCGGCTGATCCACGGCCAGATGCCGGCCGAGGAACGCGATGCCGCCATGGCCGATTTCGCTGCCGGCCGCGCCCGCATCCTGGTCGCGACCACGGTGATCGAGGTCGGGGTGAACGTGCCCGAGGCCACGATCATGGTCATCGAACGCGCCGAGAGCTTCGGCCTGGCGCAGCTGCACCAGTTGCGCGGCCGGGTCGGGCGCGGCGGCGGCGCCTCCAGCTGCCTGCTACTCTATCACGAGCCGCTGTCGGAGACCGGGCGGCGGCGGCTATCGATCCTGCGCGAGACCGAGGACGGGTTCCGCATCGCCGAAGAGGACCTGGCCATGCGCGGCGCCGGCGACGTCATCGGCACCGCGCAATCCGGCCTGCCGCGCTTTCGCATCGCCGACCTGGAACGGCAATCGGCGTTGATGGCGCTGGCGCGCAAGGATGCCCAGGCCTTCCTGGAGCGCGACCCGGGCATGCAGAGCCCGCGCGGCCGCGCCGTGCGCCAGCTTCTGTGGTTGATGGAGCAGGATCGCGCCATCAGGCTGATCGACGCCGGCTAGACGTTCCCACGATGTTCCTAAAAAGTTCTTTACTTTGTTCTCTCCCCATGAGAACAAAGTATAAACAAACCGTGGAGAAACCTCATGACCCGCGAATCCCTTTCCGACCTGCTGGGCACCGTCGCGATTTCCGTGACCGCCATCATCCTGTTCTCGCTGCCCTCGATCCTGGCGGCCTGACCCCTCCTGCCCCGCGCAATCGACGGCCCTTCGCCTGGGGCCGAACCCTTTCCCCGGACGATCATGCGCGCAACTGCCGGCCCCGTGGGGCCGGTTTTTTCTTTTTGCGGCCTCCATCAGGTTATGCGTGAGGTGCGCCTTCGGCGGGGGTATTGAAACGGTGAAAGCGCTCAGGCGGGCGAGGCGTCGATGGCGCCGAGCAGCGCCTCCCAAGCCAGCAGGATCGAGGCGTGGCGGTTGGGAAATTCGCGCGCCGGCAGCAACGCTTCAAGCGCCTCGAAAGGGGCATCCGGAACCGGGCCGTCCTGCTTCAGCATGGCTTGCAACTGGTCGCGGGCGCGGGCGATCTCGTCCCGCGAGCGGCCGAGGGCGGTCTGGCCCAGCACGCCGGCCGAGGCCTGGCCCAGGGCGCAGGCCCGCACCTCTTGCCCGAAATCGGCGATGCGGCCGTCCCGCATCGCGACATGCGCCGTCACCGAGGATCCGCATTGCGGCGAGCGCTTGTGCGCGCTGCCGGTCGGCGCCTCGATCTTGCCCAGATGCGGGATGTCCGAGGCCAGCGCGAGGATGCGCCGGGAATAGAGCTGCATCAGGTCGCTGTCGGACATGGTCTTTTCCCTTGCTGCCGTCGCGTCTAGATAGGAAGCGCAAAGCCGAAAGGAAAGCCGATGTTCGATTGCGACAGCCTGAAATATGACGCCAATGGGCTGGTTCCCGCCATCGCGCAGGATCACCGGACCGGCGAGGTGCTGATGCTGGCCTGGATGAGCGCGGCTTCCTTGCGGAAAACGCTTGAGGAGGGGCGCGTCACCTATTGGTCCCGCTCGCGCGCCTCGTTCTGGACCAAGGGCGAGAGTTCGGGCCATGTGCAGCGGTTGGTCGAGGTTCGGGTCGATTGCGACCGCGACTGCCTGCTGCTGCTGGTCGAGCAGACCGGACCGGCCTGCCACACCAACCGGCGCAGTTGTTTCTATACCGCGATCCGCGATGGCGCCGAGGTCGAGATCATGGCGCCGTCAGAAGCCTAGTTCGCGCCGGATCTGCGCGGCGGGGACGCCCTCGTCGCGGAACAGTTTCAGCGCGCGGGCGTCGTCGCGCTTGGCCAGCCGCTTGCCCTGGGCGTCGCGGATCAGCCGATGGTGATGATAGCGCGGCGTCGGCAGGTGCAGCAGTTTCTGAAGAATAACATGGATCCACGTTGAATCTATGAGGTCTTTTCCGCGCGTGACCAGCGTGATGCCCTGCGCCGCATCGTCCAGCACCACCGAGAGGTGATAGCTGGTGCCCATGCCGCGCCGCGCCAGCACCACATCGCCGACACCGGCGATGAAATCCTGCGCCGACAGCCGATGCGGCAGGCCGGGGGCGATATTCTCGTCCAGAAAGGCGATTTCGTCGAGGCCGAGATGCTCCAGCGCGCGGGCGGCGTTCAGGCGGATGGCGTCATCGAGCCCGGCCTCGACCATCCGCCGCGGGCGGCAGGTGCCGGGATAGACCGGGCCGTCGGGGCCGATCGGCGCAGCACCCTCTTGCGGGGCGGAAAGCGCGGCGCGGATGTCGGCGCGGCGGCAGCGGCAGGGGTAGATCAGGCCCAGGGCGGCCAGCCGGTCCAGCGCCGCCTGATAGGCGGGCAGGCGTTCGGACTGGCGCATGACCGGCAGCGGCCAGTCGAGCCCCAGCCAATGCAGGTCCTCGGCGATCAGCGCCTCGTATTCCGGGCGGCAGCGGGTTCGGTCGATGTCCTCGATACGCAGCAGGAACTGGCCGGGATCCGCCAGCCGCGCGGCGGTCAGCGCCGCGAAGGCATGGCCCAGATGCAGCGGGCCGGTCGGCGAGGGGGCGAACCGGGTCCGGTTCAACTTTGTTCCGCAAGCCATTGCTGGAAATCGGCTTTCGCGCGGTCGGTATAGGCCGGGTAACGGTCCTTGCGTCCCTTGCGGCCGCCGCGCATCGCGTCCAAGGGCGGGTAGAGGCCGAAGTTCACGTTCATCGGCTGGAAGGTCTTGGCATCGGCGCCGCCGGTAATGTGATTGACCAAGGCCCCCATCGAGGTGGTGGGCGGCGGCGGCGCCAAGTCGCGCCCCAGCGCCTCGGCCGCGGCCATGCGGCCGGCGAGCAGGCCCATGGCGGCGGATTCGACATAGCCCTCGACACCGGTCACCTGACCGGCGAAACGCAGATTCGGCCGCGCGCGCAGCCGCAACCGGTCGTCGATCAGCCGTGGCGAATTCAGGAAGGTGTTGCGATGGATGCCGCCCAGGCGGGCGAAGCTGGCGTTCTGCAGACCGGGAATGCGATGAAAAACATCGGTTTGCGCGCCATATTTCATCTTTGTCTGGAAACCGACGATATTGTAAAGCGTCCCCAGCGCATTGTCGCGGCGAAGCTGCACCACTGCATAGGGCTTTTCGGCCGGGTTGTGGGCATTGGTCAGGCCGACCGGCTTCATCGGGCCGTGGCGCAGGGTCTCGCGGCCACGCTCGGCCATGACCTCGATCGGCAGGCAGCCGTCGAAATAGCCGGCGGTCTCGCCCTCGTGGAACTCGGTCTTGTCGGCGGCCAGCAGCGCGTCGATGAAGCCCTCGTAATCGGCGCGCGTCATCGGACAGTTGATATAGGCGGTGCGCTCGGCCTCGGTCTCGCCCTTGTCGTAGCGGCTCTGGCGCCAGCAGACGGACATGTCGATGGTCTCGGCATGGACGATGGGGGCGATGGCGTCGAAGAAGGCCAGTGCGCCTTCGCCGGTGGCCGCCAGGATCGAACGGCCGAGCGCCTCGGAGGTCAAGGGCCCGGTGGCGACGATCCAGCGGCCTTCGGCAGGCAGGTCGCGGATCTCGCCGGGGGCGAAGCTGACCAGCGGCTCGTCCAGCAGGGCTTGGGTCACGGCGGCGGAAAAGGCGTCGCGGTCCACGGCCAGCGCGCCGCCTGCGGGCAGGCGGTGGCGCGCGGCCATGGCCATGATCAGCCCGCCGGCCGCGCGCATCTCCCAATGCAACTGCCCGACTGCATTCATCCGGTCGTCGTCCGAGCGGAAGCTGTTCGAGCAGACCATCTCGGCGCAGTCGCCGGTGCGATGGGCGAATGTCGCGACCTGGGGCCGCATCTCGTGCAGCACCACCGGGACGCCGGCGCGGGCGATCTGCCAGGCGGCCTCGGACCCGGCGAGGCCGGCGCCGATGATGTGGATGGGTTCCATGGCTCTCCCCCTTGGAGTCAGGCGCGCCTGTTAGCAAGCCGCCGGCGTCTGGACAAGGGAAAGGGCGGCACCCGCTGGGGATGCCGCCCGATGATTCGGCCGCGAGGCGGCGATCAGGCTTCGGCCGCTTCGCCTTCGGCGGCTTCCTCGTTATCGGCCGAGCGCAGGCCCGAGGGCGCGGCGATATTGGCGATGACGAAGTTGCGGTCGATGGTCGGCTTCACGCCGGCCGGCAGCGCCACGTCCTCGATGTGGATGGTGTCGCCGATCTGCTTGCCGGTCAGGTCCACGGTGATGTGATCGGGGATGTCCGAGGCGGTCACCACCAGTTCGACCTCGGGGCGCACCACGACCAGCGTGCCGCCGCGCTTGAGGCCGGGGGCGGCGTCGTGATTCTCGAAGTTCACGTGGATGAACAGGTTCACGCGGGTGTTGCGGTGCAGGCGCATGAAGTCGATATGCGTCGGCAGGTCCTTGACCACGTCGCGCTGCACGCCGCGGCAGACGACGCGCACGTCGTCCTGGCCCTCGACCTTCAGGTTCCACAGCGTGGACATGAAGCGGCCGGCGCGCAGTTTGGTCAGCAGCGAGTTGAACTCGATTTGGATCGGCGCCGGCTCCTTGCCGTCGCCATAGACGATACCGGGCACCTTGCCTTCGCGGCGAGCTTGGCGGGCGGCCCCCTTGCCTGTCCCCGCGCGTGCCTCGGCCACCAGATCCGGGATCTCTTTGGCCATTTTGCTATTCCTTTGCTAAGCGTTCGCGGCCATCCTCCAAGGGTGCATGGCCGAAGCCGGGCCTATATCCCGAACGGGGCCCGATGTGAAGCGCGAAAAGTGATCGCCGTAAGCGGGAATTCGCTTGCCATGGCGTATCCGAAGCCCCATGCATCGCGAGAGGTGCCCGGGGCGTTTCAAAATTGCATCGCATTCATTCTCTCGACTATCTCAAGCTGGGTCTGGCCGTGCTGGTGGCCTTTGCCCATACCTACTGGCTGCAGACCAACATGACGCCGCGGCTGTTCATGATCGGCAACGGGCTGATGCGGGTCATGGTGCCGACCTTCTGCATCGCCGCGGGCTATTTCCTTTACTCGGCGGTGGCGCGCGGCAAGGGCGTGAAATGGTTGTGGCGGGTGCTGGCGCTCTACCTGTTCTGGATGGCGGTCTATTTCCCGTTCTGGCTGGACCAGATCCACGGCGTTGCCTCGCTGATCAAGGAACTGGTCTGGGGTTATTTCCATCTGTGGTTCATGGCCGGGATCCTGGTCGCCGGGGCGCTGGTGCTGATCCTGCGCGCCCTGGGCCGGGCGCTGGCGCCGGCCTATGAATACCGCATCCTGCTGGGCACGGCGGCGGTCTGCGCGCTGATCGGCGTCACGCTGCAATACATGGCGCTGTCGGGCGTGGCGCAGATCGGGGTGAAGAAGTTCCTGAACGGGGTCTTCATGTGCTTCCCCTTCGTCACCATCGGCTATCTCTGCGGCCGACGGGTGGCGCGGCTGGGGATCGAGGGGCTGCCGCCGCGCTGGCTGGTGCTGTCGCTGACCATCGGCGGCTTCGGGCTGCTGATGATCGAGGCCTGGCTGGTGCAGGCGCGCTGGACCGATGCCGTGATGCTGGACATCCCGGCTAGTTCCTATGTCGCGGCGCCGGCGCTGTTCATCGTCACCCTGGGCACGCGGCTGCCGGCACCGCCGATCCGGCTGGATCCGATTTCGGCCGGGATCTATTTCATGCATGTGCTGGCGCTGCACCTGGCCCATGCGCTGGGATTCACGCATCTGCTGGACCTGATGCTGTTCGCGGTCGGGCTGCCGACGCTGGTGGCGCTGCTGTTGCAGCGCCTGCCGATCCCGGGCTTCGGCAAGCCCGAGCATCGCCATCACGAGCACCGCCACGATACCGCCCAGCCCTGAGGCCCGGGCGCGTCACGCCCACGGTGTCAGGAAATCCGGTGGCAGCAGCAGGTTGTGGCGGCCGAGGTTCTTCACGTCCCGTTCGCCGCAGAGCGCCATGGTGATGTCCAGCTCGCTGCGGATCACCTCCAGCGCCCGGGTCACGCCCGCCTGGCCCATGGCGCCCAGCCCATAGATGAAGGCGCGGCCGATATAGGTGGCATGCGCGCCCAGGGCCAGCGCCTTCAGCACGTCCTGGCCCGAGCGGATGCCGCTGTCGAGATGGATCTCGACCTGGTCGCCCACCGCCGCCACGATCTCGGGCAGCATGCGGATCGAGCTGACGGCGCCGTCCAGCTGCCGGCCGCCGTGGTTGCTGACCACGATCGCATCGGCGCCGAAACCGGCGGCCATGCGCGCGTCCTCGGGGTCGTTGATGCCCTTGAGGATCAGCTTGCCGCCCCAGAGGTCGCGGATGCGGGCGATCTTGTCCCAGTCCAGCTGCGGGTCGAACTGCTCGGCGGTCCAGCTCGACAGCGACGAGGTATCGCCGACGCCCTTGGCGTGACCCACGATATTGCCGAAGAAGCGCCGCTTGGTCTGCAGCATCTGGATGCCCCAGCGCCATTTCGTCGCCAGGTCCAGCATGACCGGCAGCGTCAGCTTGGGCGGCGCGGACAGGCCGTTCTTCAGGTCCTTGTGGCGCTGGCCCAGGATCTGCAGGTCCAGCGTCAGCACCAGGGCTGAGCAGTTGGCGCGCTTGGCCCGCTCGATGATCGCCTCCAGGAACTCCTGGTCGCGCATGACGTAAAGCTGGAACCAGAACGGGGCCTGGGTTGCCGCGGCGACGTCTTCGAGCGAGCAGATCGACATGGTCGACAGCGTGAAGGGCACGCCGAAGTCGCGGGCGGCGCGGGCGGCCTTGATCTCGCCGTCGGCGCATTGCATGCCGGTCAGCCCGACCGGCGCCAGGCCCACCGGCATGGCGACGTCCTGGCCGATCATGGTGCTGCGGGTGCTGCGGTTCGTCATGTCCACGGCGACACGCTGGCGCAGCTTGATGCGCTGGAAATCGGTGCAGTTCTCGCGGAAGGTGCTTTCGGTATAGCTGCCGCTTTCGGCATAGTCGTAGAACATGCGCGGTACGCGCCGGCGATAGATCGCCTTGAGGTCGTCGATGCAGGTGATCGTGGCCATGGTCCGTTCCTATTCCGTTGCCGCGGGGGTGCAGTCGGGCTGGTCCTCGGGGCAGGCATCCAGCCTGCGCTGCGACAGGGCCTTGGCGCGGGCGCGCAGCGCCTGGGCCCGTCGGTCGAGCGCGGCGGCATCCGCCACCCCAGCCCCGCCGCCCCGGCCCGACAGCGCCCGGCTGCGCGCGTCCAGCGCCTCGGTCGCGGCGGTGGGGTCGCGGGCAGCATCGGCGGCATGGCCGGGCAGGGCCGGCTGCGCCAGAAGCTGATCGGTCGGCATCAGGGCCGGATAGTCGCGCCCGTCGTCGCAGCCCGCCAGCGCCGCCAGTGCCGCGATGCCGATCATCCTGGCCAGATCCATGCCGTCCCCCGTGCCGTTCCGGGCAGACCATAGGCCCGCGGGCGCGGCGGGGGCAAGATGCGCTCTTTCCCTGGCGGCCCGGGCTGCTAGAAGGCGGCATGGCACGCACCCAGGGCTCCAGGGCAGAGATCACCGGACCGCTGGTCCGCGACGCGGCGCGCAGGCTGTTCGCGCGCCACGGCTATGCCGCCGTCTCGATGCGCCAGATCGCGGCCGAGGTCGGCCTGCAGGTCGGGGCGCTCTACGCCTATACGCCCGACAAGCAGGCGTTGCTGGCCGATCTCTTGCGCAGCCATATGGAGGAACTGCTGGCGGCCTGGCAGGACGATCCGGCGCGCCCGGCGCTCGACCGGCTGCAGGCCTTCCTGCGCTTCCACATCCAGACCAGCCTCGAACGGCCCGAGGCGGTGTTTCTGTCCTATATGGAGCTGCGCAACCTCGAAGCCGACAACCGCGCCGAGATCGCCGCGCTGCGCCGCCGCTACGAGGATGCGCTGGAGGCGATCCTGATCGCCGGCATGACCCAGGGCAGCATGCGCGTCCCCGACTCGCGCCTGGCCGCCATGGCGCTGATCGCCATGCTGACCGGCATCACCAACTGGTATCGCGAAGGCGGCCGCCTGGACCAGGACCGCGTCGCGGCGGTCTATTGGGAAATGGTCCGGGGCGCGGTGGGCGCCTGACCCGCGCCCAGCCCTTTTCCGTTTTCCATATACCCCCGGGGGACGCCTCTGCGGCCCCATCGAGGGGCAGCAGAGGCGCGGGGGGCGGCGCCCCCCGGAGGCATCGCCGCGCACAAGCCTGTTCAACCCCCGGTCAAGCCGGATATAAGACGGCATGAGCCTTCCGCCCCAGTTCCTCGACGAAATCCGCGCCCGCGTGCCTTTGTCGCGCGTGATCGGGCGCAAGGTGGTCTGGGACCTGCGCCGCTCGAATCAGGCCAAGGGCGACTGGTGGGCGCCCTGTCCCTTCCACGGCGAAAAGACCGCCTCGTTCCACGTCGACGACCAGAAGGGCTTTTACTACTGCTTCGGCTGCCACGCGAAAGGCGACGCGCTGACCTTCCTGCGCGAGGCCGAGGGCCTGGGCTTCATCGAGGCGGTCGAGCTTCTGGCCTCGGAGGCCGGTCTGCAGATGCCCGAGCGCGACCCGCGCCAGGTGCAGCGCGCTGACCGCCGCAGCGCACTGGTCGAGGTCATGGAACAGGCGGTGCGCTGGTTCCGCATGCAGCTGGGCATGGCCGCGGCCGAACAGGCGCGCGACTATCTTGCCCGGCGCGGTCTCGACGCAGCCGCCTGCGAGCAGTTCGGCATCGGCTTCGCCCCCGACCAGCGCCAGGGCCTGTTCAACGCCCTGCGCAGCAAGGGCATCGCCGAGGCGCTGATCGTCGAGGCCGGGCTGGTGGCTAGGCCGGACGACGGCGGCGCCCCCTTCGACCGCTTCCGCGGCCGCATCACCTTTCCGATCCGCGACGGGCGCGGGCGCTGCATCGCCTTCGGCGGCCGGGCCATGGACCCGAATGCGCGGGCGAAATATCTCAACAGCCCGGAAACGCCGCTCTTCGACAAGGGCCGCAATCTCTACAACGTCGGACCGGCCCGGGCGGCGGTGGCCAAGGGCAAGCCGCTGGTGGTGGCCGAGGGCTATATGGACGTGATCGCCCTGGTCCGCGCCGGGTTCGAGGGCGCGGTGGCGCCCTTGGGCACGGCGATCACCGAGGACCAGTTGCGGCTGATGTGGCGCATCTCGCCCGAGCCGGTGATCGCGCTCGACGGCGACAGCGCCGGGCTGCGCGCGGCGATGCGGCTGATCGACCTGGCGCTGCCGATGACCGGGCCGGGTCAGGCGCTACGCTTCGCCTTCCTGCCGCAGGGCCAGGATCCCGACGACCTGATCCGCGCCCGCGGCGCCGGCGCCATGGCCGCCGTGCTGGACGAGGCGCGGCCGCTGGTCGACCTGCTGTGGCGCCGCGAGACCGAGGGCCGGGTCTTCGACAGTCCCGAACGCCGCGCCGCCCTGGACAAGGCGCTGGCCGAGGCGGTGGCGCGGATCCCCGACAAGGACACCCGCGACCATTACCACGCCGTGCTGCGCAACCTGAAATGGGAACTGTTCGGCAACCGCCGCCGCGACCCGGGACCGGCCCGTACGCCGCGCGAAGCCTGGCAGGGACCAGGGCAGGGCCGAAACGCCCGCTTCCAGCCGGTCGCGCCGGCGGCACCGACCCGAGCCTCGCGCCTGTCCTTGCCCGGCGCCGGCGAGGAAGAGGCGGAGTTCCTGATCGAGGCCATGGTGCTGGCGATCTGCGCGACCCATCCCGACCTGATCGCCGCGGTCGAATCGCGGCTGGAGCGGCTGGAGCCGCAGGACCCGGACCGCGCCGCGCTGATCCACGACCTGCTGTCGGGCGCCCAGTCCCAGGCCGGCCAGCGCGCCCTTGAATCGATCCTCGCCGAACCCCATGTGAGGGCGGCTCCGGCGATCCTGCGCCCGCATGACGGCGACGCCGCCGCGGAAATCCTGGCCAATGCCCTGGACCGGATCGAGGCGCGACGCGCCGCGCGCGAGGAAATCGCCCGCGCCGAGGCCGAGATCCAGGGCCTGGCCGACGAGGGCCTGACCTGGCGCATGGCCCAGTCCGCCCGCGCCCGTCAGCAGGCCGACCACCCCTCGCTGGCCGACCTGTCGGACCTGGGCGAGAACAGCGACGCCTTCCGGGCCATCCTGGAATCGGCGTTGAAGAACGAGATCTGGCGCAAGCCGCGCCGCTGAGCCGGGGGCGAATCGTCGCCCCCGAATCACCTAGCCGGGGCAGCGGCCGCAGGCTTTGATTCGCCCGCGACACGCGCTAGAACCGACCGATAGCCGATCCCGATTCGCCGATTCGCGAATCATCGTTTCAAGGGAGCCAGCATGGCAGCCAACGACGACGACCAGAAGCCAGACACCAAGGACGACGATCATTCGCTGGACATGTCGCAGGCTGCGGTCAAGCGCATGATCGCCGAAGGGCGCGAGCGCGGTTTCATCACCTATGACCAGCTGAACGCCGTCCTGCCCCCCGAACAAGTCAGTTCCGACCAGATCGAGGATGTCATGTCCATGCTCTCCGAGATGGACATCCGCGTGGTCGAAAGCGACGAGGAAGCCGAAGAGGGCGAGACCGGGGGCGAGGTCGCCACCACCGGTTCGAGCTCGCGCGAGATCGCCGTCGCGACCGCCGAGACCGAAAAGCTGGACCGCACCGACGATCCGGTGCGGATGTATCTGCGCGAGATGGGCTCGGTCGAACTGCTGTCGCGCGAGGGCGAGATCGCCATCGCCAAGCGCATCGAGGCCGGCCGCAACACCATGATCGCGGGCCTGTGCGAAAGCCCGCTGACCTTTCGCGCGATCACGCTCTGGCGCCAGGAGCTGCTGGACGAGGACATCCTGCTGCGCGACGTGATCGACCTTGAAACCACCTTCGGCCGCGCCATGGACGAGGACGAGGCCGAGGCCGAGGAAGAGGAGGTGCTGGACAGCGCCGCCTCGCCCGCCGCCGGCAATGCCGCCGGCTCGGAAGAGCAGGAGCTGGATGCCGACGGCAATCCCATCGGCCGCGAAGACGAGGAAGAGGACGACGACGGCCAGAACCTGTCGCTGGCCGCGATGGAAGCCTCGCTGAAGCCCAAGGTGCTCGAGACGCTCGAGGCCATCGCCCAGGGCTATGAAGAGCTGGCGCATATGCAGGACAACCGCATGTCCGCCACGCTGAACGAGGACGACACCTTCTCGGCCGCGCAGGAATCGGACTATCAGGTGCTGCGCTCGCGCATCGTCGGACTGGTGAACGAGCTGCATCTGAACAACGCCCGGATCGAGGCGCTGGTCGACCAGATCTATGGCATCAACCGCCGCATCGTCACCATCGACTCGGGCATGGTGAAACTGGCCGACGGCGCCCGCATCAACCGTCGCGAATTCATCGAGGCCTATCGCGGCAGCGAGCTGGACCCGACCTGGGTCGACCGGATGATGACCCACAAGGGCCGCGGCTGGCAGGCGCTGTTCGAGCGTTCGCGCGACCAGGTCGAAAGCCTGCGCGCCGAGATGGCCATGGTCGGCCAGCGCGTCGGCGTCGACATCGAGGAATTCCGCCGCATCGTCAGCCAGGTCCAGCGCGGCGAAAAGGAATCGCGCCAGGCCAAGAAGGAAATGGTCGAGGCGAACCTGCGCCTGGTGATCTCCATCGCCAAGAAATACACGAACAGGGGCCTGCAATTCCTTGATCTCATTCAGGAAGGCAATATCGGCCTGATGAAGGCCGTGGACAAGTTCGAGTATCGGCGCGGCTACAAGTTCTCGACCTATGCGACCTGGTGGATCCGGCAGGCGATCACCCGCTCCATCGCCGACCAGGCGCGCACCATCCGCATCCCGGTGCATATGATCGAGACGATCAACAAGCTGGTCCGCACCGGCCGCCAGATGCTGCATGAGATCGGCCGCGAGCCGACGCCCGAAGAACTGGCCGAAAAGCTGCAGATGCCGCTGGAAAAGGTCCGCAAGGTGATGAAGATCGCCAAGGAGCCGATCAGCCTCGAAACCCCGATCGGGGACGAAGAGGACAGCCAGCTTGGCGATTTCATCGAGGACAAGAATGCCGTGCTGCCGCTCGACAGCGCCATTCAGGAAAACCTCAAGGAGACCACCACGCGGGTCCTGGCCAGCCTGACCCCGCGCGAGGAACGGGTGCTGCGGATGCGCTTCGGCATCGGCATGAACACCGACCACACGCTGGAAGAGGTCGGTCAGCAGTTCAGCGTCACCCGCGAGCGCATCCGCCAGATCGAGGCCAAGGCGCTGCGCAAGCTGAAGCACCCCTCGCGCTCGCGCAAGCTGCGGTCATTCCTGGACCAATAGGGTGACGGCATTCTTTCTGTATCGCAGCCGGACCACGCTCGACGCGCGGTCCGGCCAATGCCGCGCCATCCTGCAGGCGGCGCGGGCCCGCAATGCCGAATATGGGCTGACCGGTTATCTGCACCATGAGGACGGCCGCTTCTATCAATGGCTGGAAGGCCCGGCCGAGGCCCTGCAGCAGGTCGGCGCGCTGATCGAGGCCGACCCGCGCCACGAGGGCGTCGAATACCTGTGGCGGGGCGAACTGCCCGATCGGCAATTCGCCGGCTGGCGCATGGGGTTCGGCAGTTCCGAACCGGGCACGCTCTTCGACTGGATCGCCGAAAACGGCGTGCAGGTCGGCGACGCCGGCCGCTTCGCCCGCGGCCTGCTGGATTTCATGCGCGAGACGGCGGGACCGGCCCCGGTCTGACGGCTGGACCCGGGACCGCGCCTTCGCGGCCCGGGCCTGGTCCATTCTCAGCCGTGCTTTTCGATCCAGGCGACGAAGGCGTCGACGAATCCGCCCAGGAATTTCGCCGTCGATTCGTCGGTGACGGTGCCGTCGGCGGCATAGGCCTCGGGCTTCCATTGCAGATAGGCCTCGGGGGCACTCATCATCACCATGCCCACGGCCAGCATGTCGGCCTTAAGCCGCAACTGGCCCGCGGCCGCGCCGATGGCGCCGGGCGAGGTGCCGGTGACGGCGGCGGGCTTGCCGGACCAGGAATTCTCGCCATAGGGGCGGGTCGCCCAGTCCAGCGCGTTCTTGATGACGCCCGGATAGCTGCGGTTGTATTCCGGCGTAATTGCCAGCACCGCGTCGGAATGCTCGATCCGGTCCTTGAGCCGCAGCACCGAGACCGGCGGATCGGCCCAAAGCTCCTCGTTGTAATGCGGCAGGTCGCCGATATGCAGCGGATGGAACTCCAGCCGGTCGCCGGCCAGTTTCTGCAGGACCTGCATCAGCTTGTGGTTCAGCGAATCCTTGCGCAGCGAGCCGGTGATGACGGCGACGGTCTTGGCCATGCCTGTTCTCCTTTTGCGGTTTTTCGCAAGGAAGCTAGGCGTCCGCGGCCCGGGATGGAAGGGGCGCCGTCTTGCATTCTTGGGGGAAAAGGTGAACAGTCGCCGCGCGGCGCCGGCGAGCGCGAAACGAAAGAGGCGGCGATGCCCGGACCCGAGGCGGCAGGAATTCAGGACTGGCTGGCGGATTCGGACAATCTGCGCCTGCTGCTGGCCCTGGCGCTGGCCACGCTGGCGGCCCTGCTTGTTGCGCTGTGGCGAACGCGGCGTTCGGCCCAGGCGTCCGCCGCTGCTGCGGCCGGGCGCGAGGCGGACCTGCAGGCGCGTCTTGCCGCCGAGGCCGAGCGGCTGCGCGACCAACAGCTGGCCGCCAGCCGGCTGGAAAGCCGCGCCGAGACGCTGGGCCAGCGGGCGCAGGAGCTGGTCGAGGAACGCGACGGGCTCAGCGATGCGCTGCACCGCGAGCGCCAGCAGGTCTCGCGGCTGGACCTCGAACTGGCCGAGGCCAGGCTGGCGGCGCTGAAGGACCGCGAGGCGGCCGAACGCGACATCGCCACCCTGCGCGAATTGCGCGAGGAAATGACCGGGCAGTTCCGCCTGATGGCGCATGAGACGCTGAAATCCCAGGGCAGCGAGATGCAGAAGGCGCATGGCGAGCAGCTGTCCGCGCTGCTGACGCCCTTCCGCGACCAGGTGCACCGCTTCCAGACCGAATTGCAGGCCCGCAACAAGGCCACGGACGAGGAACGTGCCCGGCTGAAGGAACAGATCGAATATCTGCACAAGCGTTCCGAGGACATCTCGCGCGAGGCAGTGGCGCTGACCCGGGCGCTGAAGGGCGACAGCCAGAAACGCGGCGCCTGGGGCGAGATGATCCTGGAGCGCATCCTCGAGGATTCGGGCCTGATCGCCGGCACCCATTACGACAGTCAGACCAGCCATCGCGACGGCGACGGCAAGCTGTGGCGCCCCGACGTGATCGTGAAGATGCCGCAGAAGAAGCTGCTGGTGATCGACAGCAAGGTGTCGTTGAACGCCTATGAAGAGGCGGTGAATGCCGAGGAGATGCCGCTTCGCGACGCCGCCCTGCGCCGGCATGTCGCCGCGGTCCGCGCCCATGTCGCCGGGCTGGCCGCCAAGGGCTATCAGGCGCTGGACGACGGCTCGGTCGATTATGTGTTGATGTTCATTCCGGTCGAGGGCGCCTTTTCCGAGGCGTTGCGCGTGGACCCGGACCTTGCGCGCTTTGCCATGGAGAACCGCGTCGGTCTGGCGACGCCGACCACGCTGATGCTGACCCTGCGCACCGTCGATCACATCTGGACCGTCGAGCGGCGCGAGAGCAACGCCATGCAGATCGCCGCCCGCGCCGGTCAGCTCTACGACAAGCTGCACGGTTTCGTCGGCGCGGTCGAAGAGGTGGGCGTGGCGCTGGAGCGGGCGCAGAAAAGCCATGCCACGGCGCTGGACCGGCTGACGCGGGGCCCGGGCAATGTCATCCGCCAGGCCGAGATGCTGCGCGAACTGGGCGCCCGCACCCAAAAGCGGCTGGCGCTGGATCACGACGGCGGCGGGTTGGAAGCGCCGGACGAGGCGGCGGAGTGAGCGGTGCGGGTATGCTAGAAACGTTGACATGCAGGGCGGAACGGGATTGGGCCCCCTGGCGGAACTCTGCGGTGATGGACAGGCGATCTCTTGAGATATCAAGGAGTGATATCCGTGCGTGGCGGCCAGTGGTCATTTCGGTATTTTCCGCCTGCGGCGCGCTTCTTGAGTTGCTGGTAGCTGCGCCCGAAGGCTCGTCCCCCTCCATCCTGATCCGCAAGTTGTTGCTTTTTTCCTTTCTGGGAATATTTTCCGCAGGCTTCACCTTCTGGTTGTTCTCGACCTCAAGGGTGTTCGGGGGCGACTGGCGCTCGTTTCGGCATTGGAAGGGGTGGCTGCTGCTGGTCCTGCTGCTGCTGCCTGTCGTCCTCTGGGCCTCTGTCCTAATGATCACGGTTCATTTTTTGCAAGATGCGATCATGACCGCCATTCAAGTGCTTAATGCCGTGCCAATACCGGAATCTTAGGACGATGCAGCACATTCTAACCCTCCAGACCCGGGGCCCGGCCTGCCACGAGTTCACCCGCGACGTCGCGGCCTGGCTGCGCGCGGCCGGGGCCGTCGAGGGCGTGCTGACGCTGTTCGTCCGCCACACCTCGTGTTCGCTGCTGATCCAGGAGAATGCCGATCCCGACGTGCAGCGCGATCTGCTGAACTGGCTCGACCGCATCGCGCCGCCGGCCGACGATCCGGCGATGCATTACCTGACCCATCGCGCTGAGGGCCCCGACGACATGCCGGCGCATCTCAAGGCCGCGATCCTGCCGGTCAGCCTGTCTATTCCCGTCTCGGGCGGCCGGATGGTCCTCGGCACCTGGCAGGGCATCTATCTGGTCGAGCACCGCCGCCAGCCGCACCGCCGCGAGGTGGCGGCCAGGTTCCGGCCCGACTGAGGAAAGCTGTGGACAGCGGGCCGAAAACGGCTTCCCCTCGCGCCGGTGTTGTGAAACCCTGCCAAGCAAACGACACGCGATCAGGGCAGGGCATGGCTTCAGCAAACCGATCACAGGCGGCGCAGGGATTGACGCTGATCGCACCGCCGCTCGTCTATGCCGTGCTGGTGCTGGCGGCGCCGCTGCTGACGATCCTGGCCTATTCCTTCTTCAAGGACGGCTATCTGACGGTGATCCGCGAATTCACGCTGGAGAACTACCGTGCCGTCTGGTCCGATCCGATCTTTCACAAGATCATGCTGCGCTCGCTGGCCGTCGCCGCGCTGGTGACGCTGACGACGGTGGTGCTGGCCTTTCCGGTCGCCTATTTCCTGTCCTTCGCCGTCGACCCGCGCAAGAAGTCGATGTGGCTGTTCCTGATCACCATTCCTTTCTGGACCAGCTACCTGATCCGCGTGTTCCTGTGGAAGGTGATCCTGGGCTATAACGGCGTCATCAACTCGGGGCTGAAATCGCTGGGCATCATCGAACAGCCGCTGACCTTCATCCTCTACAACGTCAACGCGATGGTCATCACTCTGGCCCATGCCTATGCGCCCTTCGCGATCCTGCCCATCTTCATCGCGCTGGAAAAGATCGACCGCTCGCTCTTGGAGGCCGGGCGCGACCTGGGCGAAAGCCGGGCCATGACCTTCTGGCGGGTGACGCTGCCCCTGGCCATGCCCGGCGTGGTGGCGGCGGCGCTGATCGTCTTCATCCCGACCATCGGCGATTACGTCACCCCGGCGCTGATCGGCGGCGGCAAGATCCCGATGATCGCCAACATGATCCAGGCGCAGATGCTGGACCTGGACAACCGGCCGATGGGCTCGGCGCTGGCAGTGACTGCGATGCTGATCGTCGCCGTGCTGTCGCTGATCTTCGTGGCGCTGAACCGCCGCTTTCTGAAGGTGCGGCAATGAAGGGCGGCGGGCTGCGCGCCTATGCCATCGTCTATCTGCTGTTTCTCTATGCGCCGATCCTGCTGCTGCCGGTCTTCGCCTTCAACTCGGGCACGATCATCGCCTTTCCGCTGAAGGGCGTCACCACCGAATGGTTCGGCCAGATGTGGGGCAATGCCTCGCTGCGCCGGGCGCTGTTCAATTCGCTGACCATCGCGGTCTGTTCCTCGGTCTTTGCCACCTGCCTCGGCATCTTCGCCGCCCGCGCCTCGACCCGGTTCGCGTTTCCGGCCAAGGGGCCGATCATGGGGCTGATCATGCTGCCGCTGGTCCTGCCCGAGATCATCGTCTCGATCTCGCTTCTGGTGGTGCTGCTCTCCATCGGGGTCAAGCTCAGCATCCTGACGGTGATGCTGGGCCATACGCTGATCTGCATGCCCTATGCCACGGTGATCCTGTCCACCGCCTTCAACTCGCTCGACCGCTCGCTGGAGGAGGCCGCCTACGACCTGGGCGAGACGCGGTGGAGCGCCTTCCGGCTGGTGATCCTGCCCCTGGTCATGCCGGGGATCATCTCGTCGCTGCTGATGAGCTTCACCATCAGCCTGGACGAGTTCATCATCGCCTTCTTCCTGGCCGGGAACGAGCCGACGCTGCCGACCTATATCTTCAGCCAGCTGCGGTTCCCCAAGCAGATTCCCATGATCATGGCGCTGGGGACGGTGCTGGTGGCGATGTCGATCCTGCTCTTGACCGTCGCAGAATATTTCCGCCGCCGCGGCATCGCCAGGACCGGCGCCAAGGATACCGGAGGCTTCCTGTGAACGACACCCGCCACGACCGTCTGGCGACCGCCCGGCCGATGATCGAATGCCGTCAGGTGCAGAAATATTACGGCGACTATCACGCGCTGCGCGGCATCGACCTGACCATCCGCGCGGGCGAGTTCTTTTCGCTTCTGGGCCCCTCGGGCTGCGGCAAGACCACGCTCTTGCGCACCATCGCCGGGTTCGAGGACATCTCTTCGGGCGTGGTGCTGATCGACGGCCAGGATGTCGAGAACGTCCCGGCGAACCGGCGTCCGACCAATATGGTGTTCCAGTCCTATGCCATCTTTCCGCATCTGACGGTCGCCCAGAACGTGGGTTTCGGCCTGCGCCGCGACCCGCGCTCCAAGGCCGAGAAGGCCGCTGCGGTCGAGGAGGCGCTGGCCATGGTCGGGCTGAAGGGCTACGGCGCCCGCGCCAGCCATGCGCTGTCGGGCGGGCAGCGGCAGCGGGTGGCGCTGGCCCGGGCCCTGATCCTGAAACCCAAGGTGCTGCTGCTGGACGAGCCCTTGTCGGCGCTCGACCGCAAGATGCGCGAGCAGATGCAGGTCGAGCTGATCAAGCTGCAGCGTCAGGTCGGGATCACCTTCGTCCTGGTCACCCACGACCAGGAAGAGGCGCTGGTCATGTCCGACCGCATCGCGGTGATGTTCGAGGGCCAGATCGCCCAGCTGGACGGGCCCGAGGCGCTTTACGCCCGCCCGACCAGCCGCCGGGTGGCGAATTTCATCGGCGTGATGAACTTCCTGCCGGCGCAGGTTCTGGGCGAGACGCCCACGGGGGTCGAGGTCGAGGTGCCGGGGCTGGGCCGGGTCGAGATCCCGGCCGCGAACGTCAGCCATGCCGACCCGGGCGACGACGGCCCCTCGGTCGGCTTCCGGCCCGAGGCGGTCTCGCTGGTCGCCGCCGGAGCACCGGGTCAGGCGCGGGTTGCCGAAGGCGTGATCGACGAGGTCGTCTATTACGGCGACATGACCTATTACGACGTGCGGCTGGACGGCTCGACCGGCCTGGATGGCCAGGCGCGGCCGGTCCGCATCGCCATGCGCAACGTCTTCGGCCGCGAGGTGCAGGACGTGGGCACGCGCGCGAATGTGAGCTGGTCCCCCGGCTCGCTGGTGCTTTTCCGCTGAAACGCCGTCCCCCGGTCGCGGCATTTCGCCGACCCCGTTTGCGGCCCGGAGCGGCGCATGCCACAGTCCCGGCTCACTGCAACAGACGGAGATCGAGATGATCGCACGTTCCGCGAAATTCCGCACCGCCATCCTGTCCGCCCTGACCGTCGCCGGCCTTTCCGCCGGGGCCATCGCGCAGGAAACCGCCGCCCCCGAGGCCGCCCCTGCCGCGCCCACCGCCCAGGCGCCCGCCGCCACGGCCGAGGCCCCCGCGGCGCCGGCCGTGCAGGACAGCGGCGCGGCCTATGAAAGCGCGCGCAACCAGCTGGGCGTGCTGAACTATTGCCAGGACAAGGGCTTCATCGACGGCAAGGCGGTCGAAACCCAGACCAAGCTTCTGGCGATGATCCCGGCCGGCGACACCGCCAAGGGCGACGCCGCCGAGGCCAAGGGCAAGGAAGGCACCGTCGCCGCCATGGGCGTCGAGCGCACCCTGGCCGATGCCGCCAAGGAAAAGAACACCACCGAGGACGCGCTCTGCAAGCAGATGGACGCGCTGCTGCAACAGCTGGCCTCGCAAGTTCCGGCCTGAGCCGGCGGAAAACCGGGGCCCAGTCGCTCGGGCCCCGCCTTCCGGCCGGCTTCCTTCGGAGGTCGGCCGGCTTTTGCGCCGCCTACAGCGGCGGCAGCGCCGCCTGCAGCTTCTTCGGCAGCGCCTTGCGCACGATGCGATAGGAATGGCGGATGCGATGCGCCAGTTCGTCCGGCGCCGAATCGAGCGGCAGCGCCACCCAGCTGGCATGCAGATAGGGCGCACGCTCGGCCACGCCGGTCTCGATCAGGAAACGCGCCATCTCGGCGCTGTCGGTCTTGACCGAGACATGGGTGCCCGCCACGCCGGTCACCGCGAAGCTTTTGCCGCCGACCTTCCAGCAGTCGTGCCCGCCGCCCCAGGGGTCCGACCATTCGGCCCCGGGCTGTGCGGCACAGATTTCATTGACGAGTTCGCGGCTCATGGCGCGAGTGTTGCAGCCTCTCTTGGCAGAGGCAAGACAATGCGTTAAGGCGAATGCATGAAGGCAGGAACCGCCACCATCCGCTGCATCATTACCGGCTGAAAATTCAGGCGGGCGGTTCATGGTGACCTGACGACGCCCGCAAAGGGGAAGTCATGGTCGAGATCAGACTGACGAATACCAGGACCCGCGCGAAAGAGCTTTTTCGCCCGCTCGACCCGGCGAATGTCCGGCTGTATCTGTGTGGACCCACGGTCTATGACCGCGCGCATCTGGGCAATGCCCGGCCGGTGGTGGTGATCGACGTGCTGGTGCGGCTCTTGCGCCATATCCATGGCGCGGATCGTGTCACCTATGTGCGCAACTTCACCGACGTGGACGACAAGATCAACGCGGCGGCGCTGGCCCGGCAGCAGGCGGGCAACCCCGGCACGCTGGAAGAGCTGATCCGCGAGCGCACCGAAGAGACCATCGGCTGGTATCACGCCGACATGGACGCGCTGGGGGCCGCGCGTCCCGACCACGAACCGCGCGCCACCGATTACATCGCCCAGATGATCGCCATGATCGAGGCGCTGATCGTCGGCGGCCATGCCTATGCCCGCGACGGCCACGTGCTGTTCCGTGTGCGCAGCTATGCCGATTACGGCAAGCTGTCGGGCCGTTCGGTCGACGACATGATCGCCGGCGCCCGGGTCGAGGTCGCGCCCTTCAAGGAGGATCCGATGGATTTCGTCCTCTGGAAGCCTTCGGACGACGATCTGCCCGGCTGGGATTCGCCCTGGGGCCGGGGCCGGCCGGGCTGGCATATCGAATGCTCGGCCATGTCCTACGAACTCTTGGGCGAGAGTTTCGACATCCATGCCGGCGGCATCGACCTGCAATTCCCGCATCACGAGAACGAGATCGCGCAAAGCTGCTGCGCCCATCCTTACGGGCGTTTCGCGAATGTCTGGCTGCATAACGAGATGTTGCAGGTCGAGGGCAAGAAGATGTCCAAGTCGCTCGGCAACTTCTTCACCGTCCGCGACCTGCTGGACCAGGGCATCCCGGGCGAGGTGATCCGCTTCGTGCTGCTGTCCACGCATTATCGCAAGCCGATGGACTGGACCGCCGAGAAGGCGCGCGAGGCCGAGGCGGTCTTGCGCAAATGGCGCGGCCTGACTGCCGGGATCGACCCGGCAGCCAGCCCGGCCCCCGCCGTCACCGCCGCGCTTGCCGACGATCTCAATACCGCGGGGGCGATCGCGGCGCTGCACGAGTTGGCGGGGCAGGGCGATGCGGCGGGGCTGCTGGCCTCGGCGCGACTGCTGGGGCTGCTGACGGATGAATTGGGTGGTTGGGAAAGCAAGCGCTATGCCTACAGCCTGGGAGTGAGGGTGGGTGTGAATGCCCAGACCGCAAACCGAATTGATGCGCTGGTCGAGGCTCGGGCCTTGGCGAAGTCAAATAGGGACTTCGCTCGCGCGGATGCCATCCGTGACGTCCTTGGCAGGGCAGGCATTCGCATAATGGACAGTCGAGAGGGATCTTCGTGGGAGTTCGGCCCCGAGGTCAATCTCTCCATTCTGGATGAGATTCACTAAATTTCGTCCCTCACCAAGTTCTACTCCTCCGCAAGTAGCCAGATAGTTCAGCGATGTCGGGTGCCATGAAAGACCGCCTTTACCTTTACGACACCACGCTGCGCGACGGGCAGCAGACCCAGGGCGTGCAGTTCTCGGCCGCCGAGAAGACCGAGATCGCGCATATGCTGGACCGGCTGGGCGTCGATTACATCGAGGGTGGCTGGCCCGGCGCCAATCCGACCGACAGCGATTTCTTCGCCCAGGCGCCGGCGACGCGGGCCACCATGACCGCCTTCGGCATGACCAAGCGCGCGGGCCGCTCGGCCGGGAACGACGAGGTGCTGGCCGGGGTGCTGAACGCCGGCACGCCCGCCGTCTGCCTGGTCGGCAAGACCCATCCCTTCCACGTCCGCGAGGCGCTGGGGATCACGCTGGAGGAGAATCTCGAAAACATCCGCGCCTCGGTCGCGCATCTGGTGGCGCAGGGGCGCGAGGCGCTGTTCGACGCCGAGCATTTCTTCGACGGTTTCGCCGAGGATCCGGATTATGCGACGGCCTGCCTGCGGGCGCCGCTGGAGGCCGGCGCGCGCTGGGTGGTGCTTTGCGATACCAATGGCGGTACCCTGCCGGCCGAGGTCGGGCGGATCACGGCGGCGGTGATCGCGGGGGGCATTCCGGGCGACCGGCTGGGCATCCATACCCATGACGACACCGGCAATGCGGTCGCCTGCACCCTGGCCGCGGTCGATGCCGGCGCGCGCCAGATCCAGGGCACGCTGAACGGGCTGGGCGAGCGCTGCGGTAACGCCAGCCTGACCAGCCTGATCCCGACGCTGCTGCTCAAGGAAGCCTATCGCTCGACCTTGGACATCGGCGTCGCGGGGTTGGGGGAGCTGACCCGCATCTCGCGCCGGCTGGACGAGATCCTCAATCGCGCGCCGCTGCGGGCGGCGCCCTATGTCGGCGCCTCGGCCTTTGCCCACAAGGCCGGGCTGCATGCCAGCGCCATCCTGAAGAACCCGGCGACCTATGAGCATGTCGATCCGGCCACGGTCGGCAACGAGCGCGTGATCCCGATGTCGAACCAGGCCGGGCAGTCGAACCTGCGCGCCCGTCTGGCCGAGGCCGGGATCGCGGTCGGCCGCGACGATCCGGCGCTGGCCCGCATCCTCGACCTGGTCAAGGCGCGCGAGGATGCCGGCTATGCCTATGACGGCGCCCAGGCCAGCTTCGAGCTGTTGGCGCGGGAGGAACTGGGGCGGATGCGGCATTTCTTCGATGTCGAACGCTACCGGGTCATCGTCGAGCGCCGCACCAACGCGCTCGGCCAGCGGATCTCGGTTTCCGAGGCGGTGGTGGTGGTGGGAATCGGCGGCGCGCGCATGCTGTCGGTCAGCGAAAGCATGGATGGCGAGGGGCATGACCGCGGGCCGGTCAACGCCCTGTGGCGCGCGCTGGCCAAGGACCTGGGACCCTATCAGGCGGCGATCGACGACATGCATCTGGTCGATTTCCGCGTCCGCATCACCGGCAGGGGCACCGAGGCGGCGACCCGCGTCATCATCGACAGCGCCGACGGCCAGGGCAACCGCTGGTCCACGGTCGGGGTTTCCCCCAATATCGTCGATGCCAGCTTCGAGGCGCTGGTCGATGCCATCCGCTGGAAGCTGATCCGCGACGGGGTGGTCCCGGCATGAGTCTGCAGGCCTGTGCCGAAAGCCTGCGGGCCCACGATCCCGACCGTTTCGGCATCTGCCTGCTGGTCCCGCAGGCGGCGCGGCCGAAGCTGCTGACGCTCTATGCGCTGAACCTGGAACTGGCGCGGGCGCCGTTGGCATCCAACGAGCCGCTGATCGCCGAGATGCGGCTGCAATGGTGGATCGAGCGACTGGAGGCCATCGGCAGCGGCGACCTGTCCGCGCATGAGTTGCTGGTGCCGCTGGCCGAGGCATGGGGCGCGCGGGCGGTGGATTTTGCCGTGCTGGCCGAGGCCCGCCGCCGCGACGCCGCGCGCGAAGCGCATGACGGTCCCGCCGCAGTCGCGGCCTATGTGCGGGACACGGCGGTACCGCTGGCGCTTTTCGCCGCCGAGGCCCTCGATGGGCCGAAGGCGGCGACCCTTGCCTGTGCGGCGCAGGCCGAGGCGGGAGGGGGGCTTGAAGACGTCGGCGCCGGGGGCTTCGCGCCCCCGGACCCCCGCGGGATATTTGTACACAGAAGAAGCCGGGAGCCGGTGGCGCACGTGATCGCCGCGCAGGCCGAGGGGGCGGGGCTTGCCGCCTGGCTGGCCGCGCTGCCAGTCTTGCAGGGGCTCGGCCTCGGGCTTTGGGACCCGTCCGCCTCGGCGCTGGCCGAGATCGCCGCCCATGCGCGCGGAAAGCTGGCCGAGGCAAGGGCGCAGCGCCACCATATCCCGCGCCGTCTTGCGCCGGTGCTGTTTTCCGGCGTCGGTGCAAGGGCCGCGCTGGAGGCTGCGCCCCGGGGCATCGAGGCTTTGGCCGGGGCGCAGCCTTCCGAGTTCCGCAAGCGGCTGGCGCTGACGCGCTTCGCCGTCAGCCATCGCTGGTGGATATGAAAAGGGCGGCCTTGCGGGCCGCCCCCTTGCGCCATTGCGCTGCCGCTCAGCCGCGCAGGATCGAGGTTCCGGCATAGACCGCCGAGGCGCCGAGCATTTCCTCGATGCGGATCAGCTGGTTGTATTTCGCCAGCCGGTCCGAGCGCGCGAGGCTGCCGGTCTTGATCTGGCCGCAATTCGTCGCCACGGCGAGGTCGGCGATGGTGGCGTCCTCGGTCTCGCCCGAACGGTGCGACATCACCGAGGTGTAGCGGGCGCGGTCGGCCATGCGCATGGCGTCCAGCGTCTCGGTCAGTGTGCCGATCTGGTTCACCTTCACCAGCAGCGAGTTGGCGCAGCCCTTGGCGATGCCCTCGGCCAGCCGCTCGGGGTTGGTGACGAAGAGGTCGTCGCCGACCAGCTGCACGCGGTCCCCCAGCGTGTCGGTCAGCAGCTTCCAGCCGTCCCAGTCATCCTCGGAGCAGCCGTCCTCGATCGACAGGATCGGGTAGTCGTTGCAGAGCGCCTCCAAATAGGCGACGTTTTCGGCCGGGGTCAGGGACTTGCCCTCGCCCTTCATCTCGTATTTGCCGCCCTTGAAATATTCGGTCGAGGCGCAGTCCAGCGCCAGCATGATGTCGTCGCCGGGCGCATAGCCGGCCTTCTCGATGGCCTTCAGGATGAAGTCCAGCGCGTCGCGGGCGCTCGACAGGTTCGGCGCGAAGCCGCCCTCGTCGCCGATCCCGGTCGAGAGCCCGGCCGCCGAGAGTTCCTTCTTCAGCGTGTGGAAGACTTCCGAGCCCATGCGCACGGCCTCGCGGATGTTTTCCGCGCTGACCGGCATGATCATGAATTCCTGGATGTCGATCGGGTTGTCGGCATGTTCGCCGCCGTTGATGATGTTCATCATCGGCACCGGCAGCACATGCGCGCCCGTGCCGCCGACATAGCGGTAGAGCGGCTGCGCGGTGGCCTCGGCCGCGGCCTTGGCGGCGGCCAGCGACACGCCCAGGATGGCGTTGGCGCCCAGGCGGCCCTTGTTCGGGGTGCCGTCGAGCTCGATCATCAGCCGGTCGATGCCGATCTGGTCGGTCACGTCCTCGCCCAGCAGGTTCTCGGCGATCTCGCCGTTGACCGCGTTCACCGCTTCCAGGACGCCCTTGCCCATGTAGCGCGCCTTGTCGCCGTCGCGCTTTTCCACCGCCTCATGCGCGCCGGTCGAGGCGCCCGAGGGCACCGCCGCGCGGCCCATGGTGCCGTCCTCCAGCGTCACGTCGACCTCGACCGTCGGGTTGCCGCGGCTGTCCAGAATCTCGCGCGCGAAAATATCGATGATGGCCGTCATGTTTCCGTCCCTATCGTGATATGATTGGCGGTTGTTTAGCCGAGCGGGCCGCGCCGGGAAAGCATCATTCTTTTCCGGCCGGATCGCCGCCGTCCGGGATGCGCGAGGTGATGCGGGCGGGCTGGTAGCCGCGCGGCACCTCTTCCTGCGCGTCCACCGCCAGGTCGGCCCAGACCGGCAGGTGATCCGAGGCCTGCCGCGCCATCTCGCTGTCCAGTACACCGCAATCCAGCACGTCGATGCTGCGCGACAGCGCGAAACGGTCGTAGCGCAATCGCGGGAACGGCGCGGGCCAGCTGGGGCCGGGGGCGATGACGCGCAGCGGCTCCAGCGCCTCGAGGCCGCGGGAATCGTGCCACTCGTTGAAATCCCCGGTCAGCACCAGCCGGTCGTGGCCGATGCGCCGGGCCTGGGCGATGATCCGCGACAGCTGCGCCCGGCGCGACGAGCGGATCAGCCCCAGGTGCAGCGCCACCACGGTCAGGCCGGGCAGGCGCAGCACCAGCGCGCCGCGCGGCTCGATCCCGGGCAGCGGCAGGCGGCGGATCTGCGCCTTGTCGCGCAGTTCCGGCCGCAGCAGGATGGTCTGGCCGTGCCAGCCGAGCGAGTTTTCCCCGGTGCCCAGGAACGGCGCCGGCACCATGCCGGTGGTCTTTTCGATCAGCGCGCGGGGCAGGGCCTCGGGCCGGGCACCGAAGCGGAAGTCCACTTCTTGCAGGGCGACCACGTCGGCGCCCAGTTCGGCGATGACGGCGAGATTGCGCTCGGGGGCATGCGGGCCGGTCATGCCGCGGCACTTGTGCAGGTTGTAGCTGGCCAGTCTCAACGGGTCGGGGCTGTTCTGCATGGGGCCTTTCGTTGCTGCTCAGGTGCCGCAGAAGGTGCGGCGGACGATCTCCTGGGGTTCGGGGGCCAGCGCAAAGGGCTCCCATTCCGGCTGGTCCTCGAAGGGCGCGCGCAGCGCCGCGTCCAGCGCGTGGAAGGGCGCGTAATCGCCTTCGCGCCCGGCGGCGATGACCGCCTCGATCCGGTGATTGCGGGGGATGCGGCGGGGATTGGCCCGCGCCATGACCTGCGCGCTGTCGGGCAGGCCGGCGATGCGCGCCTGCCATTCGCCGGCCCAGGCGTCGAAGGTCTCGGGCGCCGCGAATTCGTCGCGGGCGCGGCCGTCCGCCAGCCCGGCGAAGACCCGGGTGAAATCGGCTTCCTCGGCGGCCATCAGCGTCAGCAGCCGCTCGATCAGCGCCCGGTCCTCGGGTCGGGGTTCGGCGATGCCCAGCTTGGCGGCGAAGCGCTTCAGCCATTCGGCCTGATAGAGGCCGGGGAAGCTGTGGACGATCTGCGTCGCCCGTTCGATGGCGGCATCGTCGTTGCCCATCAGCGGCACCAGGCAGCTGGCAAGCTGCGCCAGGTTCCAGACCGCGATGTTCGGCTGTTCCTGCCAGGCATAGCGGCCATGGGCATCGATCGAGGAGAACACCTTGTCCGGCCGGTATCCGTCCATGAAGGCGCAGGGGCCGTAATCGATGGTCTCACCCGAGACCGACATGTTGTCGGTGTTCATCACCCCATGGATGAAGCCCAGGCCCATCCAGCCGGCGATGGTCGCCGCCTGCCGCTCGACCACGCCTTGCAGCAGGTCCGCCGCCCCGGATGCGCCGGGATAATGCCGGGCGATGACGTGGTCGGCCAGCAACTGCAACCGGTCGCGGTCGCCGCGGGCGGCATAGAACTCGAAGGTGCCGACGCGTATATGGCTGGCGGCGACGCGGGTCAGCACCGCGCCGGGCAGCAGGGTTTCGCGGATCACCGTTTCGCCGGTGGCGACGGCGGCCAACGCCCGGGTGGTCGGGATGCCGAAGGCGGCCATGAATTCGCTGACCAGGTATTCGCGCAGCACCGGCCCCAGCCAGGCCCGGCCGTCGCCCCGGCGCGAGAAGGGGGTCGGCCCGGCGCCCTTCAGCTGGATGTCGAAGCGCGCGCCGTCCGGGGCGACGATCTCGCCCAGCAGCACCGCGCGGCCGTCGCCCAGCTGCGGCACGAAACCGCCGAACTGGTGGCCGGCATAGGCCTGGGCGATGGGCTCGGCCCCCTCGGGCAGGGCGTTGCCGGCCAGCATGGCGACGCCCTCGGGCCCGGCGAGCCAGTCGGGGTCGAGGCCGAGCAGCCCGGCCAGCGGCCGGTTCAGCGCCACCAGCTGGGGATCGCGCACCGGCGTCGGCCGGGTGCGGGTGAAGAAACCTTCGGGCAGTCGGGCATAGCTGTTGTCGAAGCGGATCATCGCGGCCCTCCCTTCGGATATTATCTAGCCGCGTTTGCCGAAATGTTAAGGGCGGCGTTCAATGCGAGACGCTGTTCGAGAACAGGTTGACCACGACGACGCCCCCCACGATCATGCCGAGCCCGATCACCGCGGGCAGGTCCAGCCTCTGGCCGAAGGCCAGAAGCCCGATCAGCGACACCAGTACGATGCCGAGCCCGCTCCAGATCGCATAGGCGATGCCCAGCGGCATGGCGCGCAGCGCCAGCGACAGGAAATAGAAGGATGCCGCGTAGCACAGCCCCATCAGCAGCGTCGGCAGGAACCGGGTGAACTGCTCGCTGCGCTGCAGGAAGGTGGTGCCGATCACTTCCAGGGTGATGGCGGTGAAAAGCGTCGCATAGGTCAGGGTCGGCATGGCGGCTCCGTCGAATCTGGCCCAATCTACGCCGGCCGGAGCCCGAAAGTCACGCGGGGAACTTGAACCGGGTCGGTCAAGGGCGTATCCCACGGCTCTGCCAATGCAAGGATGCCGCCCGTGAAATTCCTCGATCTCGCCAAGGTCTATGTCCGCTCGGGCGGCGGGGGCGCCGGCTGCGTGTCCTTCCGCCGCGAGAAATTCATCGAATACGGCGGCCCCGACGGCGGCGACGGCGGCCGCGGCGGCGATGTCTGGGCCGAGGCGGTGGGCGGGCTGAACACCCTGATCGACTTCCGCTTCCAGCAGCATTTCTTCGCGAAATCCGGCCAGCACGGCATGGGCGCGCAGCGCACCGGCGCCTCGGGCGAGGACATCGTGCTGCGCGTCCCCGTCGGCACAGAGATCCTGGACGAGGATCAGGAAACCGTGATCGCCGACCTGACCGAACCCGGCCAGCGGGTGCTGCTGGCCAAGGGCGGCAACGGCGGCTTCGGCAACCTGCATTTCAAAAGCTCGACCAACCGCGCGCCGCGCCACGCCAACCCTGGCCAGCCGGGGATCGAGCGCACGCTGTGGCTGCGCCTGAAGCTGATCGCCGATGCCGGTCTGCTGGGCCTGCCGAACGCTGGGAAGTCGACCTTTCTTGCCGCGGTCTCGAACGCCCGACCCAAGATCGCCGACTATCCCTTCACCACGCTGCATCCGAACCTGGGCGTGGTGCTGGTCGACGGGCATGAATTCGTCATGGCCGACATCCCCGGCCTGATCGAGGGCGCGAGCGAGGGCAGGGGCTTGGGCGACCAGTTCCTGGGCCATGTCGAACGCTCCCGGGTGCTTCTGCACCTGGTCGACGGCACCTCCGAGGACGTGGCGGGCGATGCGCAGACCATCCTGGCCGAACTCGCGGCCTATTCGCCGGCCCTGGCCGAAAAGCCGCGGGTGACGGCGCTGAACAAGATCGACGCCATCGACCCCGAGGAGCTGGACGAGAAGCGCGCCGCGCTGGAGGCCGGAATCGGCGGGCCGGTGCTGCTGATGTCCGGCGTCTCGGGCATGGGGGTGACCGAGGTGCTGCGCGCGCTCTGGGCGCAGATCGCGCCCTCGCGCCAGATCGGCGGCGAAGCGGACGATGCGCCGTGGCGGCCGTGATCCCGGATCTGGCGCGGGCGCAGCGGCTGGTGGTCAAGATCGGCTCGGCGCTGCTGGTGGATGCCCAGGGGCTGCGGGTCGAATGGCTGCGCGCGCTTTGCGACGACGTGGCCGAGGCCCGGGCGCGGGGCACCGACGTGGTGCTGGTGTCCTCGGGCGCCATCGCGCTGGGTCGACTGGTGCTGGAACTGCCGCCGGGACCCCTGCGCGTCGAACAGTCGCAGGCGGCGGCGGCGGTCGGCCAGATCCGGCTGGCCCGCGCCTATGAAGAGGCCCTGGCGCCGCATGGGGTCAAGACCGCGCAGCTGCTCTTGACCCTGGACGACAGCACCGACCGGCGCCGCTACCTGAACAGCCGGGCGACGATGCAGACGCTGTTGTCGCTGGGCGCGGTGCCGATCGTGAACGAAAACGACACCGTCGCCACCGACGAGATCCGCTTCGGCGACAACGACCGGCTGGCGGCGCAGATCGCGGTCACCTGCGGCGCGGACCAATTGCTGCTGCTGTCCGACGTGGACGGGCTTTATTCCGCCAATCCCAAGACCGACGCCTCGGCCCGCCACCTGCCGGTGGTCGACCAGATCACCCCCGAGATCGAGGCCATGGGCGGCGACCCGATTTCGGGCCTGTCGAAAGGCGGCATGAAGACCAAGCTGATGGCGGCGCGCACCGCGGTCGCGGGCGGCTGCGCCATGGCCATCGCCGAGGGCTCGGTGGCAAACCCGCTTTCGGCCGTGGCCAAGGGTGCGCGGGTGACCTGGTTCCTGCCCGACACCGATCCGCAGGCGGCGCGCAAGCGCTGGATCGCGGCGATGAAGCCCAAGGGCGAGATCACCGTTGACGCCGGCGCCGCCCGGGCGCTGGGGCAGGGCAAGTCGCTGCTGCCGGCCGGCGTGACCGCGGTCGCGGGCCGCTTCGGCCGCGGCGATCCGGTGGTGGTGCTGGATCAGGGCGGCGCGCGGCTGGCCTCGGGGCTGGTGCGCTATGCCTCGACCGAGGCCCGCGCCATCGCCGGTCACCGCAGCGACGAGATCGAGGCGATCCTGGGCTATCCCGGCCGGGCCGCGCTGATCCACCGCGACGACATGGTGGTCTGAAAGGCCCCGGCTTCGGCTTACCCGCAGGCGTCGCGTCGCGCCCGGCACAAGACATCCATGCTGGACAAGGCTGCCGACGCCGACGCGCTCGTCCTGGACCTTGGGCGGCGTTCCCCTTGCCGAGAAAGCAGCTGCCCGAGTCCGAGTGGCAGGCGAGAGCCCGGCACGGGGATCGAGCAGGGTCAGCGCATCTGGATCCACATTAACCGCATGGCACGACGTGGGTATTCGGAAATGGCTGGCGTGCGGGCTCCGTACCGCCTTCATCGAGTATGAACCGCCGCTGCAGCGCTGAGCGGGCGGTTCACTCGATCGGCCAGGGACAGGCCAGGCCGCGGCGGTGCTGCGACAGGCCGCGGATATGGGACATGCGCACGGCACCGGGGCCGGGCGGCGGCAGCGTCAGGACCGCGTCGCGCAAAAGGGCGATGCCGTCTTCGCTGCGGCTGGGCAGCGAAGGCGCCGGGATCGGGGCGCCGATGGTGACGCCGAAGGGCTGGCCGGCCTTGTTCAGCACCTCGTTGAACAGGGTCACGTCGCGCAGGCTGGGGTGGATCGCGTCGAGCAGGTAGAACAGCGCCGAATTCCGCGCCCGAATCCGCAGCGGGATGATCGGGGCGTCGAATTTCTTCGCGATCATCGCCGCGCTGGCCATCCAGGGCCTTTCCTGCAGCGTCAGCCCCTGGCGCTTGGCCAGCCGGCCCGAGGGAAAGATCAGCCCGATGCGGCCGCGTTCCAGCGCGGCGCGGGTATAGTCCATGGTCGCGCGGGTCTTGGCATGGCTGCGCTTTTCCACCCGCCATTCCACCGGCGCGATCAGGCTGTCGAATTGCGGCAGGATGCGCAGGATGTCGTGGTTGGCATAGACGAACAGGTCGTCGCGCACCGCCGCGATCACCGCGTTCAGCACGATGCCGTCGGCGATGCCGGTCGGGTGGTTCGAGACGATCAGCGCCGGGCCGGTGGCCGGGATATGTTCAAGCCCCTCGACCCGCAGGTCGCGCAGGATCAGCGCGGCGATGCGGCGCATGATCTCGTCCGTCGGCAGGTCGCGGTATTCGGCGGCAAGCTCCAGCGTGCGCGGATAGCGCAGCAGCCACATCAGCGCCTGGCGCGCCAGCGTGTGATGCCGCCGTCCCGAAAAAAGCCAGGGCGCCCGCTCGGCGATCAGCGGATCCAGACGGCGTCTCATGTCCTCGCGGGCATCCATGGCGGCAGTATTGCCGTGCGCCTCGGACGCCCGCAAGCCCGCTTCGCTGCCGCTCATGCCAGACCGGCAAGGATGCGCGTAACCATCTCTCGGGTGTTGCGCGACAGCCCCTGCAGCGCCGCGATCCGCTGCAGCGCGGCGCGGGCATGGGCCCGGCGGCCGGCGTCGTAGCGCGGCATGGTCTCGAAGGCGGTGGTCATGCGCGCCGTGGTCTGCGGGTTGACCGGGTCGAGCCGCATCAGCCATTCCGCGACGAAATCGTAGCCCGAGCCGTCGGCGGCGTGGAAGGCGGCATGGTTCGCGGCCAGGCCGCCGATCAGGGCACGGAAGCGGTTGGGGTTCTTCCAGTCGAAATCCGGCCGGGCGGCCAGGTCCCGGGCCCGCGCGACGGCGCGGTCGGGCGCGGCGCGCAGCGGCTGGACCATGAACCATTTGTCCATCACCAGCCGGTTCTCGCCGAAGCGTTGCGCGAAATCGGCCAGGGCCCGCGTGTCGCGGCCGGCGGCGATCAGACATTCCAGCGCGCCCTGGCGCTCGGTCATGTTGCCGGCGGCATCGAACAGCGCCTCGGCCCGCGCGCCGGCGTCGAGGCGGTTCAGCAGTGCCAGGCAGGCCAGCCGCAGGCTGCGCCGTCCCGAGCCCTCGGCATCGGGGCGATAGGGGCCGGGGTCCGCCATGGCGTCGCAGAGCCGGGCCAGCGCCGGCTCATGCGCCGCGGCGATGTCGCGGGCCAGCGCCTCGCGCCCGGCGTGGATCGCGTCCGGATCGGGGATCTCGCCCTGCGCAGCGAGGGTGGTGGCGATCTCTTCCTCGCCCGGCAGCGACAGGCAGAGCGCGGCGAAGGCCGGGTCGGTCTCGGCGTCGTCCAGCACCCCGGCGATGGCGCGGCCGAATTCGGCGCCGGCCTCGGTGCCCCGGGCGCGGCCGACCAGCGCATCCAGCGCCAGGTCGTGGCCGGCCTGCCAGCGCGCGCAGGCGTCGGTGTCATGCGCCAGCAGCAGCGCCTGCTGGTCCACGCCGATCTCGCGCGCAACCGTCACCGGCGCCGAGAAGCCGCGCAGCAGCGAGACCACCGGTCGTGCGCCCAGGCCCTGGAAGCGGAAGCTCTGCTCGGCTTCGGTCATCTCCAGCACCGTGGTCGGCAGCACCTCGTCGCCGTTGGGGCCGATCAGTCCCAGCGCGATGGGGATCACCCGCGGCGGCTTCTCGGGCTGGCCGGGGGTGGGCGCCGTCTCTTGCCGGAAGGTCAGGGTCAGCGTGCCGTCGCGCCAGTCCTCGGCCATGGTCAGCCGCGGGGTGCCGGCGTCGGTATACCAGCGCTTGAACTGGGTCAGGTCGCGGCCGGAGGTATCCTCGAAGACCTTGATCCAGTCCTCGATGGTGCAGGCCTGGCCGTCGTGGCGGTCGAAATAGAGGTCGAGCGTCTTGCGATAGAGATCGTCGCCGACCAGCCGCTTGAGCATGCCGATGACCTCGGCGCCCTTTTCATAGACCGTGGCGGTGTAGAAGTTGTTGATCTCCTGATAGCTGTCGGGGCGCGGCGGATGCGCCAGCGGTCCCGCATCCTCGCGGAACTGGCGCGCGCGCAGGGTCTGCACGTCCTGGATGCGTTTCACCGCCGCCGAGCGCATGGCGCCGGTGAACTGCTGGTCGCGGAACACCGTCAGCCCCTCTTTCAGGCTCAGCTGGAACCAGTCGCGGCAGGTGATGCGGTTGCCGGTCCAGTTGTGGAAATATTCGTGGCCGATCACGCCCTCGATGCGTTCATAGTCGCCGTCGGTCGCGGTTTCCGCGGTGGCGAGGACCAGCTTGGAGTTGAAGATGTTCAGCCCCTTGTTCTCCATTGCGCCCATGTTGAAATCGTCCACGGCGACGATGTTGAACACGTCGAGATCGTATTCGCGCCCATAGGCCTGTTCGTCCCAGCGCATGGCGCGGACCAGCGATTCCAACGCATAGCCCGCGCGCGGCTCGTCCCCCGGCCGGACCCAGACGTTCAGCGCCACGCTGCGGCCCGAAAGGGTGGTGAACCGGTCCGAGATCGCGCGCAGGTCGCCCGCGACCAGTGCGAACAGATAGGCGGGCTTCGGCCAGGGATCGTGCCAGACCGCCTCGCCCGGGCCCGCCGCGACCGGGTTGCCGTTCGACAACAGCACCGGCTGGTCCGAGCGGATGGCGACCTCGAACGGCGCCATCACGTCCGGACGGTCGGGATACCAGGTGATGTGGCGAAAGCCCTCGGCCTCGCATTGGGTGCAGAACATGCCGCCGGAGAGATACAGCCCTTCGAGCGCGGTATTCGCCTCGGGGTCGATCTCGACCTCGGCGGCGAAGGTGAAGCGTTCGGGCAGGTCGGCGGCGGGGATCACCAGCTGGCCGCCCTCGGCCGGCAGCAGGCCCAGGTCCAGCGGCTGGTCGTCTATGGCCAGGGACAGCGTCTTCAGCCCGGCGCCGTCCAGTGCCAGATCGCCCGGCCCGATGCGCTGGAATTCGATCCGCGACCGCACCCGGGTGGCGCGCGGGGCAAGGTCGAATTCCAGCCGCGTCCGTGCGATCCGGAAGGGATAGGGACGCCAGTCGGCGAGATATTGCGTGACGGTCATGCCGGGCGCCTTTCCGCAGGTGAAAAATCGCATGCGCGGGGGAACTTGTGCGAAACCCAAGTGTTAGTCCCGGAATCGCCGGGTCGCAAGCCGGGGCCTGCCCGCCCTGCGGCTTCGGCGCAAAGACCGGAAAGACATAACCCGGAACCTGAAACGAGGAACTCCCGATGGCCAATTACGACCCGAACGATCCCCAGCGCCCGGCAGGCCGGCCGGAAACCCATGTCGACCCGGTCGAGCGGCGGGCATCGCCGCTGCCGCTGATCATCGGCATCCTGCTGGCCTTGGCGATCGCCTATTTCGTGCTGCAGTATTTCATGGGCCGCAACGAGGTGGGCACCACCGGCGAGGATGCCGCCGTGACCACCACCGCACCCGCCGACACCACCGCGACCGTGCCGGAGGGGACCACCACCGCACCGGCCGCCTCCGAGGCTGAAGCCGCCGCCGACAATGCCGCAACCGCCGCCGAGAATGCCGCCGACGCGGCCGGCGAGGCCGCGAGCGAGGCTGCGACCGCCGCCGAGAATGCCGGCGAGGCCGCCGGTGCCGCCATCGGCGGCGCGGCCGAGGATGCCGCGGCCGCCGCCAAGGACATGGCCGACGACGCCGCCAAGGCCGCGGGCGAAGCTGCGGACGCCGCGACCAATGCCGCCGACAACGCCGCCAGGGCCGCCGGCGAGGCCGCTCGGGATACGGGCGAGGCGCTGGACGATGCGATTTCGGTCGAGCCCACCACCCCCGCCCCCGCCCCGGCGCCGACCGGGACCGATGCGGGCGCGCCGACCACGGCACCTGCCACGAACTGATCGCAGGCCAACGATCTTGCTCCGCCGTCCGGGTCCGGGCGGCGGATTTTCAATTTTTCTAAGATTGTGCATGTCGGGTTTGTATAAACCCGCCGGAATTGAAAGCCGATGGGGCTTGGTATACCACGGTGCACGAAACCGAGCCGATGTATGGAACAAGGGGAAATAGCGATGGCGCGCGTCGAAAAGGCAGGATTGCGGGTCGATGAGGTCCTGGCCCGTTTCATCAACGAACAAGCGCTGCCGGGCAGCGGCGTCGAGCCGCAACGCTTCTGGGAAGGGCTGTCGACCCTGATCCATGAATTCGGCCCCCGCAACCGGGTGCTGCTGGAGCGGCGCGAGGAATTGCAGGCCGCGATCGACGCCTGGCACATCGCCCATCGCGGCCGGCCGGTCGAGGCCGGGGCCTATCGCGATTTCCTGGCCGAGATCGGCTACCTGGTCCCGGAGGGCGAGGACTTCCAGATCGAGACCTCGGACACCGATCCCGAATTCGCCCGCATCGCCGGGCCGCAGCTGGTGGTCCCGGTGACCAATGCGCGTTACGTCCTCAATGCCGCGAACGCGCGCTGGGGCAGCCTCTACGACGCGCTTTACGGCACCGATGCCATGGGCGACCTGCCGGAGGGTAAGGGCTACGACCCCGCCCGCGGCGCCCGGGTGATCGAATGGGGCCGCGCCTTCCTGGACGCCGCCGCGCCGCTGGCCGGGGGCTCTTGGTCCGAGGTCGAGGCGCTGTCGGTCCGGGACGGCGCTCTGGTCCCGGCGCTGGAGGAAGCCGAGAAATTCGCCGGCTTCACCGGCGATGCCGCGCGACCGGACAGCGTGTTCCTGCGCAACCACGGCCTCTTGATCCGCATCGTCATCGACCCGGCGACGCCCGCGGGCGGCCAGGACCGTGCCGGCATCTCGGACATCGTGATCGAGGCCGCGCTTTCGGCGATCGTCGATTGCGAGGATTCGGTCGCCTGCGTCGACGGTGCCGACAAGGCGCTGGCCTATGCCAACTGGTTGGGCCTGATGGAGGGCACCCTGTCCGAGCAGGTCCGCAAGGACGGCCGCAGCTTCGCCCGCACCCTGGCCCCCGACGTGGAATTCACCGCCCCCGACGGCAGCACCGTCACCGCACGGGGCCGGGCGCTGCTGCTGGTGCGCAACGTCGGCCATCTGATGACCACGCCCGCCGTGCTGGACCGCACCGGCGACGAGGCCTTCGAGGGGCTGCTGGACGCCATGGTCACCACGCTTTGCGCCATGCGCGACCTGGCGAAGGACGGGCCGAGGAATTCGGCCACCGGCTCGATCTATGTGGTGAAGCCCAAGATGCACGGCCCCGAGGAGGTCGCCTTCGCCTGCGAGACCTTCGATTTCGTCGAGGACGTGCTGGGCCTGCCGCGCCATACCGTGAAGCTGGGGGTGATGGACGAGGAACGCCGCACCTCGGCCAATCTCAAGGAATGCATCCGCGCGGCGAAGCACCGGCTGGCCTTCATCAACACCGGCTTCCTGGACCGCACCGGCGACGAATACCACACCTCGATGGAGGCGGGCGCGATGCTGGCCAAGCAGGAGATGGCCGGCCAGCCCTGGATCACCGCCTATGAGGACCGCAACGTCGACATCGGCCTGCGCTGCGGCCTGGCCGGCAAGGCGCAGATCGGCAAGGGCATGTGGGCGATTCCCGACCACATGGCCGAGATGCTGCGGCGCAAGATCGCCCATCCGATGGCCGGGGCCAACACCGCCTGGGTGCCCAGCCCGACCGCCGCGACCCTGCATGCCACGCATTACCACCGCGTCGATGTCCAGGCTCGGCAGGCGCAGATCCGGGCGCAGGACCGCCCGGCGCGGCTCGACGACCTGCTGACCATCCCGCTGGCCGGCGGCCGCAACTACAGCGACGCCGAGATCGAGCACGAGCTGGACAACAACTGCCAGAGCATCCTGGGCTATGTCGTGCGCTGGATCGACCAGGGCGTCGGTTGCTCGAAAGTGCCCGACATCCACGACGTCGGGCTGATGGAGGACCGTGCGACGCTGCGCATCTCGGCCCAGGCGCTGGCGAACTGGCTGCATCACGGCATCGTGACGCAGGGCCAGGTGATGGACGCCTTCCGCAAGATGGCGCCGGTGGTGGACCGCCAGAACGCGGGCGATCCGCTCTACAGCCCGATGGCGCCGGGCTATGATGGCGTGGCCTTCCAAGCCGCCTGCGACCTGGTGTTCCTGGGCCGCGTGCAGCCCTCGGGCTATACCGAGCCGGTGCTGCACGCCCGCCGCCTGCAGGCCAAGGCCGCCTGACGCGGCCCGACCCGCCGACGGGTTCGCGGCCTGCCCCTTGCCTTGCGGCGGGGCAGGCCGTTTCATGTCGCCACCGCAAGCAGGGGGAATGACATGCAGCGTTCGCGCATCAACCGCATCATGGCCGAGGCGGCCGAGATGATCGCCGGGGCCGGCTTCCATCTGCCGCCCTTCGCGCAATGGTCGCCCGAGGAATTCCGCGCCCGTGCCACCCCCGCGATCCGCGACGGACGGCTGGGCTGGGACATCACCGATTACGGCCAGGGCGATTTCGACCGGCTGGGCCTGTTCCTGTTCACGCTGCGGAACGGCCGGCTGGCCGATCTGCAGTCTGGCCGCGGCATGGTCTATGCCGAGAAGCTGCTGATCTCTCAGGAAAACCAGATCAGCCCCATGCACACCCATGTCGTCAAGACCGAGGACATCATCAACCGCTCGGGCGCGACGCTGGCGATCCGGCTTTGCGGTTCGGACGGGAAGGGGCGCATGGACCGCAACGCGCCTTGTCGCGTCGATTGCGACGGCCTCCCGCGCGAGGTTCCGCCGGGCGGGGTGTTGCGGCTGTCACCGGGCGAGTCGGTGACGCTGCGCCCCGGCGACTGGCACGAATTCTGGGCCGAGGGCGGGCCGGTGCTGATCGGCGAGGTCTCGACGGTCAACGACGACCTGACCGACAATATTTTCGCCGCGCCCATCGGCAGATTCGCCACCGTCCAGGAGGACGAGCCTGCGGCCCATCTGCTGGTCAGCGACTACTGACGGAAGACTTCGTCCGTCTGACGCGGCGTCATCCTTCGGCGATACCCTTGGCGTCACGCTCTTGTGAAAGATTGTTGCGCTCTGCTATGGGAGACATTGAAACTCGCTAACATGGGAGGGGGCCTGGTGAAGATCGGCGGATTGAGAGAGCATTTCGAGGGGGAGGCGCGTGTATCCGTGACGCCGTCCACCGCGGCGCATCTGCGGAAGCTGGGCCATGAGGTCTTCGTCGAGTCGGGCGCAGGGGCACGGGCCGGGTTTTCGGACGCGGCCTATCAGGCGGCCGGGGTCACCGTGCTGCCCAATGCCGCGGCCGTGATCGCCGACGTGGATGTCGTGGTCAAGGTCCGGCCGCCCGAGGATTCGGAACTGAAGGCGATGCGGCGCGGCCAGACGCTGATCTCGTATTTCTATCCGGCGCAGAACGCCGAGCTCTTGGAACTGGCGCGCGAGCAGGGCGTGACCGCCATCGCCATGGACATGGTGCCGCGCATCTCGCGCGCGCAGAAGATGGATGCGCTGTCGTCCATGGCCAATATCGCCGGCTACCGCGCGGTGATCGAGGCGGCGAACAACTTCGGCCGCTTCTTCACCGGCCAGGTGACCGCCGCCGGCAAGGTGCCGCCGGCCAAGGTGCTGATCGTCGGCGCCGGCGTCGCCGGCCTTGCGGCCATCGGCGCCGCGACCAGCCTCGGCGCGCAGGTCTATGCCTTCGACGTCCGCCCCGAGGTGGCCGAGCAGATCGAATCGATGGGCGCGGAATTCGTCTACCTGGACTTCACCGAGCAGGCCCAGGACGGCGCCGCGACCGGCGGCTATGCCGCGCCGTCGTCGCCCGAGTTCCGCGAGGCGCAGCTCAAGAAGTTCCGCGAGCTTGCGCCCGAGATGGACATCGTCATCACCACGGCGCTGATCCCCGGCCGGCCGGCGCCGAAGCTGTGGACCGAGGACATGGTCCAGGCGATGAAAACCGGCTCGGTCATCGTCGATCTGGCGGCCGAGCGCGGCGGCAACTGCGACCTGACCGTGCCGGACGAGCGCATCGTCACCGACAATGGCGTGGTCATCATCGGCTATACCGATTTCCCGTCGAGGATGGGGGCGCAAGCCTCTGAACTTTATGGAAACAACATCCGCCATATGCTGGCCGACCTGACCCCGGGCAAGGACGGGGTGATCGTGCAGAACATGGAGGACGACGTCATCCGCGGCTCGACCGTGGCCTTCGACGGCGACGTGACCTGGCCGCCGCCGCCGCCCAAGGTCGCGGCCATCGCCGCCGCCAAGCCCAAGGAAAAGCCGAAGGAGCCCACCCCCGAGGAACGCCGCGCGGCCGAGGCCGCCGCCTTCAGGGCCCAGACCCGCAACCAGGTCGGGCTGCTGGCCGTCGGCGGCGTGCTGATGCTGGCGCTGGGGCTGGTGGCGCCGGCCAGCTTCATGCAGCATTTCATCGTCTTCGTGCTGTCGGTCTTCATCGGCTTCCAGGTGATCTGGAACGTCTCGCACAGCCTGCACACGCCGCTGATGGCGGTGACGAACGCGATCTCCTCGATCATCATCCTGGGCGCCTTGATGCAGATCGGCTCGGGCTCGGGGCTGGTGATCGTGCTGGCGGCGCTGTCGGTGTTCATGGCCGGGATCAACATCTTCGGCGGCTTCCTCGTCACCCGGCGCATGCTCGCCATGTTCCAGAAATCCTAAGGAGGCCGGCGCAATGGAATTCGGTTTCACCACCGCCGCCTATGTCGTCGCGGCCATCCTGTTCATCCTGTCCCTGGGCGGGCTTTCCGGCCAGGAAAGCGCCAAGCGCGCGGTCTGGTACGGCATCGTGGGCATGGCGCTGGCCGTCGCCGCCACGCTGATCGGCCCGGGCTCGGGCCTGTGGCTGTTGTCGCTGATCCTGGTCGCGGTCGGCGGTGTCATCGGCTGGATCGTCGCCACCCGCGTGCAGATGACCGAGATGCCGCAGCTGGTCGCCGCCATGCACAGCCTCGTGGGCCTGGCTGCGGTCTTCATCGGCTTCAACACCCATATCGAGCTCGGCCATGTGCTGGGCCTCGATCCGGCGGGGCGCGAGGCGCTGACCGGCTTCGCCGCCGTTCTGGCGCACAAATCCCCTGTCGAGCAGTCGATCCTTCGGGTGGAGACCTTCCTCGGGGTCTTCATCGGCGCCGTGACCTTCACCGGCTCGGTCATCGCCTTCGGCAAGCTCGCGGGCAAGGTCGACGGCAAGGCCAGGAAGCTGCCCGGCGGCCATGTGCTGAACGCCGGTGCCGCGGCGCTGTCGCTGGTGCTCCTGCTGGTCTATCTCGCCAATGGCTCGACCCTGGCGCTGATCGTGATGACGCTGGCGGCGCTCTTCATCGGCTATCACCTGATCATGGGCATCGGCGGCGCCGACATGCCGGTGGTGGTGTCGATGCTGAACAGCTATTCCGGCTGGGCGGCGGCGGCGATCGGCTTCTCGCTGTCGAACGACCTGTTGATCGTGGTCGGCGCGCTGGTCGGCTCGTCCGGTGCGATCCTGAGCTACATCATGTGCAAGGCGATGAACCGCAGCTTCGTTTCGGTGATCCTGGGCGGCTTCGGCGGCGAGGCGGGCCCGGCGATGGAGATCGTGGGCGAGCAGGTCGCCATCGACGCGGAAAGCGTCGCGGCGGCGCTGAACGACGCCGACGAGATCATCATCGTGCCGGGCTACGGCATGGCGGTGGCGCAGGCGCAGCAATCGGTGTCGGAGCTGACCCGCAAGCTGCGCGCGCGCGGCAAGAACGTGCGCTTCGCCATCCACCCGGTGGCGGGCCGGCTGCCAGGGCACATGAACGTGCTGCTGGCCGAGGCCAAGGTGCCCTATGACATCGTGCTGGAGATGGACGAGATCAACGAGGACTTCCCCTCGACCGACGTGGTGATCGTGATCGGCTCGAACGACATCGTGAACCCGGCGGCGCAGGAGGACCCGAACTCGCCGATCGCCGGGATGCCGGTGCTGGAGGTCTGGAAAGCGAAGCAGGTGTTCGTGTCGAAGCGCGGCCAGGGCACCGGCTATTCCGGCATCGAGAACCCGCTGTTCTACAAGGACAACACCCGCATGTTCTACGGCGACGCCAAGAAGTCGCTCGATCAGCTGCTGCCAATGGTCGAGTGAAGGGCGGAGCCACGTGACAAACGGGGGGCGGGCCATGGGCCCGCCCTTTGCGTTCCCGCGCCCTAATAGGCGTCCAGCATCGACTTGATGACGTCGACCGGCAGCGCCGGGTGCACCGCCAGCTTGCGCGTGCGCTTGCCCCGGCGCGGGATCAGCAGCGCGCAGCGGGTGGCGATGGCATGGGAATGCTTGGCCGAACCGGTGACGATGGCCCCCGCCCGCCAGCGCGAATGCGGACCGAAGCGCAGCACGCTCTCGATGGCGCCGGGCACATAGCCCTCGGTCTCGGCCGAATCGATCAGCGACTCAGTGATGACGGGGGGCAGGTACATGGGCGCGTCTACTCGGAAACTTAAAATTGGATACATCCAATTTGTTAGACTCGCGCGGCCCGGATTTGTATCTGCCCTTTTGAACAGGTCTGCCATACAAGCTTTGCGCGTATGGCGGGCGCCTCTTTCGACCCCCGGTCGTTCTGCCGGTCAGGGGGTGATCAGGATCGGGGTGCCGTCCGGGACCATGGCATAGATGTCCTCGACCTGTTCGTCGGTCACGGCGATGCAGCCCGCGGTCCAGTCCGGCAACCGCTTCGACAGCGCGCGGCCTTCGGGGCCCTGGCCGTGGATGAAGATGTCGCCGCCCGGCGCCTTGCCCTGCGACAGCGCGAAGGCGGTGTCGTTGGGATTGGGATAGGAGACCCCGACCGACAGGTGATAGCGGCTGTCGGGGTTGCGGCGGTCGATGTAGTAGATCCCCTCGGGGGTCTTGCCGTCGCCCTCGAACTGCTTGTGGCCGATGGGTTCGTTGCCAAGCCCGATGCGATAGGCCTTGAGCACGGTATTGCCGTTCAGCAGCAGCATCTGCCGCGCGCCCTTGTTCACCACCACCTGGGTCACCGGCGGGCCGGAATAGGTCTTGAACTTGCTGGGGGCGCAGGCGGCAAGCCCCAGCAAAAGCGCCACGGCGACGATACGGCCCAGCCAGCCCGACATGCGAAGTCCCCCGATCGGTGTTTCCCGGCATCTTGCCCGTCCCGGCGGTGGCGGGCAATCCGGCAGCGGTTCACGAAATCCTGATGCGGGTGGCGCGACAGGTGGCAGAATTGCCAGAGCGCGGTCCGCGCCATGGGCTTTCGGCTTGCGGGGACAACGGCACCGGCTAAACATGCCGGCCATGAACGACGAAGACGAACATCCGCTGCGCTATCCCCTGGTGAACGAGCTGCACGCCCGGCCCTCGCCGCGGCTGAAGGCGCCCTGCACCGCCGTCTTCCTGGCGGTCAAGGAGCCGCGCGAGGCGGCCAACCGCGACCGCGCCCGCGACGTGGCGCATCTGGCCGCGCTTTGCGCCCGCCACGGCGCGCCGCGCCCCGACACCAGCGCCGGCCATTACGCCGCGCAGCTGGGCCGGCACCAGCTGCGCTGGGAAAGCCATACCGAATTCGTGACCTATGCCGCCTTCTCCCCCGGCCTGCCGCCGCGGCCCTTCGATCCTTCGGCGGGGGCGATCTTTCCCGAGGACTGGCAGCATCAGGCGCCCGGCAAGCGCATCGCCGCGGTGATGATCCAGGTCGATGTCCTGCCCGACGACCCGGCAGAAATCATGCCGCGCCTGCGCGAATGGTTCGCGGCCGACAGCATCGCCACGGTCTGGGTGCTGGAAGAGGCGGCGGTGGTCGCGGGCGACTTCCGCATCGATCCCGACGGCTGGATGCGGTTCGCGCTGTTCGTCAAGCCCGGCACGCAGCCGGGCCGCATCGGCCGCATCGTCCAGCGCCTGCTGGACCTGGAGACCTATCGCGCCATGTCCATGCTGGGCTTGGGCGGCGCGCGCCGGCTGACCGAGGACCTGAATGCGCTCGACCCGCAGCTGAACGATCTCTTGCAGGGCATGAGCGACGACACCCGCCCGGCCGAGACGGTGCTGCACGAGTTGCTGACGATCTCGGCCCGGCTTGAGAGCACGGCGACGCAGCAGGCGTTCCGCTTTGGCGCCACCGCGGCCTATGAGGCGATCGTGATGGACCGCGTGACCTCGCTGCGCGAATCGCGCTTCATGGGCGGCCAGATGCTGACCGAGTTCATGGCGCGGCGCTATCACCCCGCCATGCGGACGGTGAAATCGGCCGAGAAGCGGCTGGCCGCGATGCTGGACCGCAGCGAGCGCGCGGGCGAACTGCTGCGCACCCGTGTCGATGTGCAGCGCAGCGCCCAGAACCAGGAGCTGATGGTCCGCATGGACCGCCGCGCCGACCTGCAGCTGCGGCTGCAGCACACGGTCGAGGGGCTGTCGGTGGTGGCGATCAGCTATTACGCCGTGGGTCTGCTTGGCTATGCGCTCTATCCGGTGGCCCATGCGCTGGATATCGACAAGGCGGTGCTGGTCGCCGCGCTGACCCCCGTCGCCGTCGCCGCCGTCTGGCTGGGCATGCGCCGGATCAAGGCCCGGCTGCATTCCGACGAGCATTAGAACCCATCAAAGGAGCCGATCTTGAAACCCATTCTTTTCCTCGGCAGTCTGCTGGCGCTTTCGGTCTGCGACGTGCCCCTGATGCCGCTGGTCTGATGGCGGGGGCATTGCAGATCTACGGGCTGGCCCATTGTTCGACCTGCCAGAAGGCGCAGGCCGAGCTTGAGGCCGCGGGCTGGCAGGTCAGCTTCCGCGACGTCGCCAAGGCGCCGCTGGACGAGGCCGACTGGCAGCGGATGATCGCGGAATTTGGCGACAAGCTGGTCAATCGGGCCAGCCTGACCTGGCGCGGCATGTCCGAGGCGGAACGCGCCGGCACCCCCTTGCAGATGCTGTCGGCCAAACCCTCGCTGATGAAGCGTCCCGCGATCATCGAGGGCGACAAGCGTCTGCTGGGCTGGGCCGCGAACGTCAAGCGCGCCTTGGGAGTCGCCGCCTGAAGGCGAGATTCGCTGGCACGTCGCTGTAGGTTGAGTATTTGAGGAACGAAGAAGATCAGGGCCGCGCCCGGCCTTCCTTGTTCCTTAGATACCCGAATGTCGAGGGTGCGCTCAGGGCGCGGCGTCCGCCGTGCTGGTCGCCGCCGCTTCCGGCAAAGCCATCCGGGTGGTGACGGCCGCGATAAAGGCGTCCCCCGGATCCCGCCGCAGGATGGCTTGCCCGCTGCCTGCGCGCAGGATGTCGACGGTGCGGCGGTAGTCGTCCTCGTCCAGCGCGCCTGAGGAAGAGAGCAGCGGCCCGATGGCCTCGATCATCGCGGCTTGGCGGCGCAGCGCGCCTGCGTCCGGGTCCGGGCCCAGGATCAGCCCGGCGGCGGCTTCGGGATCGGCCACGGCCTCGTGCCAGCCCTTCATGCTGGCGCGCAGGAAGCGAGCGAGCCGGTCCTGCGCCTGCGTGTCGGCCAGGGTGGCGGGCAGGGCATAGAGCCCGTCCTCCAGCGTCGCGGTGCCCTCTGTCGCCGGGTCCAGCACCACCAGCCCGTCGCCCGGCAGCGGGTCATAGGCCAGCGTGGTGGCGCAGGCGGCCTGGTGGTGGCGCAGCATCTCGGCGCCGCCGGCCGCACCGGGCCATTGCGCCAGCAGCGCCACGCCCGAGAGGCTGTCGTCGGGCTTCAGTCCCAACCGGGTCAGCCAGGCCAGCAGCGGATAGTCCTCGCCGCGGAAGGTATTGGCCAGGGTCTTGCCGCGCAGGTCGGCGGCGGTTTCCACCCCGGCCTCGCGCCGGCAGGTCAGCCGCAGCGCCGGCCGGGCGAGGATCTGCGCGACATTCACCACCGGCAGGCCGTTTTCGTGCGCGACCAACGCCATGGGCATCCATTCGACCGTCACGTCGGCCGCACCGCGCGCCAGCGACTCGAAGGGCGGCGCGTCATCGGCCGGCAGCAGTGTCACATCCAGCCCCTCGGCCGCGTAGAGCCCGCGCGCTTGCGCCCAAAGGAAGCCCGCCGATTCCGCCAGCGCCGGGCCGCGCAGTTGCACGGTCAGGGTTTCGGCCCGGACGCCGAGCGGCGCGAGCAGGGCGATCAGCAGGACAAGGACGCTCGGTTTCATCGCCGGCCATGGTTAGACGGCCGGCCCACGCCGCGCAAGCGAAGCCCGCCGCACGAAACCGCGATCTTGGCCGCGATCAGCTGCGGGAATAGACGTCCTCGTAGCGGACGATGTCGTCCTCGCCCAGATAGACGCCGGTCTGCACCTCGATCAGCACCATCGGCACCTTGCCGGGGTTCTCCATCCGGTGCACGGCACCCAAAGGCACATAGATCGACTGGTTTTCCGTCACCAGCGTCACCGTCTCGTCCACCGTCACCCGGGCGGTGCCGGAAACGACGATCCAGTGTTCCGAGCGGTGGAAATGCGATTGCAGCGACAGGGCCGCGCCGGGGTTCACGACGATGCGCTTGACCTGGAAGCGGTCGGCCAGGGCCAGGGTCTCGAACCAGCCCCAGGGGCGATGGTCGCGCAGAAAGCTTTCCGCCTGGCGCGCGCCCTTGGATTTCAGCGCCGAGACCGCCTTGCGCACCTCTTGCGCGCGATCCATGCCGGCGACCAGCACCGCGTCATTGGTGGCGACCACCATCACGTCCTGAAGGCCGATGCCCACGACCTCGATACCATCGTCCTGCGAGCGCAGCAGCACATTGTCGCAGTCGATGGCGGTCGAGCGGTCGTCGGTGACGGCGCCGCGTTCGGCCGGGGCGGCGTCCTGCGTCTCGCGCCAGACCGCGTCCCAGCCGCCGAGGTCGGACCAATGGCCCGAGAAGCGCACCACCGACAGATTTGCGGCCTTTTCCAGCACGGCATAGTCGATGGACAGGTCGGGCAGCCGGTCCCAGGGCTCGGGCGCGAGGCGCAGGAAGCCCAGGTCCAGCCGGGCCTCGGTCAGCGCCGCCTGCACCGGGGCCAGGTATTCGGGGGCATGGGCCTTGAAAGCCTCGATCATGGTCCGGGCCGAGAACAGGAAGATGCCGGCATTCCAAAGGAAATTACCCTGCGCGATCATCCGGGCCGCATTCCCGGCATCGGGCTTTTCGACGAAGCGCTTCAGCGTAACGGGGCCTTCGCCCGAGCCCTCGGCCTCCATATAGCCATAGCCGGTCTCGGGGCGGGTGGGGGTGATGCCGAAGGTCACGATGCGGCCCGCCTGCGCGGCCGGCAGGCCCATGTCCACGGCGCGGCCGAAGGCCTCGGCATCCGGCACTACATGGTCCGAGGGCGCGACCAGCAGCACGGCTTCCGGGTCGGTCTCGGCCGCCGTCAGCGCCGCGGCCAGGATCGCCGGCGCGGTGTTGCGGCCCGCGGGCTCGATCAGGATGGCCGCGGGGATGATGCCGATCTGGTCCAGCTGCTCGGCCACGATGAAGCGGAAATCGGCATTGGTCATCACCAGCGGCGCGGCGTAGCGGGCGCCCGACAGCCGGCGGGCCGAGGCCTGGAACAGGCTCTCCTCGCCGATCAGCGGGGCGAATTGCTTGGGAAAGCTCTTGCGCGACACCGGCCACAGCCGCGTGCCCGAGCCTCCGGCCAGAAGAACGGGGGTAATCGTCATCGAAATCAACTCCAAGGCGCAAGGCGGTCAGCGCGGAATAGCATGGCCGCGGCCCGCCGGTAAACCTGACCTTTCAATAGCCCCGCGCCCGGTCCACGCGGTAGAGCAGCGGCTCGCCCCGCATGGCACGGCGCAGGTTCTCGGCCGCGACGGCGGCGGCGCTTTCGGGCCGGGTCTCGGCCGAGACATGCGGCGTGACGGTGACGCCGGGATGGCGCCAGAACGGGTGATCCGGGGGCAGGGGTTCTTGCCGGAACACGTCGAGCACCGCATGGGCGATATGCCCCGAGTCCAGCGCCGCCAGCAGCGCCGTTTCGTCGATCAGCGTGCCGCGGCCGGCGTTGATGATCGTGGCGCCTGCGGGCAGCAGCGCCAGCAGTTCGGCGTCGAGCAGGTCGCGGGTCTCGGCCGTGTCGGGCAGCAGGCAGACCAGGATCTCGGCCCGGGCCAGCGCCTGGGGCAGGTCGGGTCCGGCCAGAACCTCGATCCCCGGCACGGCGCGGCCGGAATGCGACCAGCCGGTGACGCGGAAGCCAAGCCCGGCCAGCGCCGCCGCCACCGCGCGGCCCAGCTCGCCCATGCCCAGCACCGTCACCCGCCGCGCGCTGGCCAGCGGCGGCGTCACGGCGTTGCGCCAGACGCCGTCCTGGGCATAGCGGTCCATGCCCAGATGCGCCCGCAGCGCCCAGCCGGTGCAGTATTCCGCCATGCCCTGCGCCAGCCCCGGATCGACCATGCGGCACAGGGGCTGGGTCAGGGTCGGGTTGGTGACGATGCGCTCGACCCCGGCCCACAGGCTTTGCACCACGCGGGCGCGGGTGAAGGGCGAGAAGTCCAGCGCCGCGCCGCCCTCGGGGTAGCCCGGGGCATAGATCAGCGCGTCGAAACCGGCCGGGTCGCCGTCGCGGCAGAGCGCCATCTCGGGGCAGGCGGCGCGCAGGGCGGGGGCCCAGGCGTCCCACAGCCGGGCGGGGGCGGCGAACAGCACCTTCATCCGCGGGGGCCCCTATCCACGAGGTCGGTGGACATGCGCCGATTGCAGGATGCCGAAACCCATCAGCAGGATCATCAGCGAGGTCCCCCCATAGCTGACCAGCGGCAGGGGCGAGCCCTTGGCGGGCAGCATCCCCATGACCGTGGCCATGTTGATCGAGAAATACAGAAAGAACGTCCCGGCGATGCCGATGGTCAACAGGCTCGCGAAACGGTCGCGGTTGGTCAGCGCCGAATGCAGGCAGAAGCCCAGGATCAGCACGTAAAGCGCCAGAAGCGAGCCGGCGCCGACAAAACCGAACTCCTCGGCCAGCGAGGTGAAGATGAAGTCGGTGTGCTTTTCGGGCAGGAAGTTCAACCGCGACTGCGTGCCCTGCATGAAGCCGCGCCCCGACCAGCCGCCCGAACCCAGCGCGATCTGCGCCTGGGCGATGTTGTAGCCCGCGCCCAATGGGTCCGAGCCGGGGTCGAGGAAGGTGTCGATGCGCTTGAACTGGTAGTCGTGCAGCAGTTGCCAGTCGGTGCCCCGGCTCTCCATCACCGCCGTCACGCTGGCGACGACGATGGCGATGACGGCGCCGAAATACCATAGGCTGACCCCGGCCGCGAACATGACGATGCCGCCCCCGGCGATCAGCATGATCGAGGTGCCGAGGTCGGGCTGCATCAGCACCAGCCCGGTCGGCAGCAGGATCAGCAGCACCGGGATCAGCACCCAGAACGGGCGCGAGACCTTCTCGACCGGCAGCCAGTCGTAATAGGCGGCCAGCGTCATCACGAAGGCGACCTTGGTCAGCTCCGAGGGCTGGATGCGGATCGGCCCCAGCACCAGCCAGCGCTGCGCGCCCATGCCGATGTCGCCCATGAGTTCGACCAGCACCAGCAGCAGCACGCAGATCACATAGGAGATCACCGAGATCGAGCGCCAGAACCAGATCGGCACGAAGGCCAGGGCGAACATCAGGACCATGCCGGCGGCGAAACGCTCCATCTGCGGCATGGCCCAGCGGTCGATGTCGCCGCCCGAGACCGAATAGAGCATGAGAAAGCCGATGCAACTGACGGCCGTGACAAGGAAAACCAGCGGCCAGTTCAGGTGCAGGATCTTGCGCCAGCCGGTCGGCACCTGGGCGACGTGATAGTTCAGATAGCTCATCGCTCAGGCTTTCGCGCGCGTCTCGGCCGGGCGGGTCGAGGGGGCCAGGTTCATCTTCGACCACATTTCCTGCACTTTGGCGCGGGTGCCGTCGTCGGGATAGGCGCTGATCGGCGGCAGGCCGCCGGCCAGCGCGTAAAGCAGGATGTCGCGGGCGATGGGCGCCGCCACGGCCGAACCGCCGCCGCCGTGCTCGACCACCACCGACACCGCATAGCGCGGCATGTCGAAGGGCGCGAAGCAGACGAAAAGCGCGTGGTCGCGGCGGTTCCAAGGCAGCTGGTCGTTCGAGATCACCCCGCGCGCGCGTTCGGCGGCGGTGATGTTCCTGACCTGCGAGGTGCCGGTCTTGCCCGCCATTTGCCATTCCGGCGCGATGATGCGGGCGCGGCGCGCGGTGCCGTGGCTGCTGTTCATCACCGCATCCATGCCGGCGCGGGCGGTGCGCAGGTTGAGCGGGTTGATGCCCAGTTCGGGCCAGTCCGGCACCGTCTCGGCGACGCCGTCGATGGCCTTGACCAGCCGCGGCGAGACCGCGCGCCCCGTCGCCACCCGCGCCGTCATCACCGCCAGTTGCAGGGGCGAGGCCAGCACATAGCCCTGGCCGATCGAGGCGTTGATCGAATCGCCGACCTGCCATTCCTGGCCGTAGCGTTCCCGCTTCCAGGCGCGGTCGGGGGCGATGCCCTCGGCGATGGCGGACATCGGCAGGTCGTGCTTGACGCCGATGCCCAGCTTGCGGGCCATGGCGCCGATGCGGTCGATGCCGACGCGCTGCGCCAGTTCGTAGTAATAGACGTCGCAGGACTGTTCCAGGCTGCGGACCGCGTCGATGGTGCCGTGACCGCCGCGGCTCCAGCAGTGGAACCTGCGGCCGGCCACCTGCAGCGAGCCCGGGCAGAAGAAGCGCGAGCCGGGGTTGATGACCCCCGATTCCAGCCCGGCCAGCAGCGTGACCATCTTGAAGGTCGAGCCGGGCGGATAGGCGCCCTGCACGGTCTTGTCGGCCAGCGGCCGGTGGTCGTGGTTCATCAGCGCCCGGTAATCCGGTCCCGAGATGCCGCGCACGAACTTGTTCGGATCGAAGACCGGGGACGAGCAGATCGCCAGCACGTCGCCGTTGGTCACGTCCATGACCACGGCGGCGGCGCTTTCCTGGCCCAGGCGCTGGGTGGCGAAGTTCTGTAGGCCCGCGTCCAGCGTCGTCTGCACGGTGGCGCCCTGCTGGCCTTCCTGCCGCGACAGCTCGCGCATCTCGCGGCCGGCGCTGTTCACCTCGATCCGGCGGGCGCCGGCCTTGCCGCGCAGCGCCTCTTCCAGCTTGGCCTCCATGCCGACCTTGCCCAGCTGGAACTCGGGCAGGCGCAGCACCGGGTCCGGGTTCTCGATCTTCGAGAGGTCGTAATCGGAAACCGGCCCGACATAGCCCAGCACATGCGAGAAATCGCCGGCGCGCGGATAGCTGCGCGACAGGCCCGATTCCGGGGTCACGCCGGGCAGGGCGGGGGCGTTGAGCGCGATCGAGGAAAACTCGGGCCAGCTCAGCCGGTCGGCGACCATGACCGGGGTGACGGCGCTGCGCTTGCGGATTTCCTCTAGGATCTCGGCCGCCTGGCGGTCGGTCATCGGGATGATGCGGCGCAGCCTGGCGATCACGGCCGAGACGTCGCCCGCCTCTTCGCGGGTCAGGGTGACGCGATAGTTCTGTTCGTTGCCGGCGATGATGGTGCCGTGGCGATCAAGGATCAGCCCGCGCGCCGGCGGCAACAGCCGGATCTTGATCGAGTTGCCGTCCGACAGCATGCGGTATTCGTCGGCGTGCTCGATCTGCATCGAACGCAGCTTCAGCCCCAGGACCGAGACGACGGCGGCCTGGATCACCCCCAGCATCAGCACGCGCCGGGTGATCAGGCGGCTGCTTTCGACGATTTCGCGGTCGGATTTGCGCATCGGTCAGCGGGTCCTCGCGTCTCGTTCGGCGGTGCTGCGCGGCAGGCCCAGCGCCCAGGCGGCCAACCCCGCCACCAGCGGATAGGCGGCGATGGTGGCGATGAATTGCAGCATGGCCTGGCCCAGCGGCGGCGGGGTCAGGAAGAAGATCGTCAGCAGGAAGCGGTCGGCCAGCATCATCAGCGCCAGAAGCGTCGTCACCCGCAGCCATTCAACCATGAATGGCAGTTCGCGCCAACGGTGCTCGCGCTTTCTTGCGGCCTCGGTGCCCAGCACGACGATGGCGGCGGAAAGGCCGATGGGCCGCAGCAGCAGGATGTCCTCGATCAGGTAGAGCGCGGCGATTGTCAGCACCGGCGCCTGCTCGGGCCGGCGCAACACCCAGATCAGCGTCAGGCACAGCCCCAGGTCGGGACCGGGCCAGATCACCCGCCCCGGCGCCAGCGGCAGCAGCCGCCAGAACAGGATCGCCAGGAACAGCGCGATGTAGAGCGCCTGTCCCAGGACGCGCCGGCGGCGGGCAGGCTCAATCATTCTGGGCCTCGGGCTCGGCCGGGGGCGCGGGCAGGGGCTCGGGCTCGGCGACCGCCCCGGTCTCGGCCGGCTCGGCCGAGTCCAGCTCCATCACCGGCGGCATCGGCGGGCCGATGAAATCGCTGGGCGGCGGCGGGATCAGCAGACCGGTGTCGGCCAGTTGCTCGGCCGGATGGCTGCGCAGCACGCGCAGAAACTCCAGCCGCCCATAGTCGGCCGCCAGCCGCACCCGCAGCCGGCCGTCGCTGGCCAGCGCCACCTGGCCGACCAGCAGCCCGGCCGGGAACACGCCGCCGTCGCCCGAACTGACCACGCGGTCGCCGGGGCGGATGTTTTCCGGGCTTTCGATGAAGTCCAGCGCCGGCAGGGCGGTATTGTCCCCGGTCAGCAAGGCATTCTGCCCCGAGGGCAGGATCGACACCGGGATCCGGCTGGTCGGATCGGTCAGCAGCATGACCCGGCTGGTGGTCTGCCCCAAGCCCGAGATGCGCCCGACCAGCCCCAGCCCGTCCATGGTCGCCCAGCCGTCCAGGATGCCGTCGCGGGCGCCGACGTTCAGCAGCACCGACTGGCGAAAGGCCGTGCCGCTGTCGGTCATCACCACGCCGGAAACCGAGGTCAGCGCCGGGTCGATGCGCACGTTGTTCTGCGCCAGCAGCTTGGCATTTTCCTGTTCCAGCTGCACCGCGGCCTCTTTCCAGGCCGACATCTTCTGCAGCTCGCGCCGCAGCTCCTGGTTCTGCTCGTAGAGCCGGGAATAGGACTGGAAGCCCGCGACCATGCGCGACAGCTTGGTCACCGGCACCATGGCCCAGTCGAAGCCGGGCACGAAACGGTCGATGAAGGCCGCCCGCATCCGCTCGGCCCGCGGGCTGTCGATCTGCCAGAACAGGAAGATCGCCAGCAGCACCAGCACCAGCAGCGACACCAGGATGCGGCGGACCGGAGCCGCGTAGTCGGGGCCCTTGCGCGCCATGGCCCGGGCGTCAGCTGTCGTAGTCGATGACGTGGCGCAGCTGCTTCTCGAACTCCAGCGCCTTGCCGGTGCCCAGGGCGACGCAGCTCATCGGCTGGTCGGCCAGGCTGATCGACAGGCCGGTCTGCTCGCGCAGCGCCAGGTCCAGCTCGCCCAGCATGGCGCCGCCGCCGGTCAGCATCACGCCGCGGTCGACGATGTCGGCGGCGAGGTCCGGGGGCGTCGCCTCCAGCGCCACCATCACCGCTTCGCAGATCTGCTGCACCGGCTCGGCCAGGGCCTCGGCGACCATGGCCTGGGTGATCTCCATTTCCTTGGGGATGCCGTTCAGCAGGTCGCGGCCGCGCACCATGATCGCGGCGCCGCGCCCGTCGTCGGGCATCCGCGCGGTGCCGATCTGGGTCTTGACCCGCTCGGCGGTGGATTCGCCGATCAACAGGTTGTGGTTGCGGCGCAGGTAGTTGATCAGCGCGTCGTCCATGCGGTCGCCGCCGATGCGGACCGAGCGGGCATAGACCACGTCGCCGAGCGACAGCACCGCGACCTCGGTGGTGCCGCCGCCGATGTCCACGACCATGCTGCCGGTCGGTTCGGTGATGGGCATGCCGGCGCCGATGGCGGCGGCGATGGGTTCCGCGATCAGCCCGGCGCGGCGGGCGCCGGCGGACAGCACCGACTGGCGGATGGCGCGTTTCTCGACCGGGGTCGCGCCATGCGGCACGCAGACGATGACCTTCGGCTTCGAGAAGCTGGTGCGCTTGAACACCTTCTTGATGAAATGCTTGATCATCTCTTCGGCGCTGTCGAAATCGGCGATCACGCCCTCGCGCATGGGGCGAATGGCCTCGATGCTGCCGGGGGTGCGGCCCAGCATCAGCTTGGCGTCCTCGCCCACGGCCAGGACCTGCTTCTTGCCGTCCTTGACGTGATAGGCCACGACCGAAGGCTCGTTCAGGATGACACCCTTGCCCTTGACGTAGATCAGCGTGTTCGCGGTCCCGAGGTCGATCGCGATATCGGTGGAAAACAACCCGCCAAAGGCCATGATGACTACCCCTTCTGCCGTCCCTGCCACGACGGCCGTTCCGCCGTCGTTGCCCGACGGCCATTACCTGATTGCCCCGATGAGTCGCCCCCGCCGAAGGTGCTGGACATATAGGCCGTGCCTCGACCGGGGAAAACCATAAAATTTTCATCTTCCGGGAGAGTGGCCGCCATCGGAGGGCGGCGCGCGCGCTTGACCCGGACCGGTGCGCTGCCTAGCCTGCCGGGCGTGGATCGGCAGCGGGCAGAGGGCGGGAATTGCGGGACGACATCGTGGGAATCTGCCGCTTCTCGTTTCTCGGGAAATGCGACTGGGCCGAGACGACGGGCAAGGACGGCGAGGCCCCCGCGCTGATGGCGCGCCGCCGCGCCATGCTTTACGCGCCCGAGCGGCTGGCGCGCCGCTTCGCCGCCTTCGAGACGCTGTGCCTGCCCTCGGTCAAGGCGCAGACCGACGCCGATTTCAGCTTCTGGCTGCTGACCTCGCCCGAGATGCCGCGCGAATGGCTTGATCGGCTGCGCGACCTTTGCGCGGGGGTGCCGCAGATCCGGCTGATCGTCTCGGACAGCCGCAACACGCTCGACGCGCTGCGCCAGCCGCTGCACCGCGCGGCCGAGGCGGCGGGCCGGACGGCGATCCAGTTCCGGGTCGACGACGACGACGCCTTCTCGCGCCACCATGTTGCGCGACTGCGCCGCCACGCCCGGCGCTTCGAGGACCTGCCCGCCTTCGCGATCAGCTATCCGCAGGGCCTGGTCTTCGGCAGCTACGAGGGCGAGCCGGTCAGCTTCTGGCGCGCGCACCAGCCTTTCATCGGCGCCGGCGCGGCGGTCAGGATGCGCGTGCCCGGGCGCTGCATCTATGCGCTGAACCATTTCCAGCTGCCCAAGCATTTCCCGGGCCTGACCGACATCCAAGGCCTGGGCTATGTGCAGACCCGCTGGGACGAGGGCGACTCGGTCGCCACGATCTGGGCGAAATTCCCGAAATGGTTCCAGCCGCTGACGGCCGAGGACTTCCAGCGCGACCTCGCCGAGGATTTCCCCTTTCTGCAAGGCGTGGACCTGGGCTTCGTCGAACGCAAAGGGGCGGCCTGAACGACCGCCCCTCGCTCCGGTTTTCGTGCCGGGATCAGTGGGAATACATGCTGACCTGCTTGGCGTCGGCGCCTTCGCCGACCATCTCGCGCCGCACCTTCAGCCGGTTCAGCGCCCCGACATAGGCCTTGACGCTGGCCAGGATGGTGTCGGTGTCGGCGGCCTGGCCGGTGACCACGCGGCCGTCCTCCTCCAGCCGCACGGTGACGGTGGCCTGCGCGTCGGTGCCCTCGGTCACGGCATGGACCTGATACAGCTGCAGCCGCGCGCCATGCGGCCAGATCGCCTTGACCGCGTTGAAGCAGGCGTCGACCGGACCGTCGCCCTCGGCATGGACGGACCGGTCCTCGCCGCCGACGCTCAGCGTCAGCTCGGCCGATTGGCCGTCGGTGCCGCAGACCACGCGCAGGTGCCGGACCTGCAGATAGTCGTTTTCGGTATTGGCGGCGCTGTCCTGCATCAGCGCGACCAGATCCTCGTCGTAGATCTCCTTCTTGCGGTCGGCCAGGGCCTTGAAGCGCACGAAGATGTCCTTCAGCTGGTTGTCGCCCATCTCATAGCCCAGGTCGCGCAGCTTCGAGCGCAGCGCGGCGCGGCCCGAATGCTTGCCCATGGCGATATTGGCCTCGTTCAAGCCGATGTCGGCGGGGCGCATGATCTCGAAGGTCTCGACGTTCTTTAGCACGCCGTCCTGATGGATGCCCGATTCGTGCAGGAAGGCGTTCTTGCCGACCACCGCCTTGTTCGGCTGCACCACGAAGCCCGAGGCCTGCGCCACCCGCCGCGACAGGCCCATGATCTTGGTGGTGTCGATGCCGGTCGAATAGGGCATGATGTCGTGACGCACCTTCAGCGCCATGACGACCTCTTCCAGCGCGGTATTGCCGGCGCGCTCGCCCAGACCGTTGATGGTGCATTCGACCTGGCGCGCGCCCGCCTCGACGGCAGCCAGGCTGTTCGCCGTCGCCATGCCCAAGTCGTTGTGGCAATGGGTGGCGAAGACCACCTCGTCGGCGCCCGGCACCCGCTCCAGCAGCATGCGGATCAGCTCGGCCGATTCGCGCGGCGCGGTATAGCCGACGGTGTCGGGAATGTTGATGGTGGTGGCGCCGGCCTTGATCGCGATCTCGACCACGCGGCACAGGTAGTCGTGCTCGGTCCGGGTCGAGTCCATCGCCGACCATTGCACATTGTCGCACAGGTTGCGGGCATGGGTCACGGTCTCATGGATCCGCTCGGCCATCTGGTCCATGTCCAGGTTCGGGATCGCCCGGTGCAGCGGCGAGGTGCCGATGAAGGTATGGATGCGCGGCCGCTTGGCGTGCTTCACCGCCTCCCAGCAGCGGTCGATGTCGGGAAACTGCGCCCGGGCCAGGCCGCAGATCACGCTGTGCCGGGCGCGCTTGGCGATTTCGGTCACGGCGGCGAAATCGCCCTCCGAGGCGATGGGAAAGCCCGCCTCGATGATGTCCACGCCCATCTCGTCCAGCATCTGGGCGATTTCCAGCTTTTCGTCATGGGTCATGGTGGCGCCGGGCGATTGCTCGCCGTCGCGCAGGGTGGTGTCAAAGATCAGGACATGGTTCTTGTCGGTCATGGCTTTCGGACTTTCTTACGCATGAATCGTTGCTTGTTCGTGAAACCGGGCACGAACCAGACTGAGCGGCGGCCCGGAAGACCCGCTCAGCGCAGCGTAAGAAGAAGCAGACCGCGGAGGCTCATGCCAAAGCGCGCGCTGTCCTGCGCGTTCCGGGCGGGGCTGATATGGCGCATCCGAGTCATGGCGCGGACTATAGGACCGCCGCCACCGGCTTGAAAAGACAAAAAACGCGCGGCCCCGCACCCGGCCCGGATTTCTCCGTTCCCAAAATACTCATGCGGCCGTGCCAAGGCCCGCCTCCCTCGCGCTTTCACGGTTTCCCGAATACCCCGGCAAGGCCGACGCCGGGCGGCCCCGCCTCAAAGCGCCCGCCAGCCGATGTCGCGGCGATAGAAGCCGCCCGGCCAATCGATGGCATCGGCCAGGGCATAGGCGCGGGCACGGGCCTCGGCCAGGCTCGCGCCGCGACCGGTCGCCGCCAGCACCCGCCCGCCCGTGGCCAGCCAGACCCCGTCCCGCCGCACCGTGCCGGCGTGAAACAGCATATGCGCGGAATCCTCGGGCAGGCCGTCCAGCCCGCCGATCTCGCTGCCCTTCTCATAGGCGCCGGGATAGCCTTTGGCCGCCAGCACCACGGTCAGCGCATGATCCTCGGCCCAGGTGACGCGGGCCTCGGCCAGCCGCCCCTCGGCGCAGGCCAGGATCAGGTCCAGCGCCTGCGCGCCCAGCCGCATCATCAGCACCTGGCATTCCGGGTCGCCGAAACGCACATTGTATTCCACCAGACGCGCGCGGCCGTCCGCGATCATCAGCCCGGCATAGAGCACGCCCTGGAACGGCGTGCCGCGCCGCGCCATCTCGGCCACGGTCGGGCGCACGATCTCGGCCATGACCGCGTCCTGAATGGCCTGGGTCAGCACAGGCGCCGGGGAATAGGCGCCCATGCCGCCGGTATTCGGCCCGCTGTCGCCTTCGCCGACGCGCTTGTGGTCCTGCGCGGTGCCGATGGGCAGGCAGTCCGTGCCGTCGCAGAGGACGAAGAAACTCGCCTCCTCGCCGGCCATGAACTCCTCGATCACCACCTCCGCCCCGGCCGCGCCGAAGGCACCGCCAAAGGCATCGTCCACGGCGGCGATGGCCTCGGCCTCGGTCATGGCGACGGTGACGCCCTTGCCGGCCGCGAGCCCGTCGGCCTTGATCACGATCGGCGCGCCCTGCGCCCGCACATAATCCCGTGCCGGCCCGGCCGCGTCGAAGCGCGCCCAGGCGGCGGTCGGCGCGCCGCAGGCGTCGCAGACCGCCTTGGTGAAGCTTTTCGAGGCCTCGAGCATCGCCGCCGCCTTCGAGGGACCAAAGACCAGCAGCCCCGCCGCGCGCAGATCGTCCGCGACCCCGGCGGCCAGCGGCGCCTCGGGACCGACGATCACCAGGTCGATGGCATTCTCCTCGCAAAAGCCGATCACGGCGGGACCGTTCAGGATATCCAGCTCCGCCAGCCGGGCCAGGCTCTCCATCCCGGCATTGCCCGGGGCGACGAACAGCCGGTCGCATTTCGGATTTTGCCGCACCGCCCAGGCCAGCGCATGTTCGCGCCCGCCGCTGCCAAGGATCAGGATGTTCATGCGCGCCCCTTCCGCTGCCTGCCGCCTTCTAGGAAGCGCGGCCCCCCGGATCAAGCCTTGATCCCGCGGCCCGCCCGCGCCAGAACCAGAGCCATGGACCTGATCGACGACGCCGCCGCCAGCAATGCCCACGAGTTCACCGTTTCCGAGATTTCGGGGGCGATCAAGCGTACGCTCGAGGACCAGTTCGGTCGCGTCCGCGTGCGCGGCGAGATCGGCCGCGTTTCGCGCCCGTCCTCGGGTCACCTCTATTTCGATCTGAAGGACGAGCGCGCCTGCATTGCCGCCGTCACCTGGAAGGGGCAGGCCGCGCGCCTGTCCACCCGCCCCGAGGAAGGCATCGAAGTCATCGCCACCGGCCGGCTGACCACCTTTCCCGGCCAGTCGAAATATCAGCTGATCGTCGACGAGATCGAGCCCGCGGGCGCCGGTGCGCTGATGATGATGCTGGAAAAGCGCCGCAAGGCACTGGCGGCCGAGGGGCTCTTCGACGAATCGCGCAAGCGCCCGCTGCCCTTCCTGCCGCGGGTGATCGGCGTCGTCACCTCGCCCTCGGGCGCGGTGATCCGCGACATCCTGCACCGGCTGCGCGACCGCTTCCCGACCCGGGTGCTGATCTGGCCGGTGGCGGTGCAGGGTCAGGACTGCGCGCCGCAGGTGACGGCCGCCATTCGCGGCTTCAACGCCCTGCCCGAGACCGGCGCCATCCCGCGCCCCGACCTGATCATCGTCGCCCGCGGCGGCGGCAGCCTCGAGGATCTGTGGGGCTTCAACGAGGAATCGGTGGTGCGCGCCGCCGCCGAAAGCGCCATCCCGCTGATCTCGGCCGTGGGGCATGAAACCGACACCACGCTGATCGACTTCGCCTCGGACCGCCGGGCGCCGACACCCACGGCAGCCGCCGAAATGGCGGTGCCGGTGCGCGCCGAATTGGCCGCGCGGCTGGGCGAATGCGGCACGCGCATGATCCGCGCCAGCCAACAGGCCCGCCAGCGCCGCCAGCAGCGGCTCGCGGACCTCGGCCGTGCGCTCGGCCGGCCGCAGGCGCTGACCGATCCGGCCCGGCAGCGCTTTGACCTCTTCGCCGAGCGGCTCGAACCGGCGCTGCGGGCCTTCACCCGCAGGTGCCGTGACCGGCTGGGCGCGCTGCCGCTGTCGCTGGCGGCGCTGCGAGCCCATCTGCGCAACCGGCGCGAGGCGCTGCAGGGACAAGAGCGGCGGTTGCCGCTGGGCCTGGCGCGGCTGGCCCGGCGCAAGGCCGAGCGCCTCGCCGATCTCGCCCCGCGGCTGGAACGCGCAGGCGCCCGGATGCGCGCCCGCTCGACCAGCGACCGCGACCAGCTCGACCGGCTCGACACCCGGCTGACGGCGGCTGGCGCGCGCATCCTGCCGCCGCGCCGCGACGGGCTGGACCGGCTCGACCGCCTGCGCCAAACCCTGGGCTATACCGAGACGCTGAAGCGCGGCTTTGCCGTGGTGCACGGCCCTTCGGGCCTGATCACAGCCGCCGCCGAGGCCGCCCAGGCCCCGCGCTTCGAGATCGAATTCCACGATGGCCGCATCCCCGCGCGCCCCGAGACGCCCCCGGCCAGACCTCCGCGCAAGACCCGCGAAGCCAAGGGCCAGAAATCCCTGTTCTAGCCTTCTTTTGTGTCCAAATATCCCGGGGGGAGCGCCTGCCGCACCCCATCGAGGGGTGCGGCAGGCGCGGGGGGCAGAGCTCCCCTTACCGCGCCAGTTCCTTCGGTCGCAACATCAGCCACAGCAGCGCGCCGCCGGCCAGCACCAGGAAGGGCAGCATGGCCAGGTTGACCGCGCTCCAGCCTGCCTGCGGCGAGCCGCCCATGCAGTTCATCAATCCGCCCGAGGACAGCGAGGCCAGGAATACGCCGGCAAAGACCACGGCGTCGTTCAGCCCCTGCACCCGCTCGCGCTCCTCGGGGCGATAGGCGCGGGTCAGCATGGCGGTGGCGCCGATATAGCCGAAGTTCCAGCCGAGGCCGAGCAGGATCATCGCCAGGAAGAAATGCGGCAGCTCCACCCCCGACAGCGCCACCGCGCCGGCGCCGGCGAGAATGGCGAGACCCAGCATGACGATGCGGGTGGCGCCGAAGCGCGCGATCAGGTGGCCGGTGAAGAAGGAGGGCGCGAACATGGCCAGCACATGGCCCGAGACGATATTCGCCGCATCTGCGGTGGCGAAGCCGCAGCCGACCACCGCCAGCGGTGCCGAGGTCATCACCAGGTTCATCAGCGCATAGGAGACTATGCCGCAGATCATCGCCACCGCGATCTGCGGCACCCGCAAGAGCGCGCCCAGCGGGCGGCCCTCGGTCTGGCCGGCGACGGGCGCCGGCGGCCGGGGAATGTCGAGGAAGGCGAAGAGCACCGGGCCGAGCAGGTTCAGGCCGATGATCGCCGCATAGGTGGCGAGGAAGGGGATGGCGGTCAGGTCGGCGGTCAGACGCACCAGCGCCGGCCCGGTGAAGGCGGCGGCGAGCCCCCCGGCCAAGACCCAGGAGATGGCGCGGGCCTGGAATTCCGGCGGGGCGCAATCGGTGGCGGCGAAGCGGAAGAAACCCTGCGCCGCCATATAGACCCCGGTCAGCAGCGCGCTGGCGGTGAAGAGCCAGAAATTGCCGGCCGACAGCGCATAGGCGGCGATGCCCGCCCCCAGGGCGGCCGAGCCGCAGGAAAGCAGGAATCCGGCCCGCCGGCCATGCCGGCGCATGAACGCCGACAGCGGCCGCGCCGACAGCGCCGAGCCCAGGATCATCATCGACAGCGGCAGGGTGGCGATGCAGGGATTGGGGCTGAGCATCTGGCCCGCCAGCCCGCCGACGATGAAGATCATCGACATCTGCGCCCCCAGCAGCGCCTGGGCCAGCAGCAGCACGATCACGTTGCGCCAGGCACGGCGCATCGGGTCGGGGGCGGCGATCTCGGCGACGGTCATCGCGGGCTCATTTCAGGGCGGCGGATTCTCGGGCGCGGGCCTCGACGGCCTGCCAGTCGCCGGCGGCGACATCGGCGTCGGGCGCGATCCAGCTGCCGCCGACGCAGACCACGTTCGGCAGCGCCAGATAGTCCGGGGCGTTCTGCGGCGTCACGCCGCCGGTCGGGCAGAAGCTGACCTGCGGCAATGGCCCGGCCAGGGATTTCAGCGATTTCGCGCCGCCCGCCGCCTCGGCCGGGAAGAATTTCAGCATGGAATAGCCCAGTTCCATCGCCCGCATCACTTCGGAGGCGGTGACGGCGCCGGGCAGGAGCGGCAGGCCGATGTCTTCGCAGGCGCGGGCCAGCGTCTCGGTCAGGCCGGGCGAGACGGCGAAGCCGGCGCCGGCATCCTTTGCGCGCTTGGCGTCGTCGGGGGTCAGCACGGTGCCGGCGCCGACATGGCCGCCCGGGACCTTGGCCATTTCGCGGATCACGTCGAGCGCGGCGGGGGTGCGCAGCGTCACCTCGAGCACGGGCAGACCGCCGGCGACCAGCGCGGTCGCGAGCCCCTCGGCGCGGGCGGCGTCGCCGACGACCAGCACCGGGATCACCGGGGCGAGTTCGCAAAGCGAGCGGGAGTTCCGGGACTGCATCTCGGGGGTCATGGCGGGCCTCGTTCCTGCGGAATTCGGCGGCAGGGTGCGCTTTTCCGCGCGGAGTTTCAAGAGCGGATGTTAGCGTTAACTGCCGGCGTTGGCTTCGGCGTCGGACGGGGGAGGGGCTTTCCGCCCCTCTTGCGGCTGGCGCCGCAATTCACCCCGAGGATATTTCCGCACAAAAGAAGATGCGCTATCCGCCCAGGCTGCGGCTGCCGCCCGAACTGCGGGTGGTGGCGCTGGCGCCGAAGCCGCCCCTCTGGCCGACCTGGGCCGCGCTCATCGGCGGCTTGCCGAGGGTCGAGGGCGCGCGCTGGAAGGTCGAGCTGGGCACCTTGCCCGCGCCCTTGTTGGTGGCGAATGCCTGGTCGCCCTTGGGCGTCGAATAGCGGCCGTCCGCCGTCGGCACCATCGGTTGCGAGAAGAGCCCGCCGCCGCGCGACAGCATCGAGCCCATCATGTAGCCGACCAGCAGCGGCATGAAGGAGAAGCCGCCGCCGGAGTTCTGCGCCTGGGCCTCGCCCGCGGCGGGTTGCTGGGCGGCCGGGTCGCTGCCGCAATTGCCGGCGCCGTGCTGCTGTTCGCAGAGTTCCTTCGATTCGTAGCGCGGCGCGGTTTCCAGGAATTCCTGCTGGGCGGCGGCGAAATTGGTGCGGCAGTCCTGTTCGGTGAACCACAGGCTGTTGTCCTTGGCCGCCGCGATGCAGCTTTCCAGGTCGGGGAAGCTTTGCGCGTCGACGCGGTCGTCCTTGCAGGCGGCAAGCGCCAGCGTGGCGGTGCCGGCCAGCACCAGCGCGACATGGCGCGAGCGCTTGCGGCGGGAAACGGGTGCGGTCATGGGTCAGCCCTCGATGAAATGCGGCTTGAAGCGGGACAGGTTGTGGGTGATGCGCGAGCGGTCCTCGCGCAGGCCGAGGCCGCAGCACATCTCGCCCACGATCCAGGCGCCGAGCACCGGGTGGAAGCCGCCGAACTCGGGCAGCGGCGCCAGGCCCTGGACGATCATCGGGTGGTGCGAATAGCTGTCGTCCTCGGTCCGCGCCACCTCGCGGCCGGATTCGTGGATCGTGACCCCGGCGCCTTCGCGCGAGAAGATCGGCTTAAGGACATGGCCGCGCGCCAGTTCGTCCCGGGCGGCGGTGAAGGCATCGGCGACGGCCGGGGCGGGGGCGCCGCCTTTCAGCGCATCCGCCACGTCGTCGAGAAAGAAGGCCGGCAACAGGTTCGGGTGACCGGGGAACATCTGCCACAGAAGCGGCAGGATGCCCTTGTTCGACAGGATCGCCTTCCACGGCGGCTCGATGAACCGGGCGCCGGCGCTTTGCAGATGCGTCGCGAACTCGTCGCGCAGCATGTCTTCCCAGGGGTAGAGCTTGAAGAGCGTGCCGATGACGCGGGACTGTTCGTCGGCGAACTGGCCTTCCTCGGTCAGGCCGATCTGGGCCAGCGCGGTGAAATGCGCGCCCAGGCCCGCCTCGCGCGCGGCCCAGGCCAGGGTTTCGACGGTGGCGTAATCCTCGGGGTTCTCGGGGTCGGCGGCGAAATGCACGTCCTCGCCATCGGCGCAGATCTGGGTCCAGCGCGCCACGATCGCCTCGTGGATGCTGTTGAACTGGTCGCAATCCTCGTCCAGCACGCCCGCCGCCCGCTGCTGTTCGAACCAGAGCCATTGGAAGCTGGCGGATTCGTAGAGCGCGGTCGGGGTGTCGGCGTTGTATTCCAGGAGCTTCGCCGGGCCGGTGCCGTCATAGGCCAGGTCCATGCGGCCGTAGAGCTCGGGCTCGCCATTGGCCCAGCTGCCGGCAACCAGGTCCCAGTGCCGTTCGGGAATGCCCAGCCGCGTCAGCCATGCCTCGTCCCGCGCCGCCAGGGCCACCGCCTCGCGGCACATGGCATGCAGCTCGGTCGCGGGGGCCTCGATGTCCTCCTCGATCTCGCGCAGGGTGAAGCGATAGGCGCTGGTTTCGTCCCAATAGGGCTCGCCGCCCATGTCGGCGAAGGTGAAGCCGAGCCTGGTGGCCTCGTCGCGCCAGCCGGGGCGTTCGGGAAGGGTGCGTTTGTCCATGGTCTCTCCTTGGCACCCGAAATAGGCGCGGGGCCACGCCGGGCGCAACCCTGCACGCCCAGATTCGCCGCATGTGCCGGCCGCGCCATGGTCGCCATGCCCGGAGGAAAGGCCAGAGGAAAGGCTTGCGGCATGGGTCGCTTCGGGCCAAGCTGCTACCATTCCAGCCCCGCGGACGACGGGGGGCGACAACAGGGATGATCCTCATGCAGAACCGTTTGCCGCTTCGCGCGCTGCTTCTGGCTTCGGCCCTTTCGCTGGCCGGCGCCATCCCCGGCGCCTGGGCCGAGACGCCGGCCGACACGCTGGTCATCGCCCATCAGATCGACGACATCATCAGCCTGGACCCCGGGCAGAGCTTCGAGTTCTCGGGCCAGGACGTGATCAAGAACATCTACGACCGGCTGGTCGATTTCGACCCGCTGGACCTTGCCGCCGGCATCAAGCCCGCGCTGGCCGAATCCTGGGAGGTCAGCGAGGACGGCAAGACCATCACCCTGACCATGCGCGACGGGGTGACGTTCCATTCCGGCAACCCGGTCCGGGCCGAGGACGCCGCCTGGTCGCTGCAGCGCGTGGTCAAGCTGAACAAATCGCCGGCCTTCATCCTGAACCAGTTCGGCTTCACCCCCGAGAACGTGGACCAGCAGATCACCTTCGAGGACAACAGGCTGATCCTGAAGCTGGACCAGCCCTATGCGCAATCCTATGTGCTGAACTGCCTGGCGGCCGAGGTCGGCTCGGTCGTGGACAAGGAAACCGCCATGAGCCATGCCGAGGGCGAGGATTTCGGCAATGCCTGGCTGTCCACCAACGACGCAGGCTCGGGTGCCTACAGCCTGGCCGCCTGGCGGCCGAACGAGGCGGTGCAGTTGGCCGCCAATGCCGATTACTGGCAGGGCGCGCCGGCGATGAAGCGGGTGATCGTGCGCCATGTCCAGGAAAGCAGCGCCCAGCGGCTGCTGCTGGAACAGGGCGACATCGACGTCGCCCGCAACCTGACGCCGACCGACGTGGACGGCATCGCCGGCAACGACAAGCTGAAGGTCACGGACGAGCTGCGCGGCCGCATCCTCTACATGGGGCTGAACCAGAAGGACCCGCTGCTGCAGCGCCCCGAGGTGATCGAGGCGATGAAATATCTGGTCGATTACAAGGGCATCGAGGCGAGCTTCCTGAAGGGCCAGTGGAAGGTGCACCAGAACTTCCTGCCCGAGGGCTATCTGGGCGGCTCGGACGAGAATCCCTGGAGCTACGACGTCGAGAAGGCGAAGCAGATCCTGACCGATGCCGGCATCACCTCGGGCAAGGTCAGGACCGTGATCCGCGACATCCGCGAATACACCGACACCGCCCAGACCCTGCAGGCGGCCATGGCCCAGGCCGGGCTGACGCTGGAGATCCAGCAGATGACCGGGGCGCAGGTGCTGGACGCCTATCGCGCGCGCCAGGTGCCGATCTTCATCGGCGAATGGGGCCCGGATTATGCCGACCCGAACACCAATGCCTCGACCTTCGCCTACAACCCGAACAATGCCGACGATGCCGGCCTGTCGCAGCTGGCCTGGCGCAACGCCTGGGCGGTGCCGGACGAGATGAACAAGGCCACGGTCGCGGCGACCCTGGAAGGCGACACCGACAAGCGGGTGCAGATGTATCTGGATATCCAGAAGGACTATCGCGAGATCGCCCCGATCATCCCGATGTTTCAGAAGATCGAGCAGGTGGCGTCGCAGCGTAACGTCCAGCACTGGACCTCGGGCGGCTCGGTCAGTTCGGCCATGTATCGGCAGGTGACGAAGGAATAGCGGGTGGTCCATCCCGACACCGCGGCGGGCGCGGGGCAGGGCGGCCTGTCCCCGGCAGGCGGTGCGCCGCCGTCGCCGTCGCATCGGGGCGCGCGTCTGCGCCGGCGGGCGCGCGCCGTGGCCGGGCTGGTCCTGTCGCTGCTGCTGACCTTGCTGGGGCTGTTGCTGGTGACCTTCGTCATCGGCCGGGTCATGCCCATCGACCCGGTGCTGAAGGTGGTGGGCGAACGCGCGACCCAGGCGCAATACGAGGCGGCGCGCATCGCCATGGGCCTGGACAAGCCGCTGTGGCAGCAGTTCCTGCTCTACATGGCCGAGGTGCTGCGCGGCGATTTCGGCCGCTCGATCTCGACCGGGCATCCGGTGGCGCAGGACCTGCGGCGGGTGTTCCCGGCGACGCTGGAACTGGCGACGCTGGGCACGCTGATCGGGGTCTGCGTGGGCGTGCCGCTGGGCGTGGTCGCGGCCGCGCGGCGCGGCGGCTGGATCGACCAGATCGCCCGCGTCGTGGCGCTGGTGGGCTATTCGATGCCGATCTTCTGGCTGGGGCTGATGGGGCTCTTGCTGTTCTACGGCATCCTCGGCTGGGTCGGGGGCCCGGGCCGGCAGGGCATCATCTACGACGGCATGGTGCCCGAGGTGACGGGCATGATCCTGCTCGACAGCCTGCTGGCCGGCGACTGGGCGGCCTTTCGCGATGCCTTCGGCCATATCGTGCTGCCGGCCAGCCTGCTGGGCTATTTCAGCCTGGCCTATGTCAGCCGCATGACCCGCAGCTTCATGCTGGAGCAGCTTTCGGCCGAATATGTCACCACCGCCCGGGTCAAGGGCCTCAGCGAGCGCCGGGTGATCTGGGGCCACGCCTTCCGCAACATCCTGGTGCCGCTGGTCACGGTGATCGCGCTCAGCTTCGCCTCGCTACTGGAGGGCTCGGTGCTGACCGAGATCGTGTTCAGCTGGCCCGGCATCGGCCAGTACATCACCAAGGCGCTGCTGGCCGGCGACATGAATGCGGTGCTGGGCGGCACGGTGGTGATCGGCACCTGCTTCGTGGTGCTGAACCTGCTGTCCGACATCCTCTACCGGCTGCTGGACCCGAGGGCGAAATGACCGAGACGACGCGCGCATGGCTGCTTTCCGACGCGCCGCAGACCCGGCGGCAGGCGCGGCTGGGCGCGCTCTATCACGGCTGGCTGACCTTCCGGGCCAACAGGCTGGCCATGCTGGGGCTGGCGATCCTGGTCCTGCTGGTGCTGACGGCCGCCTTCGCGCCCTGGCTCGCGCCGCAGGATCCCTATGCCCAGAACCTGGCCGAGCGGCTGAAGCCGCCCTCGGCCGCGCACTGGTTGGGCACCGACGCGCTGGGGCGGGACATCCTGTCGCGGCTGATCTTCGGGTCGCGGGTGACGCTGTTCATCGTCGGCACCGTGGCGCTGATCGCGCCGGTGATCGGGCTCTTCGTCGGCACGGTGGCGGGCTTTGCCGGCGGCTGGCTGGACCAGGTGCTGATGCGGATCACCGACATCTTCCTGGCCTTCCCGAAGCTGATCCTGGCGCTGGCCTTCGTCGCCGCGCTGGGCCCCGGCATCGGCAATGCGGTGCTGGCGCTGGCGATCACCTCCTGGCCGCCCTATGCCCGGCTGGCGCGGGCCGAGACCCTGACCATCCGCAACGCCGATTACATCGCCGCCGCCCGGCTGCAGGGCGCGGGGCCGCTGCGGCTGCTGATCGGCCATGTCTGGCCGCTCTGCGTCAGTTCGCTGATCGTGCGGGTGGCGCTGGACATGGCGGGGATCATCCTCTCGGCCGCAGGCCTCGGCTTCCTCGGGCTCGGCGCGCAGCCGCCGATGCCGGAATGGGGGGCGATGATCTCGGACGGGCGCACCTATATCCTGGATTTCTGGTGGGTCGCGGCCATGCCCGGCATGGCGATCTTCATCGTCTCGCTGGCCTTCAACCTGCTCGGCGACGGGTTGCGCGACGTGCTGGATCCCAAGGGAGGCCGGGAATGACCCCGCTGCTGTCCATCCGCAACCTGCGCGTGGGCTTCCCGACCCGCTCGGGCCTGTTCGAGGCCGTGCGTGGCGTCAGCTTCGACCTCGGCCGGGAACGGCTGGGCGTGGTCGGCGAATCCGGCTCGGGCAAGTCGATGACCGGCCGCGCCATCCTCGGCCTGGTGCGCCCGCCGGGCCGGGTGACGGCCGACCGGATGGAACTCGACGGCGAAAGCATCCTGAACCTGCCCGAGGCGCGGATGCGCCGGCTGCGCGGCGCCCGCATCAGCATGGTCATGCAGGATCCGAAGTTCAGCCTGAACCCGGTAATGACCATTGGCCGGCAGATCATGGAAAGCTACCGCCTGCATTCCGGCCGAGGCGGGCAGGCGGCGCGCGACAAGGCGCTGGACATGCTGCGCGCCGTGCAAATCCGCGACCCCGAGCGGGTGTTTCACGCCTATCCGCACGAGGTCTCGGGCGGCATGGGCCAGCGCGTCATGATCGCCATGATGCTCGCCCCGGACCCGCAGATCCTGATCGCGGACGAACCCACCTCGGCGCTGGACGTCTCGGTCAGGAACGAGGTCCTGCACATCCTGGACAGGCTGGTCGGGGAACGCGGCATGGGCCTGATCTTCATCAGCCACGACCTGAACCTGGTGGCGCAGTTCTGCGACCGGGTGCTGATCATGTATGCCGGCCGCGTGGTCGAGGAACTGCCCGCGCGCGACCTGCACGCCGCCCGCCACCCCTATACCCAAGGGCTGTTGAACAGCCTGCCGCGCCTCGACCGGCCGGTCGAACGCCTCTCGACCCTGCAACGCCAGGACAGCTGGCGCGACGAGGAAATCGCCACGCCGCTGCCCGGAGGCCTGTGATGCTTCTTTGCTCCGAAAATACCCAACCGCAACGGGGCAAGCCATGCTGACGGTCGAGGATCTGGACGTCTGGTTCGGTCACCCGCCCGAGCGTGTCGATGCCGTACGCGGCGCCGGCTTCTCGGTCCCGCGCGGCGAAAGCTTCGGCCTGGTCGGCGAATCCGGCTCGGGCAAGTCGACGATCCTGCGCGCGATCGCCGGGCTGATCGGCACTTGGTCGGGCCGGATCGAGGTGGCGGGCGAAACCGTCGCCGGCCGCCACCGCTCCAAGGCGTTCCACAAGACGGTGCAGATGGTGTTCCAGGACCCCTATGCCAGCCTGCACCCGCGCCATTCGGTGGATCGCGTCCTGTCCGAGACCCTGCGCCTGCAGGGCATGGACCGGATCGACGCCCGCATCGCCGGCCTGCTCGACCAGGTCGGCCTGGGGCGCGGCTTCCGCTTCCGCTATCCGCACCAGCTGTCGGGCGGCCAGCGCCAGCGCGTGGCCATCGCCCGCGCCCTGGCCGCCGAGCCGCGGCTGCTGCTGCTGGACGAGCCGACCTCGGCGCTGGATGTCAGCGTCCAGGCCGAGATCCTGAACCTGCTCTCGGACCTGCGGCGCGAACGCGGCCTGACCTATGTCATGGTCAGCCACGACCTGGCGGTGGTGGCGCATATGTGCGACCGGCTGGCGGTGATGCGCGCCGGCCGCATCGTCGAGCAGATGACCGCCGCAGAGCTGCGCGCCGGTGCCGCCCGCACGGATTACGCCCGCGCGCTGATGGCCGCCAGCGCCGGTTACGTCCCCCGCTAGACCGCGATGCCGAAGAGCTTGCCGATCCCCGCCGTCACCGCCAGCGCGACGATGCCGCCCAGCACCACCCGCAGCACCGCCCGGCCGGGAGGGGCGCCGCCGGCCCAGGCCCCCAGCACCCCCAGCAGCGCCAGCGCCAGCACCACCGACACCAGGACGGCCGCAATCACCGCGCCGCCCGGCGCCAGCACCGCCGCCAGCAGCGGCACCGCCGCCGCCGTGCTGAAGGTCGCGGCCGAGGCCGCGGCGGCCTGCAGCGGATTGGCGCTCGACGCCTCGCTCAGCCCCAGCTCGTCGCGGACATGGGCGGCCAGCGCGTCGTGTTCGGTCACCTCGCGCGCGGCCTGCAGCGCGGTGCCGGGCGCCATGCCGCGCGATTCATAGATCGCCGCCAGCTCGTGTAGTTCTTCCTCGGGCATGTCGCGCAGCGCGGCGGTCTCGCGCGCGATGTCGGCGCGCTCGGTATCGGATTGCGAACTGACAGAGACATATTCGCCCATCGCCATGGACATCGCCCCGCCGACCAGCCCCGCCAGCCCAGCGATCAGGATCGCCTCGCGCCCGGGGTCGGCAGCGGCCACCCCGACGATCAGCGCCCCCACCGAGACGATGCCGTCGTTCGCCCCCAGCACCGAGGCCCGCAGCCAGCCCATGCGGGCGACGTAATGCGGATCGTCGGGATGGGCGCTGGGAATCGTCCTGTGCATCTTGTCCTCGTCTGACATCGGTCGCAGCTTAGCGGCCCGATCCGCTTTTGCCAGCCTTGCCGCCCCCGGCCCGGGCGCGCCGCCGCCTTGTCCGGACGAATCCCGCTCAAACCGCCCGTGGATGCGGCAATCCGCCGCCGGAAGACGCCGTGCGCCGGCAGCGGGGCACTGCCGCCGCGCAGGCGCAAGCGGGTTGCGCCCGCCGCGGCTCTGGGTGATGAATGGCCATGGAGACCGACGCCCGAGCCCAAGCCTTCGAGGACGCCCTGCGCCGCGCCGGCGTGCGCATCACCCGCCAGCGGGCGGCGCTGCTGCGGGTGCTGGCCGCGGCGGCGGATCACCCCGATGCGACCCAGCTGCACCGGCGCGCCGCCGAGGCCGGGGCCGGGGTGTCGCTGGCCACGGTCTATCGCACGCTTTCGGCGCTGGAAGCCCAGGGCATGATCCAGAAGCTGGAATTCGAGGGCGAGCCCGCGCGGTTCGAGACCGCCGACGGCCGCCACCACGACCACATGATCGACGTCGAGACCGGCGAGGTGATGGAGTTCCTGAACGAGCGCATCGAGCGCCTGCAGGCCGAAATCGCCGCCGAGATGGGCTACGAGATCGTCCGCCACCGGCTGGAGCTCTATGTCCGGCGCAAGCGATGAGCCTGGTCACCTTCGACAAGATCATCTCGGACCGCGGGTCGCGCTACGCGGTCTCGGGCGGGCCGGCGACCAGCCGGGCCGAGGTCGCGGCGGCTCTGGCCGCGCTGACGGCCAACAAGCGCTTCGCCAAGGCGACGCATCACAGCTGGGCGGCGATCCTGTCCGGCGAAGGCGTCAAGGAGGACGACGGCGAATCCGGCGCCGGCCAGATCATCCTGCAGATGCTGGAACGCGCCGGGCTGGCGGATCATGTCGTGATCGTCACCCGCTGGTATGGCGGCAAGCATCTGGGCGGCGACCGCTTTCGCCATGTCGTGGACGCGGTGCGCCACTATCTGGCGCAGACCGGGCGCTAGTCCTCGGCCCTGTGCGCCTGCAACAGCTCCATCGGCACGATTTCCAGCGCCAGCGCATGCGTCGCCTCCAGCACCACCTTGGGCGCGGCGAATTCCTGCGCCGCCTGCAGGAAGCGCGCGGCGCAGAGGCACCAGCGGTCCCCGGGCTTCAGGCCCGGAAAGCGGAACTCGGGGCGCGGCGTCGACAGGTCGTTGCCGAGATATTTGGACAGCGCCAGGAACTCGGCGGTGACGACGACGCAGACGGTATGGCTGCCGTGATCCTCGGGGCCGGTGTTGCAGCAGCCGTCGCGATAGAAGCCGGTCATCGGCGCGGTCGAGCAGGGCTGCAGCACCCCGCCAAGCACGTTCATCGACGGGTCCATGTCAGTTCTCCCTTGGCCGCCAGTCGATCCAGCGGGCGTGAAAATCAGCGCGGCCCAGGTCCCAGGCCCGCGGCCGGGTCCCGTCCCAAAGCCGCAGGCGCAGCCCGGCCCCGTCGCCGCCGTCGTTCTCCATCGCCAGATGCGCCAGCGGGCGGGCGGCATCGACCTGGGCGCCGGCCCGGTTTAGGGCGGTTTCGATGCGGGCGCGGGTCGCGGACGGAAAATATTGCGCCGCGACCGTATGATAGACCAGCCGGCCATGCGGCGCCGGCTCGGCCAATCGCGCTTCGAGCCAGTCGGCGGCATCGGCGCGATCGACCTGCGGCGGATGCGCAGCGGCGATCGCCAGCGCCGCCCGCAGACGGGCCAACCGGTCCTGCTGGTCCGCCCAGACATAGGCCATCAGCCGGAACCCGTCCCGTGCCGGGTCGAGCGGATGCAGGTCCACGCCCCGCGCCGCGCCGACGGGCAGGGCGGCGGGCGGCGGCGGGCTGCCGCGCCAGATCGGCCGCAGCCGCAGATCGGAACCGGGGTCCCCGGCCAGCGTCGGCTGGAATCCGTCTTCATCCGCAAGGCTGTAGCGCGGAAAGTTCAGGTTCAGCCCGGCGCTGGCGCCCAGTTCCAGAAGGTCGAAGCGCACCCCCGGCAGCAGCCCCGCCACGAACCAGGCCCCGGCGATCAGCACCGCCGAGCGGCCCACCTCGTTCGTCTGCGGCGCATGCTCGATCCAGTCGAGGATATGGCTGCCATGCATCTGAACTGCCTGACAAACTTCCCGATCCAGATCGGCGGCGCCGCCGGTTGCATAGGCGCGCGCCAGTTCGGGCGCGGCCTCCGACAGCACCAGCGCATGCAGCGCGCCGCAAAGCCGCAGCGGCAGGGAATCGGCGGCTGGCCGGGGATCGCCGGGCCAAGCCTTCACCCGCCGCCCGACCGGGCCCTGGTCGGCGGCGATGACGCGGGTCAGGGCTTCGCAGACCCGCGCCGTCAGGCCCGATCCGAGGGCGCGGCAGGCCCGGGCCTGCTGGGCCAGCGCCTCCTGCCAGCCCATCAGCGAAACCGGTCGCCGAGGGCGCGCAACCGGTCGGCGAAACTGGACGGCTCGGGCGTTTCGGCCGGCTCGGATGCCGGCGGAGCGGCGGCCTTGTCGCCGCCCGGCGCCGGTTTCCCGGGCCGAGTGCCGCTGTTGCGGGGCGGCGAGACGCGCGCCGCCACCGCGTTCAGGAAGGCCGTATCGTCGCCCGCCGCCAGCGCCGCGGCGCCGTCCGAGATGCCGCGCAGCAGGTTGTCCAGCCCGGCCTCTTCCGCCTTGGCGAAATCCGACAGCACATGGCCGGTCACCCGGTCCTTGTGGCCGGGATGGCCGATGCCGATGCGCAGCCGCCGACAGGCCTCGCCGATATGCTGATGGATCGAGCGCAGCCCGTTGTGCCCGGCATGGCCGCCGCCGGTCTTCACCCGCACCTTGCCGGGCGCCAGGTCCAGCTCGTCATGCAGCACGATCACGTCTTCGGGCGCCAGCTTCAGATAGCGCATGGCCTCGCCCACCGCCTGGCCCGAGAGGTTCATGAAGGTGCCGGGCTTGAGCAGGGTGATCCGTTCCTCGCCCAGCCGACCCTCGGACGCCTCGCCCTGGAAGCGGCTGCGCCAAGGGGCGAAGCCGTGGTCCGCGGCGATGCGCTCGACCGCCATGAAGCCCACATTGTGCCGGTTCGCGGCGTATTTCGGGCCCGGATTGCCCAGGCCGACGATCAGTTTCATGCGTTTCTCCGTCGCTGGCCGCCAGACTACCGGGGCAGCGAAGGCGGGGCAAATTTTATCGCTCTCTTGTCCTCGGGGGCCGGCGTTACTAAGACTCTGTCAACCTTTCGCGTCTAAGAGACGACAAGCGCGGCCGCGCTGTCGGGTCGAATCGCGGAACGGACGGCACAGGCAGGGACAAAAGCAGGGAAAGACATGCACGATCCGGCAGAATTCTATATGAACACGCTCGTCCCGATGGTCGTCGAACAGACCAGCCGCGGCGAACGTGCCTATGACATCTTCTCGCGCCTGCTGAAGGAACGGATCATCTTCATGTCCGGCCCGGTGCATGACGGCGTGGCGACGCTGATCTCGGCGCAGTTGCTGTTTCTCGAGGCCGAGAATCCGACCAAGGACATCAGCATGTATATCAACAGCCCCGGCGGCGTGGTGACCGCGGGCCTGTCGATCTATGACACTATGCAATACATCAAGCCGCGCGTCTCGACGCTGGTGGTGGGGCAGGCGGCCTCGATGGGGTCGCTGCTGCTCTGCGCCGGCCAGCCCGGCCACCGCTTCTCGCTGCCGAATTCGCGCATCATGGTGCACCAGCCCTCGGGCGGCTTCCAGGGCCAGGCGACCGACATCCTGATCCACGCGCGCGAGACGGAAAAGCTGAAGCGGCGCCTGAACGAGATCTATGTCCAGCACACCGGCCGCACCCTGGAAGAGGTCGAGGAAGCGCTGGAGCGCGACCGCTTCATGTCGCCCGAAGAGGCGAAGGAATGGGGTCTCATCGACGAGATCCTCGTGGCGCGCGGCAAGGCCGAGCCCGGGGCGTGACGACCCCGGCACGAAGGCTGCGGCGCAGACCTTTTGGGGATTGTGACGGGCCACCGCGGCCCGTAACATATGCGCCGACGCTTGGCGTGGCCCGGCCACGCCAGGGACAGGCGGCCGTCCGGCGCTCTTGCCGGGCTTCCGATGCAATACGAGGATCGAACTGATGGCCAACCCGACCGGCGGCGACAGCAAGAACACGCTCTACTGCAGCTTCTGCGGCAAGAGCCAGCACGAGGTGCGCAAGCTGATCGCGGGACCGACCGTGTTCATCTGCGACGAATGCGTCGAACTTTGCATGGACATCATCCGCGAGGAAACCAAGACCTCGGCGCTGAAGTCCGGCGACGGCGTGCCCAGCCCGCGCGAGATCTGCAACGTGCTCGACGATTACGTCATCGGCCAGGAACATGCCAAGCGGGTGCTCTCGGTCGCGGTGCACAACCATTACAAGCGGCTGAACCACAGCGCGAAAAGCGATATCGAACTGGCCAAGTCGAACATCCTGCTGATCGGCCCGACCGGCTGCGGCAAGACGCTGCTGGCGCAGACTCTGGCCCGCATCCTGGACGTGCCCTTTACCATGGCCGATGCGACCACGCTGACCGAGGCCGGCTATGTCGGCGAGGACGTGGAAAACATCATCCTGAAGCTGCTGCAGGCGTCGGAATACAATGTCGAGCGCGCGCAACGCGGCATCGTCTATATTGACGAGGTCGACAAGATCACCCGCAAGTCCGACAACCCCTCGATCACCCGCGACGTGTCTGGCGAAGGCGTGCAGCAGGCGCTCTTGAAGATCATGGAGGGCACCGTCGCCAGCGTGCCGCCGCAGGGCGGGCGCAAGCATCCGCAGCAGGAATTCTTGCAGGTGGACACGACGAACATCCTGTTCATCTGCGGCGGGGCCTTCGCCGGCCTCGACCGCATCATCGCGCAGCGCAACAAGGGCACGGCGATGGGCTTCGGTGCCTCGGTCAAGGAAAACGACGACAAGGGCGTTGGCGAGCTCTTCAAGCAGCTCGAACCCGAGGACCTGCTGAAATTCGGCCTGATCCCGGAATTCGTCGGCCGTCTGCCGGTCATCGCCACGCTGGGCGACCTAGACGAGGCCGCGCTGATCACCATCCTGACCGAGCCCAAGAACGCGCTGGTCAAGCAGTATCAACGCTTGTTCGACCTGGAAAACGTCAAGCTGACCTTCACCGAGGACGCGTTGACCGCCATCGCCAAGCGCGCGATCAAGCGCAAGACCGGCGCGCGGGGCCTGCGCTCGATCATGGAGGACATCCTGCTGGACACGATGTTCGACCTGCCGGGCATGGACAGCGTCGCCGAGGTGGTGGTGAACGAGGAAGCGGTCGAGAACCCGACCGCCAAGCCGTTGCTGATCCATACCGAAAGCAAGAAGGAAACCGCGACCGCCAGCTGAGCGGCGGCGCGGGCCACGCCTGCGATCTTTGCGCCGGCCCTGGCCGGATGGTCGGCCCGGTTTTGGCCGCCCCCGTGCGAGCACTGGTGCGGCGTCGCGCCGCCGCTGGGGTCGGGCAGTATCGCGCAACTTCTCTGGACCTTCCGGGCCGGTTGGGCCATATCTCGGCAAGACACATCGAAGAGGTTCGCACCCATGTCGCTTCTGCTCCGCATCCTGACCTGGTGGAACAGCCAGACCTTGAACACCCAGGTCTGGACCCGGCTCTATGGCGAGAAGATCGGCGAGGACGATCAGGGCAATGTCTATTACCAGTCGGGCGGCGGCAAACGGCGCTGGGTCATCTACAATGGCGAGGCCGAGGCCAGCCGGATCTCGCCCGAATGGCACGGCTGGTTGCACCACACCTACAAGCAGCCGCCGACGCAGGAACCGCTGGGCCACAAGCCCTGGGAAAAGCCGCATGAGCCGAACATGACCGGCACGCCCGCGGCCTATCACCCGGCCGGTTCGCTGTATCGCGCCGCGCCGGCCCAGCGTCGCGACTACGACGCCTGGCAACCCGAATAGGCCGATGAACAGCGCCGCCGAACGGGCCGAGCTTTGGGTGGGGGCCGGGGTGCTGGTCGTCGCCGTCGGGTTCCTGGCCTGGTCCACCGCCGGCGGCGGTCTCGGCAGCCGGCTGGGCCCGGGCTATGAATTGCGCGCGGCCTTTCCGAACGTCGACGGCATCGAGGTCGGCACCGATGTGCGGGTGGCCGGCGTCAAGGTCGGCCGGGTCTCGGCGGTCGAGCTGAACCCGCAGACCTATTTCGCCGAGGCGCGGCTGCGCCTGCCGCAGCGCATCGTCCTGCCCGCCGACAGCGCCGCGCTGATCCAGTCCGACGGCCTGCTGGGCGGCGCCTATATCGAGCTGCAGCCCGGCGGCGCGGCCGAGAACCTGGAGCCTGGCGACGAGATCGAGGATGTGCAGGGCGCCGTCAGCCTGCTCTCGCTGATGATGAAATTCGTGGATTCGCAAAGCTCGGACGATGGCAAATGACTGACCTTCTGACCCGCGCCTGCCTCTGCCTGCTGCTGGCCGCCAGCCCGGTGCTGGCGCAGGAGGAGGAGCAACCGCCAGAGGAGCGGCAGCTGATGGTCGATCCGGCCTTCAGCGACGACCCCGATGCCGTGGTCCCGGCCGAACCCTCGGCGGCCGAGCGGCAGCGCGCGGCCGAGGCCGCCCGCGGCCCGGAAACCGCCGCCGGCAAGGGTGCACAGTTGCGCGGACTGGACAAGATCACCGGCCAGACCCAGGATTTCGACCTGGCCATAGGCCAGTCCCTGGAATTCGGCCGTCTTCAGGTCAGCCTGGGGGAGTGCCGCTTTCCTGCCGCCGATCCCAGCTCGGATGCCTATGCCGAGCTGACGATCATCGACAGCCGCGCCAACAAGCGGGTGTTTTCCGGCTGGATGATCGCCTCGGCGCCCGCGCTCTCGGCGCTGGACGATTCGCGCTACGATGTCTGGGTGATTTCCTGCGACAAGGCCTGAGCGTCCGGCAGCGGATGCGCGAGGAATTCGGCCGGCTGCCGCAGCGCCGCGGCCAGCCGCCGGCGATATTCCATGCGCGGGATGGTCTGCCCCCCCATCGAGACCAGGTGCGGGTTCGGGTATTGCGTGTCCCACAGCGTGAAGCCGCAGCGCGCCAGATGCCCCGAGACCCAGATCATCGCCGCCTTTGAGGCATTGGTCCGGCGCGAGAACATGCTTTCGGCGAAAAAGGTCCCGCCCAGCACCAGCCCGAACATGCCGCCGATCAGCGTCTCGCCGTCCCAGACCTCGACCGAATGGGCATGGCCGCGTCGGAACAGGTCCTGATACAGCGAAAGCAGCGGCGGGTTGATCCAGGTTTCCGGGCGATCGGCGCAGCCCGCGACCACGCCGGAAAAGTCGCGGTCGATGCTGGCCCGCCAGCCGCAATGCCGCAGAAAGCGCCGCATCGAGCGCGAAACATGCACCCCACCCACCGGCAGGATGCCGCGCAGGCCGGGCTCGAACCAATAGAGTTGCGGGTCCGAAGCGGATTGCGCCATCGGGAACACGCCCTGGGCATAGGCGGCCAGCATGCCTTCGGCGGTCAGCCCGCCGCTCATGCCGGGGCCGCCTGTCGCCGCCCGCCCGTCACCGTCAGGCGCTGGCCATCTCGGCCAGCCAGCGTTCCAGCCAGTGGATCGAATAGTCGCCCTGCCGGATGTCGGGGTTCTGAAGCAGCGCGCGGAACAGCGGGATGGTGGTGTCGACCCCGTCCACGATCAGCTCGTCCAGCGCCCGGTTCAGCCGCGCCAGCGCCTCGGGCCGGTCGCGGCCGTGCACGATCAGCTTGCCGATCAGGCTGTCGTAATAGGGCGGGATGCGGTAGCCGTCATAGATGGCGCTGTCCATCCGCACGCCCAGGCCCCCGGGGGCATGGTATTGCGAGATGGTGCCGGGCGAGGGGGTGAAGTTCGGCAGCTTCTCGGCGTTGATCCGCACCTCGATGGCATGGCCCTGGATGGTCAGATCCTCCTGGCGGAACTCCATCTCTTCGCCCGAGGCGACCAGGATCTGCTGGCGCACCAGGTCGACGCCGAAGATCGCCTCGGTCACCGGATGTTCGACCTGCAGGCGCGTGTTCATCTCGATGAAGTAGAACTCGCCGTCCTCGAACAGGAACTCGATGGTGCCGGCGCCGCGATAGCCCAGCTTGGCCATGGCATTGGCGCAGATGCCGCCGATGCGGGCGCGCTGTTCGGGGGTGATGACGGGGCCGGGGGCCTCTTCCAGCACCTTCTGGTGGCGGCGCTGCAGCGAACAGTCGCGCTCGCCCAGGTGGACCGCGCGGCCGCGACCGTCGCCGAAGACCTGGATCTCGATATGGCGCGGGCGTTGCAGGTATTTCTCGATATAGACCTCGTCGTTGCCGAAGGCGGCCTTGGCCTCGGCGCGGGCGGTGCGGAAGGCGGTCTCCAGCGCCGCCTCGTCCAGCGCCACCTTCATGCCGCGGCCGCCGCCGCCGGCGGTGGCCTTGATGATCACCGGGTAGCCGATCTCGGCCGCGACGCGCCTGGCCGCGGTCACGTCCGCCACGCCGCCCTCCGAGCCGGGGACCACCGGGATGCCCAGCGATTTCGCGGTCTCCTTGGCGGTGATCTTGTCGCCCATGATGCGGATGTGTTCGGCCGAGGGGCCGATGAAGGTGATGCCGTGATCCTCGACCATCTGCACGAAGCCGGCGTTTTCGGACAGGAAGCCATAGCCCGGATGGATGGCCTGGGCGCCGGTGATCTCGCAGGCCGAGATGATGGCCGGCTGCGACAGGTAGCTGTCGGTCGAGGGCGGCGGACCGATGCAGACGGATTCGTCGGCCATGCGCACATGCATCGCGTCGGCGTCGGCGGTGGAATGCACCGCGACGGTGGCGATGCCCATCTCGCGGCAGGCGCGGATCACGCGCAGCGCGATCTCGCCGCGATTGGCGATCAGGATCTTGTCGAACATCCGCGCCTCACTCGACGACCATCAGGGGGGCGCCGAACTCGACCGGGCTGCCGTCGTCGACGAGGATGCGCTTGACCGTGCCCGAGCGGGGCGAGGGGATGTGGTTCATGGTCTTCATCGCCTCGACGATCATCAGCGTCTCGCCTTCCTTGACCTGCTGGCCGATGCTGACAAAGGCGGGCGCGCCGGGTTCGGCGGCCAGATAGGCGGTGCCGACCATGGGCGAGGTCACGACGCCGGGCAGGCTGGCCGGGTCCTCGGCGGCGCCGACGGCAGGGCCGGCGCTGGGAAGGGCCGCCGGCGCGACCGGGGCGGCGGCGGGAGAGACCATGGCCTGCACGACCTGCTGCTTCACCTGTTTCGACAGGCTGACGGTCAGGCGGTCGTTTTCGTCGTATTCGCGCTTGACGGACAGTTCGGTCAGCTCGTTGCGATTGAGCAGCTCGGCAAGGGCCTGGATGAAGGCGACGTCGCCTTCGTGATGGCGCTTTTCGTGACCAGCTTCTTTGGAATCGTCGCTCATGCCGTCCTCTGGATTTTGTTGCGGGGCCGCGTTCTGTGCGCGGCGGTTTGCGGGGCTTATAAACCGGACTACAACCCGAGGGAAAGGGTTTCGCCGCCTAGCGCCGGCGTTTCCAGCGCCGATGCACCCAGAACCACTGCGCCATATGCGCGCGGACCAGCCGTTCCAGGTCGTCGTTCAGTGCCTGCATCATCGTTGCCGGATCGCTGTGCGGGATCGGCGCGCCGACCTCGACCCGGAAGCTGATCCCGTCGGGCTGGCGCACGCCCGCGACCGGCAGGATCAGCGCGTCGTAGCGGATCGCCAGCTCCGCCGGTGTCAGCACGGTCCTGGTCGGCAGGCCGAAGAAGCGCAGTTCGGCGCCGTGGTCGTCGAACTGGTCGAAGCCCAGCGCCATCCAGCCGCCGCCCTTGAGAAAGCGCAGCATGGCGGCCAGGCCGGCGCGGCCGCGCGGGAACATCGGCTCGGCGATGGCGCGCATGGCGGGGATGTAGTGGCGGTTGAAGGCCTCGTTGTTCATCGGCCGGTAGAGGGCGCCGACCGGCCAGCCGCGGCCGGCCAGCGCGGCGCGCATGGCGTCGTAATTGCCGAAATGCGCCACGGCCAGGATCACCGGCCGGCCGGCCTGGGCGGCCTGCTCCAGCGCCGGCAGGCCGGGCCCGGTCAGCGGATCGGCGGCGTGGATGCGATCGGTGAATTCGGCGCCGGAATAGATTTCCGCCAGCGAGCGGCCGGCGTTTTCCGGGACCGCACGCAGCAGATGGCGCAACTCGGCCGGGGTCAGGTCGGGCCGGGCCATGGCGAGATTGGCGCGGATGCGCTTGCGCCAGCCGGCCAGCGGTCCCAGCACATGGGCAAAGAACCAGCCCATCGCCGGGATGCGGCGGCGATAGGGCAGGGCGCGGGCCAGGGCCATCACGGCCAGGAAGGCGCCGTTGGCGATGCGGTCGCGCAGGGCCACCGGCTCGGTCGTGTCGGTCTCGCTCATCGCGGTCCTGTTCAGACGGCCCGGTTCATCGCGCGGGCCTCGCGCATCCAGACATACAGCCCGGCGCCCACGATGATCAACGCGCCGGCCAGGGTCCAGAGATCCGGCAGGTTGCCCCAGAACAGCCAGCCCCACAACCCCGCCCAGATCAGCCCGGTATAGCCGAAGGGGGCGATGGCGGCGGCCTCGGCCAGGGCGAAGGCGCGGATCAGCAGCGCCTGCGCCACGGTGCCGAACCCGCCGAGCAGCAGGAAGGCCCAGAGGTCCTTCGCCGCGATCGGCTGCCAGAAGAACGGCACCGCCAACGAGGTCAGCACCGAGCCGACCAGCGCCGACCACAGGACCGAGGTGGCGGTGGAATCGCTGCGGGCGGTGCGGGTCAGCAGCGCGCCGGCCGCATAGGTGCCGGCGGCGATCAGCGCCAGGATCGCGGCGGGATGAAAGACGCCGGCACCCGGGCGAATGACGATCATGGCGCCGCAAAGCGCGGCCAGGATGCCGAGGATGCGGCGGATGCCGATGGATTCGCCCAGAAAAAGCGCGGCGCCCAGCGTGATCAGCACCGGGTTGATGTCCATGATCGCGGTCGCCTCGGCCAGGCCGATGAACTGCAGCGAACTGAAGAACAGCAGGCCCGAGGCGAGCTGCGTCACGCCGCGAAAGACCTGCACCACCGGGCGCCGGGTGGTCAGGGTGCTGCGCAGCCGCGGCGCAAGGATCGCCGCGACGATGGTCAGGTTGATGACGAAACGCACCCAGATCACCTGCACCGGATGGTAGAGCGACGAGAGATGCTTGCCGGTCGCATCCATCAGCGTGAACATGAAGATCGCCAGCAGCAACAGCAGGATGCCGTGCAATTGCGTGGGCCGCGCCGGATCGCCCGCAGGGGCGAGGATCGGCGGCAAGGCGCCGGGCGTGGGGTCGGGCGAGGTCATGGCGGCATCCGCTTCTGGCTCGGATCGGGCTATGGCGCGACGCATCGCCGGGTGGTGCCGTCGCAGGGGGATCGGGGAAACGGCGGCAGGCGCGGCGGTTGCTGCCGGGGCGGCGTTGCGGCAAGGAAACGACGGAAAATGGTGCCCTGGTTGGGGCCTGGGCCGCGCCTTGCGGGGCGCGGCCCGGATGGTCAGCCGAGCAGGCGGCGGGCTTCGTCGACGGCGGCCTCGGCGGTGATGCCGAACGCCTTGTAGAGGGCCGGGGCCGGGGCCGAGGCGCCGAAACCGGTCATGCCGATGAAGCCCGCCTTCTTTTCCTTGCCGCCTTCGCCCAGCAGCAGCCAGTCCCAGGGCTGGCGCACCGCCGCCTCGATGGCGACGCGGACCGGGCCCTTGGGCAGCACCTGCCGGCGGTAGCTTTCCGGCTGGTCGCGGAAAAGCTCCATCGAGGGCACCGAGACGACGCGGGTCGGAATGCCCTTGGCTTCCAGCGCCTCGCGGGCGGCGACGGCGATCTCGACCTCCGAGCCGGTGGCCATCAGGATGACCTCGGGCGCCTTCTTCGAGGCCTCGCGCAGGACATAGGCGCCCTTCGCGGTCAGGTTCTCGCCCGCGGTCTCGCGCAGGGTCGGCAGGTTCTGGCGCGACAGCGCCAGGACCGAGGGGGTGGTTTCGCTCGACAGCGCGATTTCCCAGGCCTCGGCGGTCTCGATCAGGTCGCAGGGGCGGAAGGTCAGCGTGTTCGGCGTCGCGCGTAGCATGGCCAGATGCTCGACCGGCTGGTGGGTCGGGCCGTCCTCGCCCAGGCCGATGCTGTCATGGGTCATGACATAGACCACCGGCAGGCCCATCAGCGCCGACAGCCGCATGGCGCCGCGGGCGTAGTCGGTGAAGCACATGAAGGTGCCGCCATAGGGGCGCAGGCCGCCGTGCAGCCAGATGCCGTTCATCGCCGCCGCCATGCCGTGTTCGCGGATGCCGTAGTTGATGTAGCGGCCCTTGCGGTTCTGCGGGTCGAACACGCCCAGGTCCTTGGTCCTGGTGTTGTTCGAGCCGGTCAGGTCCGCCGAGCCGCCGATGGTTTCGGGCAGTTCGGGGTTGACCACCTCCAGCACCATTTCGCTGGCCTTGCGGGTCGCGACCTTGGGCTTGGAGGCCAGCGCCTGTTCCTTGAGCGCGGCGATGGTGGGGCCGAGCCGGTCGCTGGGCACGCCCGAGATGCGACGGGCGAATTCGTCGCGGTTCGGGGCGGCGTCGACCCGGGCGGCCCAGGCTTCGCGTTCCGCGCGGCCGCGGGCGCCGATGGCGCGCCATTCGGCCAGGATGTCCTCGGGGACGACGAAGGGGCCGTGTTCCCAGCCATAGGCGGCGCGGACGGCGGCGATCTCTTCGGCGCCCAGGGGCGAGCCATGCGCGCCCGAGGTGTCCTGCTTCTTCGGTGCGCCATAGCCGATCACCGTCTTGCAGGCAACCAGCACCGGGCGGCCGTCGGCGCCCGAGGCGGCATCGGCCAGCGCGCGGGCGATGTCGGCCGGGTCATGGCCGTCGCAGGCGAGCGTGCGCCAGCCCGAGGCCTGGAAGCGCTTGGCCTGGTCGGTCGAATCCGACAGCGACACCCGTCCGTCGATGGTGATGTCGTTGTCGTCCCAGAGCACGATCAGGTTGCCGAGCTTCTGGTGGCCGGCAAGCGCGATGGCCTCCTGGCTGATGCCCTCCATCAGGCAGCCGTCGCCGGCGATGACCCAGGTCTTGTGGCTGCACAGATCGGCGCCGAACTGGGCGCGCATCGCTTCTTCGGCGATGGCCATGCCGACGGCGGTGGCGATGCCCTGGCCCAGGGGACCGGTCGTGGTCTCGACCCCCTCGACATGGCCGTATTCCGGGTGGCCGGCGGTGATCGCGCCCCATTGGCGGAAGTTCCGGATCTGGTCGAGGCTCATCTGCTCGTAGCCGGTCAGGTGCAGCAGGGCATAGATCAGCATCGAGCCATGGCCGGCCGACAGCACGAAACGGTCGCGGTTGAACCAGTTCGGGGCGGCGGCGTCGAATTTCAGGTGGTCGCGGAACAGGACCGTGGCCACGTCGGCCATGCCCATCGGCATGCCGGGATGGCCCGAGTTCGCGGCCTCGACCGCGTCCATGGCGAGGGCGCGGATGGCGGTGGCGAGGCCCCAGTGAGCGGGATCGGCCTTGCGGCGTGCGGCGATGTCCATGTGGGAAATCCGTGCTGTTGGATGGCGGCACGTCCTGATAGGCAGGAGCCGGCGCGGTTGCAACCCGCCTCGGGGATCGGCTGGACGGTTTGGTATGGCAAAGGACGTCGCACTTATCGGATTCCGGCAGGACCGGATCGGCGCCCGGCTGATCTGCCTGCTGAACGTCATGCGGCTGGCGCGCAAGTTCGGGGTCCGGGGCCGCTATCTCTGGCTGTCCCAGCCCGATGGGCCCTATCCCGAACTGGTCGATCCGCGGCATTTCCTGACGCCGGAATTCGTGGCCGCGCATATCGAGATCGTGGACGAGGCGCCCTCGCGCGCGGGTTGGCAGAATGTCCGCGCCGCCGCGCCGGGCATGAATGCCGCCGGCTTCGCCCGCGCCCTGGCCGACGGGCGGCGCTACGAATGCGACGCCATGTCCGAGACCGTGCGCTTCCTGGACGAGGATCCAGCCGATGTCGCCGCCGAGATGCGTGCCGTGGCGCAGGACCTGCAGCTGTCGCCGCGGCTGGCGCGGGCGCTGGACGAGGCGCGGCGCGTCATCGCGCGGGCCGGCGGCGGCCAGCCGATCGCCATCCACGTCCGGCGCGGCGACATCCTGGACGGCGATCCCTGGTCCTATTCCTCCTGGTCGGCGAAATACGTGCCCGACGAGTTCTTCCGCATCTTCATCGCCCGGCATCGGGGTCCGGTCATCGCCTTTTCCGACACGCCCGCCGCCGTCGCCCATCTGCGCCAGAGCGACGCGCGGGTGCTGGCGGCGGACGCGCTTCTGGATACCGCCGCCCTGACCCCCGCCGAGCGCGACCTGCTGGAGTTGCTGCTGATGGCCGGCTGCGCCGAGGTCGGCGCGCCCGCCCAGAGCGCCTTTTCCCGCGCCGCCGCGGTGATCGGCGGTTGCCGCATCCTGCCCTTGCCCAACGGGCTGACGGATGCCGAGCGCCGCGCCGGATACGACGCGCTGCTGGAGCGGGTGATCGCGCGCCCCGACAGCTTCTTCGCGTCGGGCGATCTGGCGCAGACCGCAAGCTATGCCGCCCGCCATGCCGCGCTGGCCGGGCGCGGCAGCGCGCTGGTCGATGCGCTGGGGGACCGGCAGGACCTGCTGGAGCGGTTTCCGTTCCTCTATCGCGAACTCGCGGCGGCGGCCTGGGCGGCGGGTCGGACCCAGAAGGCGCGGCGGCTGGCGCGGCAGGGGCTGGGCTCTGCGCTGATGCGCAACCGCGACAAGCCGCTGTGCCGGCAGGTGCTGCTGGTGACCGAGGCCCAGGACGAGGCGGCGTTGCAGGCGGCCTTTCTGAACATGGTCTTTACCGGCCGTTCCGCAGACGGGCCGATCATGCCGCAACTGGGGCTGCGGCTGCTGGCGGGCGGCGGCCGGGCGGCGCGAGAGCTGGGCTTTCCGCCCGCGCTGCTGCCGCTCTACGCCCAGGCCGACCCGCAGCAAGGCGCGGCGGAAAAGGCACTGCCGCTTTGGGCGGTGCGGATCGACTGGGCGGAATTCGTCCGCGATCCCGGCCTGACCAGCGAGATGCTGCTCTGGCCCGACATGTGGCGCAAGATGCGCCCCTCGGCCGGGGACCTGGCCGAGGTCGAAGCCGCGCTGGCCCAGGGCGGCAAGCCGGATCTGCCGGGGCAGGACGGTGCGGCGCGCCTTGGGTTCTGCGCGTCGGTCCTGCGGCTGCACGGGCGGCTGCGCCGGGCCATGCTGCTGCTGGAATGGCTGGACGACCTCCGGCCGGGCGATTTCCTGACCAGCAAGCGGCTGGCGGATGCCTGTTTCGCGGCCGGCAACCGCAAGGCGGGCTGGCGCTGGCTGGAAAAGGCGCAGGCGCTGGCGCCGGACAATGCCATGCTGCGCCTCTCCCAGGCGATCCGCGCCGCCGAAGCGGGCGACGCCGCCCGCGCCGAGGGGCATCGGCGGGCAGCCGAGGCCGCTTGGCCGGAATTGCAGCTGGAGCGCAGCGTCCGCCGCGCATTGCACGAACAGACGCCGGGCCAGGGCTGATCCCGGGCGACCCCGGGAGGGGCTCAGCCGTCCTGGGCCGGCGCCGTCTCGCGCGGCGGGCGGCCGATGATGTCGCGCAGCGCGTCCAGCTCGATGAAATTGTCGGCCTGGCGGCGCAATTCGTCGGCGATCATCGGCGGCTGCGAGCGCATGGTCGAGACCACCGAGACCCGCACGCCCTGGCGCTGCAACGCCTCGACCAGCGGCCGGAAGTCGCCGTCGCCGGAAAACAGCACCGCATGGTCCAGCCGTGGCGCCAGTTCCATGGCGTTGATGACCAGTTCCACGTCCATGTTGCCCTTGACCTTGCGGCGGCCAAGCGCGTCGGTATATTCCCGGGCAGGCTTCGTCACCATGGAATAGCCGTTGTAATGCAGCCAGTCGACCAGCGGGCGGATCGGTGAATAATCCTCGTTTTCCAGCAGAGCCGTATAGTAGTAGGCGCGAATCAGCTTGCCGCGCCGCTCGAATTCCTGTCGCAGCAGCTTGTAGTCGATGTCGAAGCCCAGCGACTTTGCCGCAGCGTATAGGTTCGACCCGTCGATGAACAACGCCAGCCGATCGTCCTTGTAAAACACGATTCCCCCGAGATGTCTCGTAACCCAAGTAAGAATGCGAACTTAGCCCTGGTCGCGCTGGGTGCAAACCTGCCTAGTTCGGCAGGTGCACCGGCGGATACTATCCGATTTGCGCTGAACAAACTGCTGGAATTACCTAAGGTTGTAACGACCGGCGTGAGCCGGTTCTGGATCACTCCGGCCCATCCTGCCGGTTCCGGTCCCGATTATGTGAACGCGGCGGTTTCGCTTTTTTGCGATCTGTCGCCGCAGCGGCTTCTGGACGCGCTCCACGCCATCGAGGCCGAATGCGGCCGCCGCCGCGAAGGGGCCCGCTGGCAGGCGCGCGGGCTGGACCTGGACCTGCTGGCCTATGGCGATCTGGTGCTGCCCGACGTGGCGGTGCAGGACCGCTGGCGCGGGCTGCCGCCCGCCGAGCAGGCGCTGCATGCGCCCCCCGAACTGATCCTGCCGCATCCGCGGATGCAGGACCGCGGCTTCGTGCTGGCGCCCCTGGCCGAGGTCGCGCCGAACTGGCGCCATCCGCGGCTGGGGCTCAGCGTCGCGCAGATGCTCGCGGCCTTGCCAGAGGCGGCGCTGGCGGGTATGAGACCGGTAACCGCTTGACATTTCCGGGTGACGAGGTCAAATATCCGGCTTCGCCCTGCACCCCGATTCCAGCTGATAAGGTGACCGATGGCCCGCGTTACAGTCGAAGATTGCGTCGACAAGGTTCCGAACCGTTTTGACCTGGTGATGCTGGCCGCCCATCGTGCGCGTGAAATCGCCGCGGGCAGCCCGCTGACCGTCGACCGCGACAACGACAAGAATCCGGTGGTCTCGCTGCGCGAGATCGCCGACGAGACCCAGCCCGTGGACGATCTGCGCGAACGCATGATCGAATCCAGCCAGACCCAGATCGAGGTCGACGAGCCGGAAGAAGATGCGATGGCGCTGCTTCTGGGCGCCGAGATCGACCGTCCGAAACCCGCCGACGAGGAATCGGAAGAACGCATGCTGCGCATGATGCTGGAAGCCCAGGGCAGGAACTGAGCATAAGGTCTTCGGCTGAACATGATCGACGTCGAAGACCTGATCGCGCTGATCCGCAATTACAATCCGCGCACCAATGCCGAGCTGATCCGCGACGCCTATGAATACGGGCGTCGCATGCACGAGGGCCAGTTCCGCCACTCGGGCGAGCCTTATTTCACCCATCCCGTCGCCGTCGCCGCCATCCTGACCGAGATGCGGCTGGACGATGCCACCATCATCACCGCGCTTCTGCACGACACGATCGAGGACACCCGCTCGACCTGGACCGAGGTGTCGCAGATGTTCGGACGCGAGGTCGCCGATCTGGTCGATGGCGTCACCAAGCTGACCAACCTGCAGCTCTCGGGCGCCCACAGCAAGCAGGCCGAGAACTTTCGCAAGCTTTTCATGGCGATGTCGCGCGATCTTCGCGTGATCCTGGTCAAGCTGGCCGACCGGCTGCACAACATGCGCACCATCAAGTCCATGCGCCCTGACAAGCAGCAGCAGAAGGCGCGCGAGACCATGGACATCTTCGCGCCGCTGGCCGGCCGGATGGGCATGCAATGGATGCGCGAAGAGCTTGAGGACCTCGCCTTCAAGGTCATCAACCCCGAGGCGCGCAACTCGATCATCCGCCGCTTCGTGTCGCTGCAACGCGAATCCGGCGACGTGATCCCCAAGATCACCGCCGACATCCGCGCCGAACTGGAACGCGAGGGCATCGAGGCCGATGTCTATGGCCGTGCCAAGCGCCCGTTCAGCATCTGGCGCAAGATGCAGGAAAAGCAGCTGTCCTTCTCGCGCCTGTCGGACATCTACGGCTTTCGCATCATCACCCGCACGGAACCCGACTGCTATCGCACGCTGGGGGTGATCCATCATCGCTGGCGCGCGGTGCCGGGGCGGTTCAAGGACTATATCAGCCAGCCCAAGGCCAACGGCTATCGCTCGATCCATACCACGGTCTCGGGCCGCGACGGCAAGCGGGTCGAGGTGCAGATCCGCACCCGCCAGATGCACGAGGTCGCGGAATCGGGCGTGGCGGCGCATTGGGCCTATCGCGACGGCGCCCGCACCGAGAACCCCTTTGCGGTCGATCCGGGCGAATGGATCGCCAGCCTGACCGAGCGTTTCGGCGAAGAGGATCACGACGAATTCCTCGAGCATGTGAAGCTCGAGATGTATTCGGACCAGGTGTTCTGCTTCTCGCCCAAGGGCGACGTGATCCCGCTGCCAAAGGGCGCGACGCCGCTGGATTTCGCCTATGCGATTCACACGCGGCTGGGCAATTCCTGCGTCGGCGCCAAGGTGGACGGCATCCGCGTGCCGCTGTGGACGCGGCTGAAGAACGGCCAGTCGGTCGAGATCATCGCCGCCTCGGGCCAGCGCCCGCAGGCGACCTGGCTCGACATCGTGGTCACCGGCCGCGCCAAGGCCGCCATCCGCCGCAGCTTGCGGCAAGAGGATCGGACGCGCTTCATCCGCCTCGGCTCGGAACTGGTGCGGGTGGCCTTTGAACATGTCGGCCGCAAGGTCAGCGACAAGGCGCTGCGCACCGCCGCCAAGACCATGGCGCTGCCCGATACCGACGAACTCTTGGCCCGCATCGGCAGCGCCGAGATTTCGGCCCATGACGTGCTGAGCACGCTCTATCCCGAACTCGCCACCGCCCGCAGCGAGATCGACGCCCGCCGCGCCGTGGCCGGGCTGGAGGCGGACCAGGAGTTCACCCGCGCGCCCTGCTGCAACCCGCTGCCGGGCGAGCGCATCGTCGGCATCACCTATCGCGGCAAGGGCGTGGTGATCCACGCCATCGACTGCCCGGTGCTGGCCGAATTCGAGGACAGCCCGGAGCGCTGGGTCGACCTGCACTGGCGCGAGGGCCAGCATCCCGCGGCCTATTCCACCATGCTGTCCCTGACCATCCGCCACGACGCCGGCGTGCTGGGCCGGATCTGCACCATGATCGGGGCGCAGGGGGCCAATATCTCGGACCTGGAATTCGTCGACCGCAAGCCGGATTTCTATCGGCTGCGGATCGAGGTCGAGCTGCGCGACCGCGAGCATCTGCATGCGCTGCTGACGGCGCTGGATGCGGAAAGCGACGTGGCCCAGGTCTCGCGCATCCGCGATCCTTCGGCCCATGTGACCTGAGACGGCATGTTCAAGCGCCGCAAGCCGCTGAGCTATGCTCAGATGTGGACCGAGATGTTCTATCCGCGCTCGGGCTGGAAACGCGCGTCGAAATACGTGCTGCACCGGCTGCGGCGGCTGCCCGACCGGCCGCATCGCGTGGCGCGGGGCTGGGCGGCGGGGATCTTCATCTCGTTCACGCCCTTCTTCGGCTTCCACCTGATGGGGGCGGCGCTGATCGCCTGGATCATCCGCGGCAATATCCTGGCAGCGCTTCTGGGCACCTTCGTCGGCAATCCGCTGACCACGCCTTTCGTGGCACTGACCGCGACCGGGCTGGGCCGCTGGATCCTGGGGGTCGAGGGCAAGTTCACCCCGCATCTGATCTTCGAGGAATTCACCCGCGCCGGCAGCGAACTGTGGAACAACCTGCTGGCGCCGGTGACCGACCGGGTGGCGCATTGGGACCAGCTCTTGCAATTCAACGAGCAGATCTTCACGCCCTATATGGTCGGCGGCGTGATCGAGGGCCTGCCGATCTGCATCGCCATCCATTACCTGACGGTGCCGGTCATCAAGGCCTATCACCGTCACCGCGAAAGGCAGATGGCCGAGCGCATCGCCCGCGCCAAGGCCCGCCGCGCCACGGAATTGGCTTCAAAAGCCCCGTCCTCAAAAACCGAGCCGGTCGCGCAGGGAATACCAGCCCATGCCGGCGACCAGCAGCGGCCAGCGCAGGGCGGCCCCGCCGGGAAAGGGGCGTGAGGGCAGGGCGGCCATGGTGTCGAAACCCTGCGCCTGACCCGCCACCGCCTGCGCCATCAGCTTGCCGGCCAGCGTCGCCAGCGCCAGCCCGTGCCCCGAATAGCCGCTGGCCGACAGGCAGTTCGGCGCCGGCCGGGCGAAACAGGGCATCCGGTTCATGGTGATCGCCAGCGTGCCGCCCCAGGCATGGGTCAGCCTCACATCGGCAAGCCCGGGATAGATCTCCAGCAGCGGCTTTCGGACCTTGGCGGCGATGTCCTTCGGGAAGCGATAGCTGACATTCTCGCCGCCGCCAAAGATCAGCCGGCCCTCGGGGTCCAGCCGCCAGTAATTCACCACGAATTTCGTGTCATGCACGCCGATGGGCCGGGTCAGCACCTCGGCCGCGCGCGCGCGCAAGGGTTCGGTCGCAACGATGAAATTGTTGATCGGCATGACGCGGGCAGCGACTTGGTTGTCCAGCTGGCCCAGATAGCCGTTCCCGGCCAGGAGGACATGATCGCAGACGACCCGGCCCTTGCTCGTCTGGACGATGCTTTTCTCGCCCGCCCGGCCATGGCGAATGCGATGGACATGGCTCACCTCTCGAATCTGCGCCCCGGCCGCATCGGCCAGCCGCGCCATGCCGAGCGCCAGGTTCAGCGGATGCAGATGCCCCGCGCCATGATCCAACTCGCCAGCAATATAGGCGTTCGAGGGCACCAGCGCCCGGAACGCCTCCCGGTCCAGCGCCTCGATCCGGTCATAACCGTAGTCGCGACCCAGCATCTCGATCATGCCGCGGGCATGCTCGAACTCGGCCGGCTTGCGAAAGGCATGGGCGATGCCGTCCGCGACCGGCACGCCCGCACGCGCGGCCAGATCGCGGGTCAGCGCCTTGGCTTCCTCGGCCATGTCCCACAGCCGATGCGCGGCCGGAACGCCGGCCAGCCGCTCCAGCTCATCGACCTCCAGCCGCTGCCCCGAGCCCAGCTGCCCGCCATTGCGCCCCGAGGCGCCGAATCCGACGCGATGCGCCTCCAGCACCATGACCGAGAACCCCGCTTCGGCCAGATGCAGCGCCGCCGACAACCCGGTATAGCCCGCGCCGACCACGACCACATCGGCGCGCTCCTCGCCCCGCTGCTGCGGGAATGCGGGCAGCGTGTCCCGGGTCGCCGCATAGAGGCTCGGCGGATATTCCCCCGGCCGGTCGTTGGAAAACAACAGGTTCATGCCTCGATCTTCTTCGTTCTCCAAATGCTCATGGCTCAAGGGCGCGCCTGTCCCCCGCCCGCGCCGATCTCACACGTTCAGCAGCAGATGCTCGCGTTCCCACGGGCTGATCACTTGCAGGAATTCCTTGTATTCGTTGCGCTTCACCGCCTGGTAGACATCGACGAACTCCGATCCCAGCGTCTCGCGCATCGCCGCGCTCTCGTCCATCAGGTCCAGCGCATCGCCCAGGTTATAGGGCAACTCGTCCTCGGACATATAGGCGTCGCCCAGGCATTCGGCGCGGGGATTTTCCTGTTCGCACAGTCCCAGATAGCCGCAGGCCAGGCTGGCGGCCAGGCCCAGATAGGGGTTGCAGTCCATCCCCGCCAGCCGGTTTTCCAGCCGCCGCGCCTCGGGTCCCGAAACCGGCACGCGCAGCCCGGTGGTGCGGTTGTCGCGGCCCCATTCCAGGTTGATCGGCGCCGCGAAGTCGGGGACATAGCGGCGATAGCTGTTGACATAGGGGGCGAGCAGCGCCACCGCCGCCGGCAGGTGCTTCTGCATCCCGGCGATGAAATGCAGGAAACGCGGCGTCTCGCGCCCCTGAGCGTCGGAAAAGATGTTGCGGCCGTCCTCCAGCCCGACCACCGAATGGTGGATGTGCATGGCGCTGCCCGGCTCGCCCTCGATGGGCTTGGCCATGAAGGTGGCGAAACAGTCGTGGCGCAGCGCCGCCTCGCGGATCAGCCGCTTGAAGTAGAAGATCTGGTCGGCCAGATGCACCGGATCGCCGTGGTTCAGGTTGATCTCGACCTGGCCGGCGCCGCCCTCTTGCAGGATGCCGTCGATCTCGAAGCCCTGCGCCTCGGCGAAATCGTAGATGTCGTCGATGACCTTGCCGTATTCGTCCACCGCCGACATGGAATAGGCCTGTTTCGCCGCTGCCCGCCGGCCCGAGCGGCCCATGGGCGGCATGATCGGCTGGTTCGGGTCGATGTTGCGGGCGGTCAGGAAGAATTCCATCTCGGGTGCGACGATGGGCTTCCAGCCCTTGGCGCGGTAGAGCTCGACCACGCGCTTCAGCAGGTTGCGGGGTGCGATGGACACCGGATTGCCGGACTGGTCCGAGACGTCGTGGATCACCTGCAAGGTCACATCGGCCGTCCAGGGCGCGGCGGTCGCGGTGGAAAAATCCGGGGTCAGGATCATGTCCGGCTCGGTGAAGGCGCCCGAGGGGTTGTCGGCCCAATCGCCGGTGATCGTCTGCAGAAAGATCGAGTTCGGCAGGTAGAACCGCTCCTGATGCGCGAATTTTGAGGCCGGCATGGCCTTGCCGCGCGCGACGCCGGCGATGTCGGCGACGATGCACTCGACCTCGTCCAGCCGGCGGCCGGCGACGTAATCCTGCGCGGCGGCGGGGGTTTCGTCGATCCAGTGCGGCTTCATGCGACACCCCTCTGCGCCATGGCGCTGCGCGGCTGCTTGAAGAATTGCTCGATGCGGTCGGCGATGCCGGCCGAATGCAGCGGCCCGCCCATGCGGGCCCGGGCCTGCGCCTGCAATTCCTCGGGCACCACGCCCTTGGCGCGATGGGCGATCAGCCCCTCAATGAAGGCATCGCCGAATTCGGGATGGGCCTGCACGGTCAGGGCGCGGTCGTCATAGACCAGCGCCGCGTTTTCGCAGAACGCGCTGCTGGCCGCGACCTCGGCCCCCTCGGGGCGGATCACGACCTGGTCCTGATGCCAGGCGTTCATCGTCACCGTCTCGCCGCCGAAATCGTAGTCCTGCCGCCCGATGGCCCAGCCGCCCGGATGCTTGACCACCCGGCCGCCAAGCGCCTGGGCGATGATCTGGTGGCCGAAGCAGATGCCGACCATCGGCACATGTTCGGCATAGGCGGCGCGGATGAAGTCCTGCAGCGGCGGGATGAAGGCATGGTCCTCATAGGCGCCGTGGCGCGAGCCGGTCAGCAGCCAGCCCTGGGCGTCGTGGACGCTGGCGGGGAACTGCATGGTCTCGACGTGATAGCTGGCGAAATCGAAGCCGCGCCCCGCGAGAAGCCGCTCGAACATGGTGTCATAATCGCCCAGCTCGCCGCGAAGAACCTCGGGCGATTGGCCGCATTTGAGAATGCCGATACGCATGATTGGCCTGTTGCTTGTCCGCCTTCAAGCTAGTCGCGGGACCGCCTGCGGGCAAGGGGGGCAAGCGCCCTGCCGGGGCTGGCCGTGGCGTCCGGCGCGCGCTAGGCTGCCGCCAGAAACAGCAGTAAAGGATCGGCCATGCCCGGACTCCGCCCAGACGTGGACCCCGAGGGGTTGCAGGAATTTTCGGTCGTCTTCACCGACCGCTCGCTCAATCACATGTCGCAGAGGTTCCAGTCGGCCATGCGCGAGATCTCGGCCACGCTCTGCGAGGTCTATGGCGCGCAGGCGGTGGCGCTGGTCCCGGGCGGCGGCACCTGCGCGATGGAATCGGTGGCGCGCCAGTTCGGCCGCGACGCCCATGCGCTGATCGTCAGGAACGGCTTCTTCAGCTTCCGCTGGAGCCAGATCTTCGAGACCGGCGGCTTCGCGCGCGAGACCACGGTGATGATGGCCCGCCCGGCCGGGAACGAACCGCGCCCGCCCTTCGCCCCCGCGCCCATCGACGAGGTGGTGGCCAAGATCCGCGAGACCCGCCCCGATGCCGTCTTCGCCCCCCATGTCGAGACGGCCTCGGGCATGATCCTGCCCGACGACTATATCAAGGCGCTGGCCGCGGCCGCGCATGAGGTCGGCGCGCTGATGGTGCTGGACTGCATCGCCTCGGGCGCGGTCTGGGTGGACATGGCGGCGACCGGTGTGGACGTGCTGATTTCGGCCCCGCAAAAGGGCTGGTCGGCCTCGCCCTCGGCCGGGATGGTGATGTTCTCGGCCCGCGGGCTGGAGCGGCTGCAGCAGACCAGCAGCGACAGCTTCTCGCTGGACCTGAAAAAATGGCGCGCAATCATGCAGGCCTATGAGGACGGCGGCCATGCCTATCACGCCACCATGCCGACCGACGCGCTGATCGGGCTGCGCGACGCCATGGCCGAGACCCGCGAGATGGGCTTCGCCGCCGCGCGCGAGGCGCAATGGCGGCTGGGCGACGCGGTCAGGGCGGAACTGGCGAAACGCGGGCTGCGCTCGGTCGCGGCGGAGGGGTTCGCGGCGCCGGGGGTGGTGGTGTGCTATACCGACGACCCCGAGATCTCGACCGGCCGCAAATTCCTTGCCGAGGGCTATCAGATCGCGGCCGGCGTGCCCCTGCAGATCGGCGAGGGCGAGGGCTTCCGCAGCTTCCGCATCGGGCTGTTCGGGCTCGACAAGCTGAAGGATGTCGAGGGCACGCTGGCGCGGCTGTTCCCGGCCTTCGACGCGGTGCTGTGACGCTCTGACGCGACGGAACCGGCGCGGGCGGGAACAAACTCCGGGCCCGCGTCGTTGGCTTGGCGAAAACGGAACAGCCTTTGGAGAGGATGCTGCCATGGCCAAGAACGAAGCCACCGCCGAGGAACTGAAAGCCGAAGCACGCCGCGCCGCGGAAGACGTGGGCAAGCACGCCCGCCGCGCTGCGGACGAGGCCGGCGAGGCGCTGGATACCGCGCGGGACCGCGCGTCGGACCTTTACGAAAGCGCCCGCGACAAGGGTTCCGAATTCGTCGAGGGCGCCCGCCGCAAGGGCGAGGAATACCTGGGCGCCGCCCGTGATCGCGGCCACGAATATGCCGAACGCGCCCGCGACGAGGCCCGTCGCATCTATCGCGAGGGCGAGCGTCGCGCCGGCGAAGTCGCCGCCCATGCCGAGGATTACTACGACGAGGTCTCGGGCATGGTGCGCCGCAACCCGGCCCAGGCGCTTGGCATCGCCGCCGGCGTGGGCTTCCTGCTGGGCCTGATCATCGCGCGCCGCTGAGCCCTGCGATGTTCGATTACACCAGGAAGCTGCAGCTTGCCCTGACGGACAGGCTGCGCCGCGCCGGGCTGATGGCCGGGGCAGGGGTCGTGCTGCTGGTCGCGGCCGGCTTCCTGCTGGCGGCGCTCTGGACCTGGCTGGCTTGGTACCTGCATTGGGGCCCGCTCTGGGCCTCGCTGGCGATCGGCCTCGGCTTCCTGCTGATCGGGCTGGTGCTGGCGGGGATGGCCAAGGCCGAGCGGCACAAGGCGCCCACGACCGACGAGCTGAAGGCCGAGGTCGAGGAACGGCTGAACCTCGCCGCCGACGCCGCGGTCGCGAAGGCCAGCGCCGTGGCCGACAGGACGCTGGAACGGGCATCCGAAAAAGCGGGCCTGCTGATGGAAACCGCCCAGCAACGGGCGCATTCCGTGGTCGACGACCTGTCCTATCGGGCCGACCGTTTCGCCGACCGGGCCGAGGCCAAGGTCTGCGGCGCCGCGCGGGGCTTGGGCGAAAGCGCCTCGCGCCGGCTGGGCTTGGCGCCCGACGCGATGGAGCGGGCGGTCGGCGGCGCGGCAAGGTCGCGCGCCGCGCCCTTCGTGCCCTTGATCGGCGCCTTTGCGGTCGGGATCACGCTGGCCTCGCGGCTGGGCCGGCGGGACCGCGACGAGGACGAGGATTGGCGCGACGACCGCTTCTGAGCAAAGAAAAAGCCCGCCTGACGGCGGGCTTTTTACCGGCGAAGGCTCGGTTCAGGCGTTCGCTTCGCGGATCTTGTTGGCGGCATCCTTGTCATAGGTCACGCCGGCCTTGTCGAAGAGCTGGTCCAGCTCGCCCGAGAGCGTCATCTCGGTCACGATGTCGCAGCCGCCCACGAACTCTCCCTTGACATAAAGCTGCGGGATGGTGGGCCAGTCCGAGAAGTCCTTGATGCCCTGGCGGATGTCGGCGTCGGACAACACGTTCACATCGCGATATTCGACGTTCATGTAGTTCAGCACCCCGGCGATGCGGCTGGAGAACCCGCATTGCGGCATCTCCTTGGTGCCCTTCATGAACAGGACGACATCATTGCCGTCGATGGTTTCCTGGATCTGCTGGCGCGCATCTGTCATGTCTGCGGTTCCTTGCTGAGGCACGGCTGTGCCTGCGGTTTATTCGGGGGCCTTGGTCGTCAGCGCCAGAGCATGCAGCGCGCCGCTGGGGCCGTCCATCTTGCCTTGCAGCGCGGCATAGACCGCGCGCTGCTGCTGGACCCGGTTCAGTCCACGGAAGCTTTCGTCGATCACCTCGGCGGCATAATGGTTGCCGTCGCCGGCAAGGTCCGTGATCGTGATCCGGGCATGCGGGAAAGCGGCGCGGATCAGGGCTTCGATGTCATGGGCTTCCATCGCCATGGCAATTCCTTTCCTTGTTCTGCATGATGTAGGCCAAGCCTCGGCGAGCCGCAAGATCGCCGCCGTCCGTCGATGCGGATCGTGGGGCCGGATCGCGGATCGTCGGTCCGCCGAGGACCTGCGATGCGTTGGCAGCAGCGTGAACATGCTGGTGCGCGGATGGCTTGACCTGCGCTGACGGCACCGTCGCCGAATGGTCGTTTCCTCGAAAGCCTCAACGGCGCTATTCGGGGGGCAAGCGGGCGCGGGCCGGCAGGTCATTCCCGGGGTGCGATTTCTGGAGTGAAGCGTGAGCCGCCATTGGTTCGCCGACTGAATGAATCGGTCGGCCGAAGGGCTTGGCGATCCCCGGACACCCGCCGTGCCATCCCAGTATCATCGAATTAAAGCCGCGAATCCCTGACTGGGGCGTGAGGAACACGGCAACGGTTGACGGGGCCAGTTCATAAGCCGGAACCAAGACAAGGGCATGGGTTCCGGCATCCCCGGGAGAACCGTCCGCTACGCCAAACGGCGCTGCAAGAACCGCAGCCGCATCGAGATCATGCTCGGCCGTCCGAAGGACCGGCGCCGCCTCGCAACATGCTACGATGGCTGCGCAAAGGGCCTTCCTCTCGGCCGCCGTCCTCGTTGCAACCGTTTGTCTGGCGTGACTATCAATGAGTCTTGGGACCGGCAACGGGCAATCCGGCAATGGACTTGCCGGTCTCCGTCAGAAACGGAAACTGCGAGGCACAGTTGGCCGCCACGGCGGCATCATCCATGCGCACCATATTCTGGCGTTTGATGCGTCGCGCATCGAACAGCGTGTCGTTCAGGCCGCTATGGGTTACCAGCGCCATGCCGCCCGGGATGATGATGCTGGTAAATCGCTTGGCCAAGGCGAAATGGCCGAATGCGAAGATGCTTTTGTCGGGATGCCACAGCGCGACGCCGACACCCAGGAAGGGCGCCTCCCAAAGATAGACGCCAGCATTCTTGCCGCCTTGCGAACTGAACATGACCTGGCGAAAGCTGACCGAGAACGGAAAGCTGCTCGGCACCAGCTTTTCGACGGTCAGGCGTTTGCGCCGAATGAAATCGACACAAATCGCATCGTCGTCATCCAGTCGGAATTGCAGGGCGTCCTTATAGGTCATGCCGAGCTCGGCAAAGACCGCGGCCTGGGCGGCGCCGATATGCGTCAGCGGAAAGAAGCGCAGCACGACCTGTGGAACGGCGGCACAGATTTCAATCAGCCGCTCTTGATATTCTTTCGGCATCAATTGGGATGCGGCGACGATGAAGACGAAATCCTGATCCGTCTGCGCGCGCAGCGAGGCCAAGGTTATATGCTCGAACGTTGCAAGCCGGCGTTCCATGCGATCGGCAGAAAACAGCTTCTTCGCCTGCTCGGCAGCGATGGCTTCGACGTCGGATTCCGGCTTGTCCCGGTAAGGCCGCCAGTCGCCTCTGCCAAGCAACGAGAAACGGCAAATACCCACGATTTGCATTATAAATTCCTTATCGGCAAAAACTCCGCTCGGGACAGTCAATAACCTGCCGAAAGAGCAATATCAAATGGAGAGATGGAGCACCCGCGCAGATGCGCCTTATTATTGTTATGTGCGATCTTCGCGGCAGATGTTATCCGATCCGCGTCTTTTATATTATATGTCTGCCATTATTCAGGGTGAAACATCGTCTGGACGATCCTGCGACAGCCTCCGGGCCGTCACAGACTACCGCGTGCTCGGGATTGGTTGGGTGCGAAGGCTGTCTAACATCTCGCATCGCGCGGGCCTTTGCGGTATGGACGCCGCATCGTCCTTTGAAAGACGCACGGCAATGGTTTCCGGCGGATTTGCCTGGCCTCTGCGATTCTTGCTGATAGCAAGCCAAGCAAGAACGGGAATCGACGAAAATGGATTGTAGGCCGCGAATGGTGCTGAAGAGTTTCATCAATGAAAACAATAGCGCACGGCTTTCCGTCGCCCCGATGATGGACTGGACCGACAGCCTGTGCCGGCGCATCCACCGCATGCTGTCGCGCAGGGCGCTGCTCTATACCGAAATGGTGACCGCGCCCGCCCTCGTCTTCGGCGACCGCGCGAAACTGCTGGCCCACGATGCGACCGAACATCCGGTGGCGCTGCAACTCGGCGGTTCGGACCCCGCGCAGCTGGCCGAGGCGGCGCGGATCGGTGCCGATCACGGCTATGACGAGATCAACCTGAACGTGGGCTGCCCCAGCGACCGGGTGCAATCCGGCTGCTTCGGCGCGGTGCTGATGACCCGCCCCGCGCTGGTCGCCGAATGCGTCGCGGCAATGATCGCGGCCAGCCCCGTCGAGGTCACGGTCAAATGCCGCATCGGCGTCGACGACCAGGACCCCGAGACCGTACTGCCCGAATTCATCCGCCTGATGCGTGAGGCTGGAGTACGCCGGCTGACGGTACACGCCCGCAAGGCCTGGCTCCAGGGCCTGTCCCCGCGCGAGAACCGCGAGATTCCGCCGCTGGATTATCCGCTCGTGCATCGGATGAAATCGCGGTTTCCCGAGCTCCACCTGTCGATCAACGGCGGCATCGCCAGTCTGGACGCGGCGCGCGACCATCTGGGCGCCATGGACGGCGTCATGGTCGGGCGCGCCGCGTATCACCAGCCCTGGGACATCCTGGGGCAGGCGGACCGGCTGTGGGGCGCGGAACCGCCCTTTGCCGACCCGGTGGCCGCGGCAGGTGCGCTGCGCGAACTGGTCGAGCGGCACTTGGCCGCGGGCGGGCGGCTGCACCAGGCGACGCGTCACATGCTGGGTCTTTTCCATGGCCGCCCCGGTGCGCGCGGCTGGCGACGGCAGCTGTCCGAGGGCGCCTCCAGGGCCCGCGACCGCGCCGAGGCGCTGGCGGTCTACGACGCAGCGCTGGCCGAGGTCATGGCTCCGGCCTGACCTCAGCCGCGTTCGGCCGCCTTGGCCCGGTCCCACAGCGCGTCCATCTCGGCCAGGTCGCTGTCCTCGGGGCGGCGTCCTTCGGCGGCGAGCGCGGCCTCGATGGCCTGGAAGCGGCGGGTGAACTTGGCATTGGCCATCCGCAACGCCTCTTCGGGGTCGATGTCCAGATGCCGGGCCAGATTCGCCATCACGAACATCAGGTCGCCGAATTCCTCGGTCAAATGACCGTGATCGCCACTGGCACGCGCCTCGACCAGTTCGCGGGTTTCCTCGGCCAGCTTGTCCAGCACATCCTCTGGTCCCGGCCAGTCGAAGCCGACGCGGGCGGCACGGTTTTGCAGCTTCACCGCGCGGGTCAGCGCCGGCAGGCCAAGCGCCACCCCGTCCAGCACGCCGCGCTCGGCCTTCGCGGCGCGCTCGCGGGCCTTGATCGCCTCCCAGTCGCGGACCTGCTGCTCGGCCGACTTGTCGCGGGATTCGTCGCCGAAGATATGCGGGTGGCGGTCGATCATCTTGTCCGAGATCGCGCGCACCACGTCGGCAAAACCGAATTTTCTGGCCTCCTGCGCCATCTGGGCGTGAAAGATCACTTGCAGCAGCAGGTCGCCCAACTCGCCCGGCAATTCGTCCCAGGCTTCGCGGGCGATGGCATCGGCAACCTCGTGCGCCTCTTCGATCGTATAGGGGGCGATCGAGGCGAAATCCTGTTCGATGTCCCAGGGGCAGCCGGTCTGCGGGTCGCGCAATGCCGCCATGATCGCCAGCAGGCGGCGAATGCCGGTGCGGTCGTTTACCTCATGCGCCAAAGCCGGATGCGCAACCGGCGTCGTGTCATCAGCCATTTTCGCCACCTTTCGGACAGTCCGATCCTGCCCTGCCACAGGCGCGGGCGCATGTCCACGCACGGCTGGGCGGCGGGCGACAAGGGGGGCGCTGCCCCCCCTCGTCGCTGACGCTCCTCACCCCCCGGGATATTTGGGCACAAAAGAAGCTCGATCCGAAGCCCCTGGTTTCTTTTGTGTGGAAATATCCTGGGGGAGCGCGGAACGCGCGGGGGCAAAGCCCCCTTTCCGAGGCGCGACTGGCGGCTTTGCATGTCCCGCCTTTCTTGCCATCCCGGCACGCCGGGGATAGGGTGCGCGCCAATTCCGCCGGGGGACTGCCCGGAGAACCAGAGAACAGGGAAAAGCCTTGATGTTCGTGACCCCCGCATTCGCCCAGGCCGCCGGCGCCCCCACAGGCATGTCCAGCATCGCCTCTTTCGCGCCGCTGATCCTGATCTTTGTCATCATGTATTTCCTGATGATCCGCCCGCAGCAGAAGCGCATGAAGGAACATCGCGCCATGGTTCAGGCCCTGAAGAAGGGCGACGAGGTCGTGACCCAGGGCGGGCTGATCGGCAAGATCGCCGCCCTGCGCGACGAGGAGATCGAGGTCGAGATCGCGTCCGGCGTCAAGGTCCGCGTCGTTCGTAGTTCCGTCACCGGGCTGGTGAACCGCACCCAGCCCGCCGCCGCCAATAGCTGAAGGCCGCACGCACCGCCATGCTCGACATCCCCTTCTGGAAGCGCCTGCTGATCCTGGCCCTGGTCGCCATCGGCCTGCTCTATGCCGCGCCGAACCTGTTCTATAGCCGGGTCGAGCAGCATAACGATGCCATCACCGCCGCCGAGCGCAACGGCTTCGAGACTCCCGAGGAAGCGCAGGCCCGTGCCGGCTGGCCGGGTTGGCTGCCCTCGGGCCTGGTGAACCTGGGGCTCGACCTGCGCGGGGGCGCGCATCTTCTGGGCGAGGTGCATGTCCAGGAAGTCTACAAGGCCCGCATGGACGGCATCTGGCCCGAATTGCGCGACGCATTGGTCGCGCAGCGCGAGACCGTGGGCGCCGTGCGCCGCGTCCAGGCCGAGGACGGGCAGCTGGCGGTCGAGATCGGCAATGCCGACCAAATGGCCAAGGCCGTCGAGATCGCCCGCGGCCTGGCCACGCCCGTCACCTCGCTGACCGGGGCCGGGCAGAGCGACATCACCGTCTCGGCCCAGGGCAACCGGCTGCTGGTGCGCCTTTCGGACGCCGAGAGGGCCGCCACCGACGACCGCACCGTGCAGCAGGCGCTGGAGATCATCCGCCGCCGCATCGACGAGGTCGGCACGCGTGAGCCGACCATCGCCCGCCAGGGCAAGGATCGCATCCTGATCCAGGTGCCCGGCATCGGCTCGGCCGAGGAGTTGAAGCAGCTGATCGGCACCACCGCAAAGCTGACCTTCAACCCGGTCGTCGGCCGCACCGCCGACGCCAACGCCCGGCCTGGTCCCGGCAATGTCCTGCTGCCCTCGATGGACGAGCAGGGCGTCTATTACATCATCGAGGACAGTCCCGTCGTCAGCGGCGAGGACCTGACCAACGCCCAGCCCAGCTTCGACCAGAACGGGCAGCCGGCGGTGGACTTCCGCTTCGGCCCCTCGGGCGCCAAGCGCTTCGGGGCCTATACCTCAGCCAATATCGGCCAGCCCTTCGCCATCGTGCTGGACAGCCAGGTGATCTCGGCCCCGGTGATCCGGCAGGCGATCACCACCGGCTCGGGCCAGATCTCGGGCGCGATGAACGTCGAGGAATCGACCCGGCTTGCGGTGCTGCTGCGCGCGGGCGCGCTGCCGGCCAAGATGACCTTCCTGGAAGAGCGCACCATCGGCCCGGAACTGGGGCAGGATTCGATCGACGCCGGACGGCTTTCCTCGATCATCGCCACGGCCGCCGTCGTGGCTTATATGGTCGCGAGCTATGGGCTGTTCGGCGTCTTCGCCTCGGTCGCGGTCGTCATCAACGTGATCCTGATCCTGTCGGTCATGTCGATGATGGGCGCCACGCTGACGCTGCCCGGCATCGCCGGCATCGTTCTGACCGTGGGCACGGCGGTGGACGCGAACGTCATCATCTACGAGCGCATCCGCGAGGAATTGCGCGCCGGCAAGCGCATCGTGAAGGCCATCGACGACGGCTTCAGCGAGGCGATGTCGGCGATCATCGACGCCAACGTGACCTCGTTCATCGCGGCGGCGGTGATGTTCTTCCTGGGCTCGGGCCCGGTGAAGGGCTTTGCCGTGACGCTGACCATCGGCCTGATCACCTCGGTCTTTACCGCGATCTTCCTGACGCGGTTGCTGATCGTGTTCTGGCTGGAATGGCGCAAGCCGAAGCAACTGATTCTGTAAGGGAGCAGGAAAATGGCATTTCGTCTGAAACTCGTTCCCGACCATACCAGCTTCGACTTCTTCCGCTGGCAGTGGCTGACCTTCGGCCTGTCGGCGGCGGCGATGCTGGGCTCGGTCATCTGCATCATGGTCCTGGGCCTGAACTACGGCATCGACTTCAAGGGCGGCACCACCATCCGCACCGAAAGCCCGACCGCCTTCGAGGTCGGCGACTATCGCCAGGCGCTCGAGGGCATCGACTTGGGCGAGATTGCGATCACCGAGGTCTTCGATCCCAGTTTCGGCGCCACCAAACACGCAGCGTTGATTCGCATCGGCACCACGGATGCGACGGGCTCGGTCACGCCCGAGCAGCTGAACGAGGTCGAGGCGGCGCTGAAGAAGGTCGATCCTCAGGTCAACTTCGCCGCGGTGGAATCGGTCGGGCCCAAGGTTTCGAGCGAGCTGATCAACACGGCCTTCTATGCGGTGGGGGCGGCCTGTCTGGGCATCATGGCCTATATCTGGCTGCGTTTCGAATGGCAGTTCGCCATCGGCGCCATCGTGTCGCTGATCCATGACGCGCTGTTGACGGTCGGGATGTTCTCGCTGTTCCAGATGAAGTTCGACCTGACGACCATCGCGGCGATCCTGACCACTGTCGGGTTTTCCTGCAACGATACCGTCGTGGTCTTCGACCGGCTGCGCGAGAACCTGATTAAGTACAAGACGCGGCCGCTCATCGACCTGATGAACCTGACCTGCAACGAGACGCTGTCGCGCACGGTGATGACGGCGGTCACCACGGCGCTGGCGCTTGGCGCGATGATGATCTTCGGCGGCGACGTGATCCGGGACTTCGTCATCGCCATGCTGGCGGGGGTCTTCATCGGCACCTATTCGACGATCTATGTCGCCAAGAACATCGTGCTGTGGTTGGGCGTGAAGCGCGACTGGGCCAAGCCAGGCGAGAAGAAGGAACAGGCGCCGGGCGAGGACATTCCCGCCGCATTCCGGGACGCGCCCTGATGGCGCTGATGGTGCCGACCGAGTTCGCCGGGGCCGTGCCGATCGACGGCTACGGCCCCGGCTTTTTCCGGGTCGGCGGCGTGGTCCATCACGGCGCGCTGATCGTGACGCCGCAGGGCGTCCGCTCCTGGGGCGGGATCGAGGATGCGGCCGCGCTGCTGGAACTCGGCGGCGCCGTCGACGTGCTGTTCCTGGGTATGGGCGCCGAGATCGCCTTTCCGCCGCGCGCGCTGGTCCAGGCGCTGGAGGCGGCGGGGGTGATGGCCGAGCCGATGAATTCGCCCTCGGCCGCGCGCAGCTACAATGTCACGCTGGCCGAGGGCCGGCGCGTCGCCTGCGCGCTGATCCCGCTATGAGCCTGATCGCCGTCCGCGATCTCGCCGTGGCGCGGGGCGGGCTGCGCGCCGTCGAGAACCTGTCCTTTACGATGGACGCCGGCCAGGTGCTGGTGCTGCGTGGCTCGAATGGCATCGGCAAGACCACGCTTCTGCGCACCCTGGCCGGCTTGCAGCCGGCGGCTTCGGGCGAAATCCAGGCCGCGCCCGAGGCCATGGCCTATGCCGGCCATGCCGACGGGCTGAAGCCGGCGCTGACCGTTTCCGAGAACCTGCGCTTCTGGGCCGAGGTCTTTGGCGGCCATGACATCGCCCCGGCGCTGGCGGCGATGAACCTGCGCGACCTGGCCGCGCGGCCCGCCCATGCGCTGTCCGCCGGGCAGAAGCGGCGGCTGGGGCTGGCGCGGCTGATGGTCACCGGCCGGCCGGTCTGGCTGCTGGACGAGCCGACGGTCTCGCTCGACCGCGATTCGGTCGCGCTGTTCGCGGCCATGCTGCGCGGGCATCTGGGGCAGGGCGGTGCGGCGCTGATCGCGACCCATATCGACCTGGGCCTGCCCGAGGCGCGGCTGCTGGACCTGGGCCCGTTCCGCGCCGGTCCGGTGCGGCGGGACGCGCGCCCGGCCGGCTTCAACGAGGCTTTCGCATGAAGGCGCTGCTGGTTCGCGACCTGCGGCTGGCGGTGCGCGCCGGCGGCGGCTTCGGCCTGGCGCTGGCCTTCTTCCTGATCGTCTGCACGCTGGTCCCCTTCGGGGTCGGCCCCGAGGGCGGCACGCTGGCCCGCATCGCGCCCGGCATCCTGTGGGTGGCGGCGCTGCTTGCCTGCCTCTTGTCGCTCGACCGCATCTTCGCCCTGGATTTCGAGGACGGCAGCCTGGATCTGCTCGCCACCGCGCCGCTGCCGCTGGAGGGTGCGGTGGCGGTCAAGGCCTTGGCGCATTGGCTGGTGACCGGCCTGCCGCTGGCGCTGGCGGCGCCGGTCTTCGGGCTGCTTCTGCACCTGCCGGGCCCGGCCTATCCCTGGCTGGTGGTTTCGCTGCTGCTTGGGACGCCGGCGCTGTCGATGCTGGGGGCTTTCGGCGCCGCGGTGACGGTCGGGTTGCGGCGCGGCGGCCTGCTGATGTCGCTTCTGGTGCTGCCGCTTTACGTGCCGACGCTGATCTTCGGCGCCGAGGCGGTGCGGCGCGGGGCCGCAGGTGGCGATCCCGCCAGCGCCATGATCTTCCTTGCCGCGATCACGCTGGCGGTGCTGGCGCTGGTGCCCTTCGCGGCGGCGGCGGCGCTGCGCGTCAATCTGCGGTGAATGCGACCTTCGCGCACTTGAGCGCAGCCGGGCCTCGGGCTAGGGAGAAGCCATGTCGATCTTGGAATATGCCAACCCCGTCAAGTTCATGCGCACCTCCGGCGCGATCCTGCCCTATGCGGTGGCGGGGGCGGCGCTTTGCACCGTCTCGGGGCTGGTCTGGGGTTTCCTGACGCCGCAGGACTACAAGCAGGGCGCCACGGTCAAGATCATCTTCCTGCATGTGCCGGCGGCGCTGATGGCGATCAACATCTGGCTGATGATGCTGGTCACCTCGCTGATCTGGCTGGTGCGGCGCCACCATGTCAGCGCGCTGGCCGCCAAGGCGGCGGCGCCGGTCGGCGCGGTGATGACGCTGATCGCGCTGATCACCGGCGCGATCTGGGGCCAGCCGATGTGGGGGACATGGTGGGAATGGGACCCGCGGCTGACCTCGTTCCTGATCCTGTTCCTGTTCTACCTGGGTTATATCGCGCTATGGGCCTCGGTCGAGAACCCGGACAGCGCCGCCGATCTGACCGGGGTCTTGTGCCTGGTGGGCTCGGTCTTTGCGCTCTTGTCGCGCTATGCGGTGAATTTCTGGAACCAGGGGCTGCACCAGGGCGCCTCGCTGTCGATGGCGCCGGGCGAGCGGATGGCGGCGGTCTATCGCTATCCGCTGTATCTGACCATGGCCGGGTTCTTTCTGCTGTTCCTGTCGCTGCTGCTGATCCGCACCCGGACCGAGATCCGCCGCCGCCGCCTGGCCGCGCTGCTGGCAAGGGAGAATCGCGCATGACCGAGCTCGGCAAATATGCCGCGACCGTGTTGGCCGCCTATGGCGTCAGCCTGGCGCTGCTGGTGGGAATCGTCGTGCAAAGCGTGCTGGCCAATGCCCGCGCGCGGCGCGACTTGCAGGAGCATGAACGCCGTGGCTAGGATTTCCCCGCTGATGCTGCTGCCGGTGGCGGTGTTCCTGGGCTTTGCCGGCATGGCCGGCTGGGCGCTGATGCGCCCGGATCCCGAGGCGGTGCCCTCGGCCTTCGTCGGGCGCGAGGCGCCTTCGGTCGGGGCGGCGGCGCTGCCGGGCAAGGTGCCGCTGACCGACGAGATGCTGCGCCGGCCGGGGGTGAAGCTGGTCAATTTCTGGGCGAGCTGGTGCCCGCCCTGCCGGGCCGAGCATCCGACGCTGACGGAACTCTCGAAGCGCCTGCCGGTCTATGGCGTGGACCTGAAGGACCCCGAGGCGGCGGCGCTGGGGTTCCTGTCCGATCATGGCGACCCGTTCCACGCGCTGGCCGCCGATCCGCGCGGGCGGGTGGCGATCGACTGGGGCGTGACCGCGCCGCCCGAGACCTTCATCATCGACGGTTCGGGCCGCATCCTTTACCGCCATGCCGGGCCGCTGGTGCGCGAGGATTACGCGAACCGTTTCCTGCCGGAACTGGAGAAGGCGCTGGCCGGGCGGTGATGCTTCGCCGCCGCATGAGTATTTGGGGAACGAAGAAGCCGGGGCGGAGGCTTTCCAAGCCCGGCGCCCGGCGGTAAGAGGGCCGGGCTTGCAAGAGGCCCGTCATGTCGCAGAATCCAACGACCATCGCTCCGCAACCCGGCATCATGGAGATCTCGCTTTACGAGGGCGGGGCCGCCAAGGTGGCGGGGGTCGAGAATGTCGTGAAGCTTTCCTCGAACGAGAATCCCTTCGGGCCTTCGGAAAAGGCGCGTGAGGCGGTAATCCGGGCCGCGCATGCCCTGCATCGCTATCCCAACACCGATCACGCCGGGCTGCGCGCCGCCATCGGCGAGGTGCATGGGCTGGACCCAGACCGCATCATCTGCGGCGTGGGTTCGGACGAGATCATCCATTTCCTGTGCCAGGCCTATGCCGGGCCGGGGACCGAGGTGCTGTTTACCGAACACGGTTTCCTGATGTACCGCATCAGCGCCCATGCCGCCGGGGCGACTCCGGTGTCGGTGCGCGAGCGCGACCGGGTGACCGATATCGACGCGCTGATCGCCGGGGCGAGCGAACGGACGCGGCTGGTGTTCCTGGCCAATCCGAACAATCCGACCGGCACCATGGTCGGCCTGCCCGAGATCGAGCGGCTGGCCCGCGCCGTGCCGCAGGCCATCGTGGTGGTCGACGCGGCCTATGCCGAATATGCCAGCGATTACGACGGCGGCGCCGAGCTGGCGACCCGACTGCCCAACGTGTTCATGACGCGGACGTTTTCCAAAATCTACGGCTTGGGCGGGCTGCGCGTCGGCTGGGGCTACGGGCCGCGCGGGATCGTCGATGTGCTGAACCGCATCCGCGGGCCCTTCAACCTGTCCAATGTCGCGCTGGAAGGGGCCGAGGCCGCCATGCGCGACCGCGAGCATATCGCCCGCTGCCAGGCCGAGAACGCCCGCATGCGCGCCTGGCTGGCCGAGGCGCTGGCCGAGAAGGGCGTGCCCTCGGACACCTCTTGCGCGAATTTCATCCTGGCGCGTTTCGACGACCAGGCGACGGCCGAATCCTGCGACGAGTATCTGAAGGCGCAGGGGCTGATCGTGCGCCGCGTCGGCGGCTACGGGTTGCCGAATTGCCTGCGCATCACCATCGGCGACGAGGCCTCTTGCCGCCGGGTCGCCCATGTCGTCGGCCAGTTCATGGCCGAGCGGGCGGGGCGGCGCTGATGGCCGTGGTCTATGATCGTGTGGCGCTGATCGGGCTGGGGTTGATCGCCGGGTCGATGTCGCTGGCCATGCGCGAGGCCGGGCTGGCGCGCGAGGTGGTGGGCTATGCCCGCAGCGCGGAGACCCGCGACACCGCGCGCGAGATCGGGCTGGTGGACCGCGTGACCGGGACCGCCGCCGAGGCCGCCGAGGGTGCGGACCTGGTGGTGCTGGCGGTGCCGGTGGGCGCCATGGGCGCGGTCGCGGCCGAGATCGCGCCGGTGCTGAAGCGGGGCGCGACGGTGACCGACGTGGGCTCGGTCAAGCGCGCCGTGGTCGAGGCGGTGGCGCCGCATATCCCCGAGGGCGTGCATTTCATTCCTGGCCACCCCTTGGCCGGGACCGAGCATTCCGGCCCGCGATCTGGCTTCGCGAGCCTGTTTCGCAACCGCTGGTGGCTGCTGACCCCGGTCGAGGGCAGCGACCCCGAGGCGGTGGCGCGGCTGGCCGGGCTGATCCGCGCCATGGGCGCCAATGTCGAAGAGATGGATGCGGCGCATCACGACCTGGTGCTGGCCGTGACCAGCCACACGCCGCACCTGATCGCCTATACCATGGTCGGCGTGGCCGATCACCTGAAGCGGGTGACGGAAAGCGAGGTCATCAAATATTCCGCCGCCGGCTTTCGGGACTTCACCCGGATCGCGGCTTCGGACCCGACCATGTGGCGCGACGTGTTCTTGCAGAACAAGGATGCGGTTCTGGACATCCTGGGCCGCTTTACCGAGGAGCTGTTCGTGCTGCAACGCGCCATCCGCATGGGCGACGGACAGCATCTGCACGACTATTTCACCCGCACCCGGGCGATCCGGCGCGGCATCATCGAGGCCGGGCAGGACACCTCGGCCCCGGATTTCGGCCGCAGCCAGGTTTCGGGCAAGGACGCCTAGCGGCGCGGAAACGTCGGTGCCGGGCCCAGGGTCAGCGGCCCGAGGCTGATCTTGCCCTCGGCCATCCGCAGCGGCAGGCGCAATTCGCCCGCGGCGGGGGCGGGGAAGTCCATCCCGGCCGCCGGCATCGGCAGCTCCGAGATATTGCGCAGCATGGTCCCGGCCAGCACCACGATCTTGCGCGGGATCAGACCGGCCTCGGCCGCCGCATCCAGAAACGGGCGCGCGTCGGGGGTATAGACCGCCAGAACCCCCTCGGCGCGGCCCTGCGCATCGGCGCGGATCTCCCCCCGGATGCGGGCGCTGAGCCGGCCCAGCGTCAGTTCCGCGCCGTCGAGGCGCAGTCCGACCGGCAACGGCATGGTCTCGGGCGTCAAGGTCAGGGGCGAGGGCGTGCGGTCGAGCCATAGCCGGCCGCGGGCCGCCAGGTTCAGCTTGCCGGGCAGCGGCAAAGGGTCCGCCAGCGCCTCGGGGGCAAGTTCGCGCAGCGTCAGGGTCACGTCATAGATGCCGGGCTCGGCCAGGTCCGCCCGGGCGTCGAACCCCTGCGCCAGCGGCGCGCCGTCCAGCGTCAACGGCCCCGAACGGGTGTCGAAAGCGCCGACCTCGGCCCCGGCGAGCGGGCGCAGCCGCAGGCCGGCATGGGTGTCGGTCAGGCCCAGCATCCTCGGGCCGCAGCCGGTGTCGAAGGCGGCGCTGGCCGGCAGGTCCAGTCGCAGCGTGGTCGGGTGCAGCGGGCTGAGCCACAGCTCGGTCTCGGGCAGCGCCAACCTGCCGGTGGGCAGCATCAGTTCGACCCCTGCCGCGCTGACGCCGATGCGGCCGGGCCGGCGCATCTCGTGCAGCGCGCCCACCTGAATCGCGGGGTCTTGCGCGGCGTAGCGGCGCAGCTCGCGCGCCAGCAGGCTTTCGCCCCCCAGCCACAGCCCGCCCAGCAGCAGGGCAAGGACGGTCAGCCACAGAAGCAATCGGCGCATGGTTCCCCCGTCATGGTCGAGCCGTCTTGGATCGGCCGCCATGCTGTCCTAAGTTTTCCCGCAGCGGAAGTATGCGGCGATCGGGGTAAAGAATGGGTGAACAGCCGGAGCATTGGGTCTTTGCCTATGGCTCGCTGATGTGGAACCCCGGTTTTCCGGTGGCCGAGATGGTGCAGGCGCGGCTGGAGGGCTTTGCCCGGCGCTTCTGCCTGCGCTCGATCTCGTTTCGCGGCACGGCCGAATCGCCGGGGCTGGTCCTGGGGCTCGACATCGACCCACAGGCGCATTGCGTGGGCCTGGCGCTGCGGGTCGCCGCGGCGGACTGGCCCGCCACGCTGTCGGGGCTGCGCGAACGCGAACTGAGCACCTCGGCCTATGCCGAACTGCTGTTGCCGCTGGCGCTGGCGGACGGGCGCCGGGTCGAGGCCATCGCCTATGTCATGCGCCGCGACCATCACGAATACTGGGCGCATCTGGGCCTGCCCGAACAGGCCGAGATCATCGCCCGCGCCCGCGGCGAGCGCGGAGCGAATGCCGAATACCTGTTCAACACCGCCATGCACCTGGCCGAGATGGGTGTCGAGGACCTGGAGATGGACGAGCTGTCGCGCCGGGTCCGGGCGCTTTTGCAGCCGGGCCGGGATTGAGCGCCTCGCCGCGCGCGCTTGCTTGGCAGCCGGCGATCCGGCCTCTACAGTCGGCCGCGAAGCAGGGAAGGGAGTGGAACTTGTCCCCGTCTGATGCCGAACCGCCCGAAACCCCGCCGGCCGCGCCCGACGGCCGCCGCACCCGCGCCGCCCGCCTTGCCGCCACCCGCGGGGCGGAACCGGGCGTGACCGGCCCGACCCAGCCACAATTCTCGCAGCCTGTGCGCCAGATCGTGCTGATGCTGATCGCGCTGGCGTTGGTCGTGGCCGGGGCCTGGTTCGCCTACGGCCGCATCCTGCGCATCTTTTCCTCGAACGAGGCGCTGAACGGGCTGATCCTCGCCGTCTTCGTGATGGGTGTGCTGGGCTGCTTCTGGCAGGTGGCCGAGCTGGTGAAGTCGGTCAGCTGGATCGAGCGATTCGCCGCCCGGCGCCGCAACGCCGCCGGTCGCGGCGTCGGCACGGCCGAGCCCGCCGATGCCGATCAGGCGCCGCGCCTGCTGGCGCCGCTTTCGGCGCTCTTGGGCCAGCGCGGGCCGGTCGGGGGCGTGATCTCGACCGAATCGTCGCGCTCGATCCTGGAATCGGTGGCGACGCGGATCGACGAGGCGCGCGACATCACCCGCTACCTTGCGAACCTTTTGATTTTCCTGGGTCTTCTGGGCACCTTCTATGGCCTTGCGACCACGGTGCCGGCGGTGGTGGACACCATCCGGGCGCTGGCGCCCAAGGAGGGCGAGACCGGGCTCGAGGTGTTCAACAAGCTGATGACCGGGCTCGAATCGCAGCTGGGCGGCATGGCCACGGCCTTTTCCAGCTCGCTCTTGGGCTTGGCCGGCTCGCTGGTCGTGGGCCTGCTGGAACTGTTCGTGACCCATGGCCAGAACCGCTTCTATCGCGAGCTGGAAGAATGGATGTCGGGCTTTACCCGCGTCGGCCTTGCCGGCGGCGAGGGTCACGGCCTGGGCGAGGCGGCGCTGGTCGATTTCGCCGAACGGGTCGAGGCGCAGCTGGCCGGCTTGCAGGACTTCTATGCGCAGCGCGACGAATTGCGCGACCAGGAGGCCGCGGCCGCCGACCAGCGCGCGCTGGCCCTGGCGCAGGGCGTTGAACAATTGGCGGGGCTTTTGGGCGATGATCGCGACCGCCTGGGCGCGACGCTCGCCGCCGAGCACGAGGCGACGGCGCGGGCGCTGTTCGGGGTCGAGCAGGGGCTGGCGGGGCTTGCCGCCGCGCCGCGCCAGGATCCGGGGCTGCTGGCTGCGCTGGACCGGCTGGCGGCAGGGCAGGAGCGTCTACTGGCGCTGGCCGGGCAGCCCGCTTTCGACGCGCCCGCGCTGACGCAGGCGCTGGAGCGGCTGGCGGCGGGCCAGGACCGGCTGGCGGCACTGGCCGAGACGCCGGCACGCGATCCGGAACTGGCCGAGACGCTGACGCGCCTGTCCGAGCGCCCGGCGCCCGACAACGGCCTGCTGATCCGGGCGCTGGAACGGCTGGCCGAGGGGCAGGACCGCATCCTGGAGCAGGCGCCGGGGCGCGCGTCCTCGGGCGACGATCCCGAGGCGCGGATGCGGCTGCGCTCGATCGATGTGCAGCTGGGCCGGCTGGTCGAGGAAGCCGCCAGCGGCCGCGACGGGCTGATCTCGGAACTGCGCGAGGACATGGCGGCGCTGACCCGCGCCATCCGTAATCTGGAGCGCGGCGATGGGGCTTAGCCGGGGCGGCGGCAACCGGTTCTCGGCCACGATCTGGCCGGGATTCGTCGATGCCATGACCGCGCTTCTGATGGTCATGATGTTCGTGCTGACCATCTTCCTCTTGGTGCAATCGGTGCTGCGCGACCAGATCACCACCCAAGACAGCGAGCTGGATCAGCTGGGCGCGCAGCTGGCGCAGCTGACGGCGGCGCTCTCGACCTCGCAAAGCCGGGCCGAGGGGCTAGACCGCGACCTGGGCGCCGCGCGCGGCCAGTTGGCCGAGGCGCAGGGCAAGATCGACGAACAGACCGAGGTGGCGCGATTGGCCGCCGCCCGGCGCCAGGCGCTGGAGGCGCTGGTCGCCGACCTGCGCCGCCGCAATGCCGATGCGGCGCAGGAACTGACCCGGACCCAGGCCGCCCGCACCGCCGATGCCGAGGCGGCCAAGGCCTTGCAGGACAAGCTCGCGCAATCCGATGCCGAACTGACCGCGATGACGATGGAACTGGAAGCCGCCCGCAAGCAGGCCGAAGAGACGCTGACCCTGCTCGCCGCCGCCGAGGCTGCCAAGAAGGATCTGGGCGACCAGGCGCAGGCCCAGGCGACCGAAGCCGAGAAGCAGGCCGCGCTGCTGGCCGTGGCGCAGCAGAAGCTCTCGGAGCAGGAGGCGCTTTCGACCGAGGACCAGCGCCGGCTGGCGCTGCTGAACCAACAGGTGCTGCAGCTGAACGACCAGCTTGGCAGCCTGCGCGCGGTGCTGGATGCGGCCGGCGAGGAGCGCAAGGCCGCCGACCTGAAGGTCGAGGACCTGGGCCAGCAGCTGAACCTGGCGCTGCTGCGCGCCGCCGAAGAAGAGAAGAAGCGCCGCGCGTTGGAGGCGGACGCCCGCAGCAAGGCCGAGGCCGAGGCCAAGGATCTGGCGCGCTATCGCTCGGAATTCTTCGGCCGGCTGTCGCAGATCCTGGAGGGCCGCGAGGGCGTGCGCGTCGTCGGCGACCGCTTCGCCTTTTCCTCGGAGGTGCTGTTCCCGGCCGGCGAGGCGACGCTGTCGCCCGAAGGTCGGGCGCAGATTGCCCGGGTCAGCGATCTTCTGAAGCAGATCTCGGCCGAGATCCCGCCCGAGATCGACTGGATCATCCGCGTCGACGGCCATACCGACAGCCAGCCGCTGTCGGGGCAGGGGCGCTATCGCGACAATTGGGAACTCAGCCAGGCGCGGGCGCTGGCTGTGGTGCGCTACATGGTCGAGGACCTGGGCTTCCCGGCCGACCGGCTGTTGCCGGCGGGTTTTGCCGATACGCGGCCGGTGGCCCAGGGCGACACGCCCGAGGCCCGGGCCCAGAACCGCCGCATCGAACTGAAGCTGACCGAGCGCTGACAGGCTGCTGAAAAATTCCCCGCGACGCGGCGCATTGGACGGAAAGCGGAAAATCGGCCTCTCAATCGTCTGCAAATGTCTGTTTCCCAAACAGATCTCGGTCGGTCGCTTAACGATTTTGCCGCCCCGACGCTGTCTCGGAACTCTTTTTCAGCAGCTTGCAAGCGAAACCGGATGCGGCCCGCAAGGCGCAGCCTTGGCCCTGTGCCTAGCGAATGCGCCGGCCGCGGGTGCCGCGGGCCGTTGCTAGGATCGGCCGTCAAGGGCGCCCAGGCGCGACTGGCCGGTCACGACCGAAGGGGGCTGCGGGACGGCGGTCAGGGCAGGGCCGGCGACGGGTCGGCCAGCGGGCGGATGCGCAGTCTGGTGATGCGGTTCTCGCGCCGGGCCACGACCTCGAAGCGATAGCCCTGGAAGGAAAACACCTGACCCGGCGCCGGGATGGATTGCGCCATGTGGATGACGAGGCCGGCGACGGTATTGGCCTCGTCGTCGGGCAGCGTCCAGTCCAGCGCCCGGTTCAGGTCGCGAATGGTCGTGGCCCCCTCGACCAGATAGTCGCCCTGGGCGTTCGGCCGCAGCAGGGGCGCGGCCGCGGCATCGTGCTCGTCGGTGATCTCGCCCACGATCTCCTCGAGGATGTCCTCCAGCGTGATCAGCCCGCGCAGGCTGCCGTATTCGTCCACCACCAGCGCGAAATGGGTGTGACGCCTGAGGAATTCTCGCATCTGCTCGTCCAGCGGCGTGGTCTCGGGCACGAAATAGGGCGGCATGGCGATGGTCATCAGGTCGAAGCCGCGCAGCGCATCCGGCCCGCCTTCCTGCAGCGCCCGGTGCATGCCGCGCAACAGATCCTTGGCATGGATGACGCCGACGACGTTCTCGCGCTCGTCCCGATAGACCGGCAGGCGGGTGTGCGGGCTTTTCAGCACCAGGTCCAGCACCGCATCGGCCGACAGCCCGGCGTCGATCATCCGGATGTTCGAGCGGTGCAGCATGATTTCCTCGACCGAGCGCTGCCCCAGGTCCAGCGCCCCCATCAGTAGGTCGCGATCCGCCTTTTCGACGGTGCCGCTGGACTGGGCGATGGCCAGCGCGCCGGCGATCTCCTCCTGGACCGAGAAGACATGGTCGGTCCGCGCGGCCCGCCGGCCGAAGGGCGCCAGCATCGCGCGCACCAGCCACCGCGCCAGCGCGACCAGCGGCGCCGCCAGCCGGGCGAAGGCACCAAGCGGCCGGGCGACACGGCAGGCCATGTCCTCGGGCGCCCGCAGGCCGAGGGCACGCGGCAGGGCCTCGGCAAAGACCAGCACCAGCGCCAGGATCGCCGGCACGGCCAGGGCCACCGCCAGCGCGCCCGGGCTGAGCCGCCATGCGAACAGCGCCGTTGCCAGGCTGGCGGCCAGGATCACCGCCGCGTTCCGGCCCAGCAGCACCGCGCCGATCAGGTTTTCGCCCTCGGCCGCGATCTCCAGCGCCCGCCGGGCACCGGCATCGCCCTTGTCGGCGCGGGCGCGCAGCTTGGCGCGGCTGGCGGCGGCCAGGGCCGCCTCGGTGCCCGAAAGCCAGGCCGCGACGGCCAGCAGCAGCAGGATCGCGGCTGCGGTCAGCCAGAAGCCGCGGTCGAGCCCAGCGGCAAGCGCGGTCACGATTCGTCGGCCTTCGGATGCGGCTTGGCCAGCGGATGGTGGTTCAGCACCAGCTCGCGCATGCGGGCGTCCAGCACATGGGTATAGATCTCGGTCGTGCCCAGATCGGCATGGCCGAGCAGGGTCTGGATCGCGCGCAGGTCGGCGCCGCCCTCGAGCAGATGGGTGGCGAAGGCATGGCGCAGCACATGGGGCGAGACCCGGGCCGGGTCGATGCCGGCGGCCAGTGCCAGCTGGTGCAAGAGGCCGTTCATCGCTTGGCGGGTCATGTGCCCCTCGCGCGAGGCGGCGGGGAACAGCCAGCGCGCGCCCTTGCCGGCGACCAGCCGGCCCAGCGGGCTGGCCTCGGGCGCGTTGTCGCGCAGCGCCAGCCAGGCCGACAGCGCGCGCCGGGCCGGGCTGCTTAGCGGCACCATGCGCTCCTTGCCGCCCTTGCCGCGGATCAGCAGCAGCGCCGGGTCGCCGCGGCAGGCGCCGACCGGCAGGGCGACCAGCTCGCTGACCCGCATGCCGGTGGCATAGATCAGCTCGATCAGCGCCAGGTTGCGGGCGCGTTCGCTGTCGCTGCGGCCCAGCCGGGGCAGAGCGTCGAACATGGCCTGCACCTCGGCCCGGTCCAGCACCTTGGGCAGGCGCTGCATCCGGCCCGGACCACTGATGCGCCCGGCGGGATCGTCCTCGCGCCAGCCTTCGTCCAGGGCGAAGCGCATGATCTGGCGGATCGCGGACAGCCGCCGCGCCCGGGTCGCGCGCGACAGGCCCTGGGCGTCGCAGAACCCGAGATAGTCCTCGATCCCTTCGCGCGGGACGGTCAGCAGCGTCAGCCCGCGCCCCGCCAGCCAGCCGGCAAAGTCCTTGAGATCGCGGCCATAGGCCAGGAGCGTATTGCGCGCCGCCCCCGCCTCGGCCGCCTGCGCGTCGAGGAAGGCCGAGATGCGGCCCTGGTCGCCGAACCTGTCGCCCGATCCGGCCATGGGGTCAGGGCGTTCCGCCGCCGGCGGGCGGCAGCATCACCGGCGCCAGCACCAGCTCGACCATGGCCTGGCGAGCGATTTCCTGCTGGCCGAGCACGCGCAGCACCCGCAGCCCTCGCGCGGCCCGCGGCAGGTCGCCGTCGAGCCCGGCATCGACGTCGGCGATGGCCCCCAGCAGCGCCTCGCCGCGCTTGTCGGCCAGGATCAGCCGCGCCGCCTCTTCCGGCACGTCCCGTTCCGAGGGGCCCAGGAAGGCCGGGAACAGCAGCGCCGCGCGATCCTCGCCCTCTCCGGTCGGAGGCGCGGCTTCGGGTTCGCCCTCGGCGAAATGCAGCAGCCAGAGGTCGAAGGCCGCGGCATCGGCGGGCGGGTCGGCCACGACCTGCGGCTGCGCCGCCTGCAAGGCCAGCCACAGCGCGATGCGGCCGGGCTGGCCGTCCAGACCCATGGCGCCGACCTCGGCCCCGGCCATCTCGGCCAGCGCCGGCCCCAGCCCGGCCGCGACCATGGCCTGAAAGGCCGGCGGCAGCGCTGCGGCGGTGGCGTCGGGATCGCGCTCGGCAAGCGCCGCCGCCAAGGCCTGGACGGCCGCCGCCCGGTCCCAGACCCCGCCCGAGGCGGCAGGCTTCTGTTCCAGGTAGATCGCGCGCAGCTGCGAGGCGGGAATCGCACCCGCCCGCGCCAGCCGCTCGGCCGCGTCCAGCCGCGCCTTCCAGCCGCCGTTCTGGTCCAGGTCGGCCAGCGCGAAGGCCAGAGGCAGCGCCGAGGAGGGCAGCGGCTGCCCGATCGCCTCGTAAAGCCGCAGGTCCAGCGGCGTCGCCACCAGCGGCGGCGGCAATTCGTCGCTGCTGTCGGCATAGCCGTCGTCCAGATAGCGCGCCAGCAGCGCCGCCATCTGCGGGTCGATTTGTCCCAGCCCCTCGGCGCCGTGAAAGACCAGCGCCGCCGCGGTCCAGTCGCCCCCCAGCGCCAGACAGAAGATGCGCGCCGGGAAGCTGGGCGCGACGCCGGGCGTGCGGTCCATGGTCTCGCAGGCCTGCGCCTCGTCGCCGGAAAGCAGCGCGATGTCGAAGAGCCGCCGGAACCGCTCGGGGTCGCCGGGACCGGCGGCCTTCAGCAGTTCCTTGGCGGCGCCGGTCGCGCCCATGTCCAGAAGCTTGTCCACGCGGGCGAGAAACAGCGCGCCGTCCTGGCCCGGCGCCGCCTGCGGCGGGCGCAGCTGCGCGGCCAGCAGGCGCCGTTCGAGCCGGCGCAGGGCGGGCAGGCGGGGGCTGGACTGGCGGATCAGCCGGATCAGCACCTCCGAATCGCTTTCGCCCCACAGGCCCGGCGGCAGCCCCGCCGCGCGGGGCGAGACGGTACCCTTGCCGTCCGGATTGCCCTCGCCCAGCCGGGTGACGCCGACGGGTTCGACCGCGCCCGAAGGGGCGATCTCGCGCTTGGTCTTGCGCTTCAGCTCGGGCGGGCGCGGATCGCCGGGCCGCCAGGACGAGATGTTGTCGGGCTGCTGCACGCTGCCCGACAGCCAGTCGCTGGCCGAAAGCGGCGGCTTCGCCAGCGCCTGCGGGGCGCCGCCCAAGCCGGCCGCCAGCGCCAGCGCCAGGGCCAGACGCTCAGTCGAGATCATCTTGCGCCGCGCCGGTCGCGCCGGCCGCAGGGGCGGGCTGGGTGGTCGGGGAAGGCGCCTCGGGCGCGGTGGCGGCGGGTTGGGCCGGCACCGGCGCGCCCAGGTCCAGCTGGACCGGCGTCCGCATCTCGCGCGGGTCGGAGGTCATGTCGCCGAAATAGGCATAGCCTGCCAGCCCCGCCAGAATCAGGATGACCAGAACAACCACAATTTTCAAAAGCCGCATGAAAATGCCCTTTCCGCCTCGAACGACTGCCGGTCTCTCGCCGGTTCGCGCGAAATATATATGGCATTTCCCGAAAGATCACGCCATCAGTCACAACCGTTGCAAATGATGGGAATCCGGTGGGGTGATGCGGCGGAATATCGTGCTGATCGGGATGATGGGGGCGGGAAAGACCGCCATCGGCAGTGAACTGGCGCGCCGCCTGCGCCGGCCGTTCGCCGATACCGATACCGAGATCGAGCGCGCCGCCGCCATGACCATCCCCGAGATCTTTGCCCGCGACGGCGAGGAATTCTTCCGCGCCCGCGAATCGGAGGTGCTGTCGCGGGTGCTGGCCCTGGGCGACAGGATCGTCTCGACCGGCGGCGGCGCCTGGATGCGGCCCGAGAACCGCAGCCATATCGCCGAGAACGGCGTCTCGGTCTGGCTGGACTGCGACCTGGACACGCTCTGGCACCGGGTCCGGCACCGGCCGACGCGGCCGCTCTTGCAGACCGCCGATCCGCGCGGCACCCTGCAGCGCCTGATCGCCGAGCGCGGGCCGGTCTATGCGCTGGCCGACATTCGCGTCCCCGCGCAGCGCGGCGACAGCATCGAGGAAACCGCGAGCCGGGCCATGGACGCCATCAGGGCGCATGATCCGAAGATCCTGGAGGTCAAATGAGCATCGACACCGTCCGCGTGGACCTGGGCGCGCGCTCCTACGACGTGCGCATCGGCCAGGGCCTGCTGGGCCGCGCCGGCGACGAGATCCTGGCGCTGGCGGGCAAGCGCCGCGTCGCCATCCTGACCGACGAGACCGTCGCCGCGCTGCATCTGCCGGCGCTGCAGGCGGCGCTGGCCCGCGTCGGCATCGAGGCCCCGGCGCTGGCCCTGCCCGCGGGCGAGGCGACGAAATGCTGGTCCCGGCTGGGCGAGGCGGTGGAATGGCTGCTGGCCCAGCGGATCGAGCGCAAGGATCTGGTGATCGCCCTGGGTGGCGGAGTCATCGGCGACCTGGCCGGCTTCGCCGCCGCCATTCTGCGCCGGGGGGTGCGATTCGTGCAGATTCCGACCACGCTTCTGGCGCAGGTGGACAGCTCGGTCGGCGGCAAGACCGGCATCAACAGCCCGCATGGCAAGAACCTGATCGGCGCCTTTCACCAGCCGGCGCTGGTGCTGGCCGACATCGACGTGCTGGGCACGCTGGCGCCGCGCGATTTTTGCGCCGGCTATGGCGAGGTCGCCAAATACGGGCTTCTGGGCGACGAGACCTTTTTCGACTGGCTGGAGGCCAATGCCACCGCGCTGGCCACGGACCCGGGCCTGCGCCAGCGCGCCGTGCGCCATTCGGTGCAGATGAAAGCCGGCATCGTCCAGCGCGACGAGACCGAGCAGGGCGAGCGCGCGCTTCTGAACCTGGGCCATACCTTCGGCCATGCGCTGGAATCGGCGACCGGCTATTCGGACCGGCTGCTGCATGGCGAGGGGGTGGCGATCGGCTGCGTTCTGGCCTTCGACCTTTCGGCGCGGATGGGCCTGTGCAGCCAGGAGGCGCCTTCGCGCGTCGCCGCGCATTTCGCCGCCATGGGCCTGCCCGCCCGCATCGCCGACATCCCGGGCGACCTGCCCGACGACGAGGCGCTGATCGGGCTGATGGGGCAGGACAAGAAGGTGCAGGACGGTCGGCTGCGCTTCGTTCTGGCCCGCGGCATCGGCCGGGCCTTCGTCACCGACGAAGTCGCCCCCGACCAGCTGCGCGCCGTCCTGGCCGAATCGCGGCGCTAGTCGTCCTTGCGTTCCCGTTCCTCGGCCTGGAGATCGGGCAGCAGCCCGGAATCGACCAGCCCCTCGCCATGACCGGACAGGTCGCGGGGCGAGGTCGGGCGGTCGGCGTCGCGCGCGATGCGCGGCGGCACCTCCTCGTCATGGCCGAGCTTGGCGTCGCGGTCGCGGCGCAGCGCCGCCCGTCCCAGCATCAACAGCGTGATCGGCGTCGTCGCCATGATGAAGATGCCGATCATCAGCTCGTGCACGACGATGCGGCCCTCCAGCAGCGTGAACATCAGCATCGAGGCCAGGATGATCAGCAGCGTGCCGTAGCTGTAGCCCAGGGTCGGCGCGTGCAGCCGCTGGTAGAAGCTCTTCAGCCGCACCAGCCCGACGCCACCCAGCACGGTCAGCGTGGCGCCGGACACCACCAGCACCGCGACGATCAGCGCCGCCCAGGGCGGCAGCAGTTCGAGATGTCTCATTCGATCACCTCGCCGCGCATCAGGAACTTGGCCGCGCAGACCGTGGTGACGAAGCCCAGCACGGCGATGACCAGCGCGCCCTCGAAGAAGAAGACATTGCCGTTCACCATGCCGATGACCAGGAACAGCAGCATGGCGTTCATGTACATCGTGTCCAGCGCCAGCACCCGGTCCTGGGCGCGCGGCCCGCGCAGCATCCGCCAGCAGGACAGCGCCAGCGCCAGGATCAGGGCGATCTGGGCATAGCCAAGGGCGAAGCGGAGAATCTCGGCCGTCATTCAAAAATCTCCATCAGCAGCGCTTCGTAGCGGTCGCGGATCAGGCTTTGCCAGTCGTCCTCGCTGCGCAGGTCGAGGACATGCAGCAACAGCCTGCCGTCCTCCTGCTCGAACTCGATCCAGGCGGTGCCCGGGGTGGCGGTCAGGATGATCGCCATGACTGCAATGGCGTTCGGATCGCGCAGTTGCAGGTGCAGCTCGACGAAGCCCGAGTGATAGGCCGGATGGTCGGGTCCCAGCACCAGCACCCGCGCCACCGCCAGGTTCGAGCGCAGGATGTCGCGGGCGACGATCAGCATCAGCACCGGGATCGCCAGCCAGCGGCGGAACTTGGGCCGCGGCGGATGCAGGTGTTCTACCGCCCAGCCGGCGACCAGCGCGATCATCGTGCCCAGCAGCAGGTTGCCCAGCGAAAAGCTGGTCAGCACCAGCCACATCAGCACCAGCGCCGCCGAAAGCACGGGATGGGGGACGGCGCGGCTCATGGCTGCGCCTCGGCCGGCGCCGGGGCCCCGTCGTCAGTACCATTGTCGCCGGCATCCTTGTCGCCGGCGGCGGGATCGGGTGCGCTGTTCTGCGCCGGCGCGGCGCGCACGTCCTTGGCCCCGGCCAGCACCGCCTTGCGATAGACCCCGGGCTCCAGCAGGGCCAGCGCGGTGTCGCGGGTATAGGTCATCACCACGTCCGAACGTACCGTCTGCAACCCGATCATCGCCAGCAGCATGACCACCGGCACCACCTCCAGCGCCAGGATGCGCGGGGTCGGGCCCTCTTCGGCCCAGAAGCGGCGGATGCCGAAGCGCATCAGCGCGATCAGCGCTCCCAGGCCCGACAGGATCAGCATGGCCGCATAGCTCCACAGGATCACCGGCACGGCGCCCGAGGCGTTCAGGTTGTCGCGGATCGCCCCCTGCAGGATGGCGAACTTGCCGACGAAGCCCGGCAGCGGCGGCAGGCCGGCGATCATGGCCGCGACCAGCGCAAAGCAGATCGCCATGGTCAGCCAGCTGACGGTGCGGGTGCTGGCCGGGGCGGTGGTGTCCTCGACGCTGTCGAGGCCCATCGGCTGCCAGCGCTCGCTGAGCGGATCGGCGTCGTCCTCGAAGCTGGTCTCGTCGTCGCCCTCGTCGCCGCGGCTGACCGGCTCGGCGATCAGGAAGAAGGCCGAGATCGCGGCGGTCGAGCCGACCAGGTAGTAAAGCGCGCCGCCCAGCATCAGCGCCCCGCCGCCGGCCTGGGCGAAGCCGATGGCCGACAGCACCGTCCCCGACGAGATGATCGCCAGGTATCCGCCCTTGCGCACCAGCTCGGGCGTGCCCAGGATGCCGATCATGCCGAAGCCCATGGTCAGCAAGCCGCCGATCATCAGCGCCGGCGCGCCGAACCCGGCCGAGGGCCCGGAATCCGGTCCCAGCACCAGAAGCGACAGCCGCAGGATGACATAGATCCCGACCTTGGTCATGATCGCCATGATCGCGGCGGCCGGCGGCGAGGCCGCGCCATAGGTCGGCGGCAGCCAGAAGCCCAGGGGCCAGGCCGCGGCCTTGATCAGGAAGGCCAGGCCCAGGAAGGCGGCGGCGGTGTGGAACAGCATCCGCTCGGCATCGTCGAGCCAATAGAGCGCGCGGCCGATGTCGGCCATGTTCAGCGTGCCGGTGGTGCCATAGACCAGCGCCACCCCGATCAGGAAGAACAGCGAGGCGGCCAGGTTCACCGCGATGTAATGCAGCCCGGCCTTGATCCGCTCGGGGCCCGAGCCGTGCAGCATCAGCCCATAGCTGGCCGCCAGCATGACCTCGAAGAAGACGAAGAGGTTGAACAGGTCCCCGGTCAGGAAGGCGCCGTTCACCCCGGCCAGCAGGAACTGGAACATGCTGTGATAGTGCTGGCCCTTGCCGTGCCAGCCGGCGGCGGCATAGATCAGCGACGGCCCGGCCAGCAGCGCGGTCAGCATGACCATCATCGCCGACAGCCGGTCCAGCACCAGGACGATGCCGATAGGCACCGGCCAGTCGCCCAGGCGATACAGGCCGACCACGGTGCCGCCCTGCTCGCTGGCGGATTTCACGTCCGACATCAGCTCGACCGAGGCGAGGAAGGTCAGCCCGACCGCCACCAGCCCCAGCACCAGCTTGGTCTGGCGGTTGCGGTCGTTGTAGAACAGCATCACCGCCCCCGCCAGCAGCGGGATCAGGATCGGTGCGATCATCAGGTGGTCGGGACCGGCGCCGGGATCGATCATGGCTTGCGCTCCCGCCCGTCGACATGGTCGGTGCCGGTCACCCCGCGCGAGGCGATCATCACCACCAGGAACAGCGCCGTGGTGGCGAAGCTGATGACGATGGCGGTCAGCACCAGCGATTGCGGCAGCGGATCGGCATAGGCGGTCGGATCGACGAAGCCGCCCTTGGGCATGATCGGCGCCGCACCGACGTAAAGCCGGCCCATCGAGAAGATGAACAGGTTCACGCCATAGGCCAGCAGGCACAGCCCGACGATCACCTGGTACGAGCGGGGACGCAGCAGCAGCCAGACCCCCGATCCGACCAGGATGCCGATGGCAAGGGCAAGGATCAGTTCCATCAGACGGTCTCCTCGGGCGTGTCGGCTGGCGTCTCGGCCGGGCGCTGGCGCGGGGCGACGCGCAGCGACTGGTGGGCGATGGCGATCAGCATCAGCACGATGGCGCCCACCACCAGCGAGAACACCCCCAGGTCGAACAGCATCGCGGTCGAGAAGGGCACCTTCCCGATCACCGGCACGTCGATGTATTGCGCATGGGCGCTGAGGAAGGGATAGCCGAAGATCCAGGCGCCCGATCCCACCGCCATGGCGATCATCAGCCCCGTGCCCATCCAGCGCACCGGCAGCACGGTCAGCCGCGCCTCGACCCAGCGCACGTTGGCGGCGACATATTGCAGCAGCAGGCCCACGGCCAGCGTGACACCGGCCGCGAAGCCGCCGCCGGGCAGGTCGTGGCCGCGCATGAACAGATAGGACGACAGCGCGATGATCGGCGCGAACATCCATTGCATCAGCACCGAGGGCACGAAGAGATAGGCCTCCAGCGCCTGTTCCTCGGCATCGAGCTGCGGGCGCGGGCGCTCGACGCTTTCGGGCGCCGGGCGGAAACGGCGCAGCAGCGCATAGACGGTCAGCCCGACGATGGCCAGGACGGTGATCTCGCCGAAAGTGTCGAAGGCGCGGAAATCGACCAGGATGACGTTGACGACATTGGTGCCGCCGCCCTCGACATAGGCGTTGCGCAGGAACCAGTCGCCGACCGAGGCGCCGGGCCGGGTCAGCAGCACCGCCAGCGCCAGCGCGGTCATGCCGGTGCCGCAGGCCAGCGCGATCAGGAAGTCGCGGAAGCGGCGCGAACGCGCGGCGAAATTCTTGTCGCCGGCGATTTCCTCGTCGCGCTTGGGCAACCAGCGCAGGCCCAGGAGCAGCAGCACCGTGGTCGCGATCTCGACCAGAAGCTGGGTCACGGCAAGGTCGGGGGCCGACAGCCAGACGAAGGTCGCGCAGGTCACCAGCCCGGCGCCACCCATCAGCACCAGCGCTGCGAAACGGTGGTATTTCGCCTGCCAGGCCGCCCCCAGCGCACAGGCGCCGCCCACCAGCCACAACAGCGCAAACACCAGTTCGCTGGCGCCGATGCGCGGCATGGGCACGTTCCAGTCCAGCCTTCCCACCGCGAACCAGCTTGCCGCCAGCCCCAGCAGGACCATGGCGCGCAGCTGCGTCTGCAGCCCGCTGGCGGACAGCACCCGCAGCGCCAGCCGCGGAACGCGCAGGGTGAAGAGCTGCAGCAGCCAGTCGAAGCCGCGCCCGAAGTCGAGCCGCCGCATCAGCCGGGTGCCGTCCTCGCCCGAATCGATCAGGCGGCGGGGCAGCAGATAGAGCAGCGCGCCCAGCCCCATGGCGATCAGGCTCATCAGCAGGGCCGGGGTGACGCCATGCCAGACCTTCAGGCTGAAATGCGGCATGTCGGGGCCGACGACGGCCAGGCTGGCGGTTTGCAGCCAGGGCCCCAGCACCTGCTGCGGCAGGATGCCCACCGCCAGGCAGATCGCCACCAGCACCGCGACCGGCAGGCGCATCAGCAGCGGCGGCTCATGCGGCTCGTGCGGCAGGTCGGTGGCGGGCGGGCCGAAAAAGACGGTGACGATGAAGCGCAGCGAATAGGCGGCGCTGAAGGCCGCGGCCACCACCGCGACATAGGGCGCGAGATTGTCGAGCGGGCTGCCGTTGTTCCAGACGTAGAGCGCCTCGAAGAACATTTCCTTGGACAGGAATCCGTTCAGCAGCGGCACCCCCGCCATCGCTGCCGAGGCGATGATCGCCAGCGTGGCCGTCACCGGCATGGCGCGCGCCAGCCCCGACAGCCGGCGCATGTCTCGGGTGCCGGTCTCGTGGTCGATGATGCCGGCGGCCATGAACAGCGAGGCCTTGAACACGGCGTGGTTGACGATGTGGAACACCGCCGCGACCAGCGCGAAGGGACTGCCGATCCCGGCGAGCGTGGTGATCAGCCCCAGGTGGCTGATGGTCGAATAGGCCAGAAGCCCCTTGAGATCGTGGCGGAACAGCGCCACCACCGCCGCCAGCAGCAGCGTCGTCAGCCCGACGCCGGTGACCAGCTGGAACCACTCCTGCGTGCCCCCCAGCGCCGGATGGAAGCGCAGCAGCACGAAGACCCCCGCCTTCACCATGGTCGCGGAATGCAGGTAGGATGAGACCGGCGTCGGCGCCGCCATGGCGTTCGGCAGCCAGAAATGGAACGGGAACTGCGCCGATTTGGTGAAGGCGCCGAACAGGAAAAGCAGCAGGATCACCGGATAAAGCCGGTGGCTGGTGATCAGCGGCCCCGCCGCCAGCACCCGGTCCAGGTCGTAGCTGCCTGCGATCTGGCCGATCAGGATCATCGCCACCATCAGCCCCAGCCCGCCCGAGGCGGTGACGATCAGCGCCATCCGCGCGCCGTCGCGCGCGTCCTGACGCTGGAACCAGTAGCCGATCAGCAGGAACGAGACGAGGCTGGTCAGTTCCCAGAACACCACCAGCATGATGATGTTGCCCGACAGCAGCAGGCCCGACATGGCGCCGGAAAAGGCCAGCAGGCAGGAATAGAGCCGCGGCACCGGGTCCTCGGGCGCCATGTAATAGCGCGCGTAGAGGATCACCAGGAACCCGATCCCGGCGACCAGCACCATGAACAGCCAGGAAAACCCGTCGATGCGGAAGGTCAGGTCCAGCCCGATCGAACTGACCCAGCGGAAGGTGCCGGTGATGATGCCGCCATCGGTCACCGCCGGATAGAGCACGGCCAGGATCACCAGCGCGACGATCATCGTCAGCCCGGCGATCCAGGCTTCGGCATTGCGCGCCCCGATGGGCATGGTGGCCGCCAGGGCGGCTGACACGAATGGAGTCAGAACAAGCAAGAGCAACAGGTTCTGTTCGACCATTGGCGTCCTTTTCCGGTTCGGGGGCTGCACGCAATCATAGCCGCCGGCAGGCCGAAAACACAACCGACACGGTCGAGAAAAAAGACGCAAATCGGCGGTTCAACGATTTTTTTATCGCCCGCCGCGGCCGCCGTCCTGCGGCCCGCCGCGGCGGCGGGGTCAGGCCCGTCCGATCCGGGTCACGTCCTGGACCTGTCCGCCGGTCAGCATCAGTTCGACCGGCAGCGGATGGCTGATGAAATACAGCGGGCTCGCCGTCGGGCCGTAGGCGCCGCAGGCATGGATCGCCAGCAGGTCGCCGGCCTCCAGCCGGGGCAGGGCGACGCCGCCGCCGAGCTTGTCGATCGAGGTGCAGAGCGGGCCCGAGATGTCCTGCTTTTCCTCGGGGCGGGTGCCGTCCTCTTCGCCGCCGATGCGGTGCATGACGTAATTGCGCCGCAGCACCATGCCGAAATTGCCCGAGGCGGCGAGGTTGGCGTTCAGCCCGCCGTCGCAGATGGCGATTCGGCTGCCGCGCGACTGCTTGACCGCAACCACGCGGGTCACGAACCAACCGGCCGGCCCGACCAGATAGCGGCCCAGTTCCAGCACCAGCCGAGTCGCCGGGAAGCGTGCGGCAAAGGCGTCCAGCTCCGGCCCGATCTCGGCGGCGATGGCGGCCAGGTCCAGTTCGCTGTCGCCGGGATGGTAGGGAATGCCCAGGCCCGAGCCGAAGATCAGCTTTTCCGGTGTCAGGTCCAGCGCGGCGCAGGTCTCGGAAAAGACCTGCATGAAGATGCGCCAGTTCTCGCAGATCGCCTCGGGCTTCAGGCATTGCGTGCCGGAATAGATGTGCAGCCCGATCAGCCGCAGGTTCGGCAGCGCGGCGATGCGGGGCAGGGTCTCGGCCGCCTCCTCGACGTCGACGCCGAAGGGGCTGGGCCGGCCGGCCATCTGGTCGCCGAACCCCTTGGGCACGCGCGCTGGGGCCAGGCGCACCAGCACCGGCTGCACCACGCCCAGTTCGGCGGCGATGGCATCGGCAAGCTCGGCCTCGCGCAGGCTTTCCAGCACCAGCTCGCCCAACCCGCCGGCAATGGCGGGGCGCAGCTCGGCCTCGCGCTTGGCGGGGCCGGTGAAGCTGATCCGCTCCGCCTCCCAGCCGGCTTGCAGGCCCAGGTCGAACTCGCCGCCCGAGGAAATGTCGAGATAGTCCAGCCGATCCCGCATCCAGCCCAGCAAGGCCGGATTCGGATTGCTTTTCACCGCGAAGCTGACCGCGAACCAGCGGCCCAGATGGGCGCGCAGATGCGCCAGCCGCGCCTCGGCCACATCGGTGGAATAGACATAGGCCGGCGTGCCGAAGCGGTCCGCCGCCTCGGCCAGCTGCCGGTCCAGCGTAGGGCGGTCGTCAACCAAGGCTGTCGGCATAGGCCATGATCGCGTCGATGGTGTCGAAATTGTCCAGCGTCACGTCCGCTGGCTGGATATGCGACCCGGTCTTGTCCTCGACGAAGGCGATCAGCCCGACCATCGAGACCGAATCCAGCATCCCGGTCGAAAACAGCTCGGTCTCTCCGTCGATGGGCTGGTCGATGTTCAGCTCGCGCTGGATATAGGAAATCAGGGCGTCCTTGCTCAGGCTCATGGTGTCATGCCTCTGTCAGTCTTGCGGTGGCGGCTTTGGCTGCCGAGATGATGGCGGGGCGATCCAGCTTGCCGCTGGCGGTGCGCGGCATGGCGCCGTCCCAGGCATGGAATCGCTGGGGACGCATGTAATGCGGCATGGCGCGGGCACAATGCGCCGCAAGCGCGGCCTGGTCGGCCTGCGGCAGATAGGTCACGGCGACATGGACCGCCTGGCCCAGGTCCGGGTCCTCGCCCCCCCAGGCGACGACATCGGTGACAAGCCCGCTTTGCGACAGCGCGTCCTCGACCTCGGTCGGCGACAGCCGGAAGCCCAGCGTCTTGATCATCTCGTCCATGCGGCTGACGAACCACAGATCGCCGTCCTCGTCCACCCGGACCAGGTCGCCCGACCAGACCACCGGCGCGTCGCCGATCAGATGCGCAAGCTCGGGGCAGGGGCGGATCTTTTCCGCCGTCACCTCGGGCTTTTCCCAATAGCCCATGCTGACCAGCGGGCCGGCATGGACCAGTTCGCCCTGTTCGCCGGGGCCGGCGATCCCCTCGCCGCGCTTGATGGCAAAGACCTGCGCGTTCGGGATCTGCCGGCCGATCGAGCCCATTTTGGCGGCGAATTTCTGCGGCGGCAGGTAGGTCGAGCGGAAGGCCTCGGTCAAGCCGTACATCAGATAGATGTCCACGCCCGGAAACACCTTGGGCAGCAGTTCCAGGATGTTCGGGGGGATCTTGCCGCCGGTGTTGGTGATGCGCTTCAGCGCCGGCAGCGCGGTCGGGTTTTCGTCCAGCAGCCGCACGATCTGGTTCCACAGGGGCGGCACCCCGGCGATGCCGGTCACCGCCTCGGCCTTGGCCATGCGGATGATCTCGGCCGGCATGGTCAGCGGCTGGTGGACCACGGTGCCGCCGGTCAGCAGCATGGTGGTGAGCTGGTTCAGCCCGGCATCGAAACTGTAGGGCAGCACGGACAGCAGCCGGTCGCTGTCGTCCAGCCCCAGATAGTCCGCGACCGAGATGGCGCCGACGCGGATATTGCGATGCGACAGCATCACCCCCTTGGGCGCGCCGGTCGAGCCCGAGGTATAGATGATCATCGCCAGCCCCGCGGGGTCGGATTCGTCGGGCGCGGAGCCGCTGTCGGCGGGAAGCGCCGTCCAGGGGTCCGCGCCCTGGACAAGGCCCTCGGCCTTGCCCTGAACCAGGTAAGCCGTGCCCGAGGGCAAGGCGTGATCGCCGGCCAGCCCGGCCAGCGCATTGCGCGGCAGGATGACCGCGCGCGCCCGACAGTCGCGGGCGACATAGGCCAGCTGCGCCGGCGTCCAGCGGATGTTCACGTTCACGACCACCGCGCCCAGCTTCCAGGCGCCGAACATGGCCGCGACCTCGTCGATGCCCTTGCGCAAATGCACGATCACCCGGTCGCCTGGCCGGATGCCGCGGCGCGCCAGCCAGTCCGCCACGCGCCCGGCCTCGGCCGCGAGTTCGGCATAGGAGGCCGTGCGGCCCTGATCCACCGCCGCCGGCTTTTCGGGCCGCACGGGCAGGTTGTCGGCCAGCATGCGCCACATGTTGCGGTCGAAATCATCCTTCATTCGCAAGAGCCTTCTGTTCGGCGGGTTTCGCCCCGGCCGCGGCGCCGGCGGGCTTCTTCGCGGCAAAGATCGGCAGGCTGGGATAGATCTTGGCGGGCGACCCGATCACCACCGAATCCGACGGCACGTTGGTCGTCACCGCGGTATTCGCCCCGATCCGCACCCGGTCGCCGATCCTGATCGGCCCCAGCACGCAGGAATTCACCCCGATGAAGACGTCATCCCCGATCACCGGGGCGCCGGAGCGCATGTTGGTGCCGATGGTGACGTTGTGCATGACGCCGCAGCGGTCGCCGATGACCACGTCGGGATGGATCGACAGCGAGCCCTCGGCGTGGATGATGTGGAAATCGGCGCCGATCCGGACCTGCGGCGGGATCCAGACCTTGGTGACGTTCAGAATCAGCAGCTTCATCAACGCATAGGGCTTGTTCGCCAGCCAGCGCAGCGCCGGGCTTTTCAGCCCGATCGCCCAACGCCCGTAACGATAGATCGCCAGCGAGACGAAGGCGGGTTCCGTCAGCGAGCTGCCATGCCGTCGATAATCCGCCCTGAGAGTCTTGAACATCACCATGCACTTACGAATGAAATCGGTAGGAAATCGGTCCAGTCGCCCCATATTCCGATGTCTTGCCGGAAACTCAACCTGACTGTTAGGACGGGTTTTACGGATTTTCGGCCGCGATCAGGTCCAGCGTGCGGCGCAACTGGTCCCATTCCACCCGGTAGCCGCGCGCCGTTCCCTTGCCCACGACCATGGCATAGCGCTGCCGCCAGCAATCCGTCAGCAGCTTCAGCGAGGTGGTGACCCGGTCCGCGGGCTGAAGGGTCAGCAGCGTGCCGCCGGCCGGCATCGCGATGACGCCATGCGCCAGCTGGCTGCCCTCGACGCCGACGATCATCCGCGCGGCGCCGGCCGCCTCGATCATCCGGTCGGCATCGTCGCGGTCGACGTAAAGCGTACGGAAGCCGTATTCGACCTCCAACCGCTCGGCGATCTCGGCCTCGTTTTCCAGAATGCGGGCGTCGCCGCTGCCGCCGCGGAAGATGAAGACGCCGGGCAGCGGCTTCAGCGCCCGTTCCGCGACCAGCCGGGCGCGGTTCTGCTGCGCCCGGTCGCGGCGGCTGCGGTTGTTGTGCAGGTCGTCGAAGAGCACCAGTTCGTCGAAATGCACATCGTCGATCCGGCGGGGGACCAGGCCCAGCAATTCCTCGTAGCGTGCGATGTGTCCGCCGCGCACCGGCGCCGAGGTCACCGGATCGCCCGCGGCCTCGGCCTCGGCCAGCCGATAGGCGAGGCAATCGTTCAACAGCCAGTTGCCGAACCAGCGGTTGCCGATCCAGCTTTCGTAGAGCGCGCCCGAGATGGCCTCGCGCGGGCGGGGATAGGTCAGGCCCGAACGCTTGCGCTGCCGCAAGTGGTGCTCGCCGCCGCGCGCGTGCAGGACGCCGTCGACGAAATCCACGTCGCGGAAGCGATAGCCCATGGTCGGCGGCGTCGGCTCGGCCGGGTGGCCCTGCATCTGCGCCAGGATGTCCGGCAACCCGCCGAATTCGGTCTGCGCGATCTGCTCGACCTGGTCGGGCAGCCAGATTCCGGGGGCGATCTCGACCTCTTCCGTCGGGCAGATCTCCCAGCGTTCGACGGCGGCGTCGAAGAATTCTCCCCGTTCCGATCCTAAAAAACGGCGCAGGCGGTTATGGATCGGTCTGAGGGAATGCATGGCGGCTCGGATGGCTGGATCGAATCGTATTTAGGGGCTGGGGCGTCGGGTGCAAGCCGGATCTAATCGCCTCCGGCGGCCGAAGGGGTGTGCAGCGCCTGGATCAGGCTTTCGGCGATCATGGCATGATCGGCGGCAGAGGGGTGCCACAGGCAGGCGTCGCGCCGCGGATTGGCCAGGATCACCAGCCGGTTGCCGATGCCCTTGCCCGTCAGCAGTTCCGAGGCGGCGCGATGCGCCTCGACCAGTTCCGGACCGTATTCGCCGAAGGCCAGCAAGACCATCAGCGCGCCGGGATTTTCCCGCGCGCGTGCGGCGGCGAAATCGGCCAGCGCCGGGCCGAAGTCGTGGCGCAGCTGGCTCTTGTCGGTCCAGCGCTCGCCCGGTGCCAGGGCCGAGCCGAAGACGTTCGAGCCGAGCCCGATCACGACGATCCCTGCCGGCCGCTGGGGCAGGGCGGGCGCGGCGGGATCGCCGGGCAGGGCCAGCGGATAGAGTCGATCCATGGTCTTGTCGGGATCGGCGCCGCCGTAGTTGCGCAAAAGCCCGATGCCCGAGCGGGCGATGATCCGGTAATCCGCACCCAGCGCCGCCGCCACTTGCGGGCCGAAGCTGCGGCTGGTGTCGGTCGCGGCATAGATTTCCGCGTCGTTGCAATCGCGGCGCTTGGCGGTATTGGCAAAGCCCACCGTGTCGGAATCGCCGATGAACTCGATCAGCCGCGCCGCCGGCGCGGGCGGGGGCAGGGCGTTCGCCGGATCGTCCAGGAAGAAGCCGCCGAACAGCGCCGGCCCCGGCGATTCGCTGATCTTTTCGGCGCGGATGTCATGGGGACCCGGCGCCAGCCCTTCGATCCGCAGGTCCTGGGTGCCGGGCCGCGAAACCTCGACCGACCGGCCGTCCAGCACCACCCGCCAGCGATTGATCGCATCGTCGAATCGCAGGCTGATCCCGGTCCCCTCGAAGCGCGCCATGGCGTGAAAGCCCGGCCATTCGTGGCGGTAGCCCTGGCCCGAGGCACCGGCCGCCGCGCGCCCCGTCGCCACGGAGGGCAGTGCGGTCAGCCCGGGCTGGGGGGGAAGCAATCGGGCCTGAAATGCCGTGCCCTGGGCCAGGCCCAGTTGCGGCACGGGCGTGACCGGACGCGACGGCTCGGGCCAGGCAAGAAAGCCGCCCAGCGTGGCAAGCGCCAGGCCCAGCAGCACGGTGCCGATCCATTTCATCCGTGCAGAACCCATTGCCACCTTCCGTCCCTGGCCATTCCGACCCCGACCACGCCATCGAAAATCCGGCGCCGGTCAGCCCCGGAATCCGGCCAGGATCCCGATCGCCTCGCCCATGTCATAATGATGATTGCCGATGAAGAAACCATTAAGGTCGATCTCCTCGGCATGGCTCATCGGCCCGTGCAGGCTGTGGTCCATCAGCCGCAACACGGGATTCTTGGTAAAATTGCCGCTGACGATGGGCCGGGTCTCGAATCCCAGCGCGTCGAGCCGGCCCAGCACCGCGCGGCGGGTCAGGCCGGTGTCCGGCCGCAGGACCAGCGAAAAGCCGAACCAGCTGCTTTCGCCGGTCTCGCGCTGGATGCGGAACAGCGGATGGTCCGCCATCGCCTGCTGCCACAACGCGCCGTTCGCCCGCCGACCCGTGACCAGCGCGGGCAGCTTTTCCAGCTGCGCCCGCCCCAGCGCGCCCGACATTTCCAGCGGCCGCAGGTTGTAGCCGGGCAGGACGAAGCGAAAGCTTTCCTCGAAGGGATCGTCGCTTTTCTCGCCGGTCACCCGGTTGAATCTCGGCAGGTTGCGGGTCCAGCCATGCGCCCGCAGCGCCAGCAGGATATGGTAAAGCTCCTCGTCGTCGGTGACGACCAGCCCGCCCTCCATCGTCGAGATGTGATGCGAGAAGAAGGTCGAGAACGTCCCCATCACCCCGAAGGTGCCGCATTGCCGGGTGCCGAAAGTGGCGCCCATCGATTCGCAATTGTCCTCGATCAGCACGCGGTCGCCGACGATGGCGCGGAGCGCGTCGAAATCGTTCGGATTGCCCAGCAGGTTCACCGCCATGATCGCGCGCGTCCGCTCCGTCACCGCGCTTTCCAGCGCCGCGAGGTCGTAGTTCAGCGTCTCGCGGTCGATGTCGACGAATTTCAGGTGCAGCCCGTATTGGTGCAGCGGAAAGAAGGTCGTGGACCAGGAGACGGCGGGCACGATCACCTCGTCGCCCGGCATCAGCCGCAGCGCGGGGTTCGCCGTATGGCGCAGCGCCGCCACCATGGCGAGATTGGCCGAGGAGCCCGAATTCACCATCACCGCGAAGCGGCTGCCGGCGAAGCGGGCGAACTCGGCCTCGAAGGCCGCGACCTCGGGGCCCATGGAAAAGCGATCCGAATCGATGACGCGTTGCAGGGCCTCGCGCTCGGCCCGGTCCCAGCTCGAGGTCGCCAAAGGAAAGCGGCTCATGCGTGATGCTCCAGGTAATGCTGGTAGGTCGCGGCAATGCCCGCGCGCAAGGGCGTCGCAGGCGCCCAGCCCCAGGCGGCCTGCCGCGCCACCGAGAGCAGCTTTTGCCGCATGCCGACGGGCCGGGTCGGGTCGTGGCGAAAACGGCCCCGCCAGCCGATCACCTCGGCGGCGATGCGGTAATAGTCGTCGATGGAATGATCCTCGCCCGGGCCGACATTCATCACCGGCGGCACCGCGCCCGGATCGGCCAGCGCCCGCAGGATCGCATCGGCGAGGTCGGGCGCATACATGAACTCGCGCCGCGCCGTGCCGTCGCCCCAGATCACGACCTCGTCCGCGCCCGCGACCTTCGCGCGATGCAGTTTGTCGATGATCGCCGGCAGCAGATGCGAGCGCGCGGGATCGAAGCTGTCGTGCGGCCCGTAGAGGTTGCAGGGGATCAGCGTGCGCCACGACAGGCCCGGGTCCTCGCGGCCGGCATATTCGACCAGCCGCATCACCATGATCTTGGCCAGCGCATAGCCTTCGTTCGTGGGTTCCAGCGTGCCGGTCAGGACCTGTTCCTCGGCAAGGTCGCGACCGAGGTCCCGGGGATAGACGCAGCTGGAACTGAGATTCAGCAGCACCGGCACCCGCGCCGCCCGGCAGGCGGCGATCAGGTTCAGGCCGATGCGGGCGTTTTCCTCCAGGAACCGCACCGGCTCGGCGATATTGGCCTGGATGCCGCCCACCCGGCCGGCGGCATGGACCACGGCCTGGGGCCGATGGCGCAGCAGCCAGTCTCGGGTTGCCGCCGCATCGCAAAGGTCCAGTTCCGCGCGGGACGGCGCCATGACCTGCCACGCGGCGATGCCCGGATGCGCCAGCAGGTTGCGACCCACCATGCCGGTGCCGCCGGTCAGCAGCAGCCGCGTCATCATTGCCCCTCGCCGGCGACGGGCCGAGCCATACCGTGCCGCGCCAGCAGCGCATGGCCTCGCGCCAGGGTCAGATCGGTCGCTACCATCTCGGCGATCATCTCGCGGAGCCCGGTCTCGGGGCGCCAGCCCAGGCGCTGATGTGCCTTCGAGGCGTCGCCCAGCAGGGTCGCGACCTCGGCCGGGCGGAAATATTTCGGATCGACCCGCATCACCACGTCGCCCGGCCGCACGGCCGGCGCCCGGTCGCCGGTGACCGAGACGACCGCCGCGACCTCGTCGACGCCCGTGCCGCGGAACTCCAGTTCCAATCCAAGTTCGGCCGCCGCCCAGATCAGGAACTGGCGCACCGAATGCTGCTCGCCGGTGGCGACGACATAGTCGTCGGGCGCATCGCATTGCAGCATCAGCCATTGCATCCGCACGTAATCCCGCGCATGGCCCCAGTCGCGCAGCGCGTCCAGGTTGCCCATGTAAAGGCAGCGCTCCAGCCCCTGTGCGATATTGGCCAGCCCGCGGGTGATCTTGCGGGTGACGAAGGTCTCGCCCCGGCGCGGGCTCTCGTGGTTGAAGAGGATGCCGTTGCAGGCGAACATCCCGTAGGCCTCGCGATAGTTCACCGCGATCCAATAGGCATAGAGCTTGGCCACGGCATAGGGGCTGCGCGGATGGAAGGGGGTGCGTTCGGTCTGCGGGCTCTCGCGCACCAGCCCGTAAAGCTCGGAGGTCGAGGCCTGGTAATAGCGCGTCGCTTTCTCGAGCCCCAGGAAGCGGATCGCTTCCAAGAGCCGAAGCGCGCCGAGCGCATCGACATCGGCGGTATATTCCGGCGCCTCGAAACTGACGGCGACATGGGATTGCGCGCCGAGGTTATAGACCTCGTCCGGGCGCACCTCGGCCATGATCCGCGTCAGGTTCGACGTGTCGGTCAAATCGCCGTAATGCAGGAAGAAACGCGCTCCGGCCTCATGCGGGTCCTGAAAGATATGATCGACCCGCTGGGTGTTGAAGGACGAGGCGCGGCGCTTGATGCCATGCACCTCGTAACCCTTTTCCAGCAGGAACTCGGCCAGATAGGACCCGTCCTGTCCCGTCACCCCGGTGATCAGCGCCTTCTTCACGACCGGCCTCCTTGCCCAACTCGCGCCACAGGGGAGGCCGCGCCACCGGCCTTGTCAACAGCGCGGGGCAGGCGCTTCTTCGTTCCCCAAATACTCATGCGACCGCGCCGCATGCCCGGCGGCGCCGGCAAGGCGCGCCACCCGCCATTTTCACCGCTTCGCAAATATCCATGGCGCAAGGCCGCGCCCGGGCCTTCACTTCGCCGCGTCGAACACCGGCCGATAGATCTCCTTCAGCCGCGCCACCGCGTCCTGCGGCGACATCTCGACCGATGTGCCCGTGCGGCGCGAGGTCAACTCGACCTTGTTCGCCGCCAACCCGCGCGGCCCGACGGTGATGCGCCAGGGCAGGCCGATCAGGTCCATGGTGGCGAATTTCGCCCCCGCGCGCTCGTCCCGGTCGTCGTAGAGCGGGTCGAAGCCCTGCGTTTTCAGTTCGGCGTAAAGCGCTTCGCAGGCGCTGTCGGTCGAGGCGTCGCCCTGTTTCAGGTTGACGATGCCGACATGAAAGGGGGTCACGCCCTCGGGCCAGATGATGCCCTTGTCGTCGTGGCTCGCCTCGATGATGGCCCCCAGAAGGCGCGAGACGCCGATGCCGTGCGAACCCATGTGCACCGGCACGCGGGCGCCGTCGGGACCGACGACGGTGGCGCCCATCGGCTCGGAATATTTGGTGCCGAAATAGAAGATCTGCCCGACCTCGATGCCGCGCGCGGAACGGCGGCGTTCCTCGGGGACCTGGGCGAACAGCGCCTCGTCATGGGTCTCGTCGGTGCGGGCGTAGCGGCTGGTGAATTCCTCCAGCACCGCCTGGCATTCCTCGACGCTGTCATAGTCGATGGCGCGGGTGCCGAACTTCAGGTCGGTGATCTCGCTGTCGTAGAAGACCTCGGATTCGCCGGTCTCGGCCAGCACCAGGAATTCATGCGTATAGTCGCCGCCGATCGGGCCGCCGTCGGCGCGCATCGGGATCGCCTGCAGGCCCATGCGTTCATAGGTGCGCAGATAGCTGACCAGGTGCCGGTTGTAGGCGTGCAGCGCGTCTTCCTTGGTCAGGTCGAAATTGTAGCCGTCCTTCATCAGGAATTCGCGGCCGCGCATGACGCCGAAGCGGGGGCGGATCTCGTCGCGGAACTTCCACTGGATGTGATACAGCGTCAGCGGCAGGTCCTTGTAGCTGTTCACGTGCGACCGGAAGATGTCGGTGATCATCTCTTCGTTGGTGGGCCCGTAGAGCAGGTCGCGCTTGTGGCGGTCGTTGATGCGCAGCATCTCTTCGCCGTAGTCGTCGTAGCGGCCGCTTTCGCGCCACAGGTCGGCCGGTTGCAGGGTCGGCATCAGCATGGCGATATGGCCGGCGCGGGCCTGTTCCTCGTGCACGATGCGCTGGATGTTGCCCAGCACCTTGAAGCCCATCGGCAGCCAGGAATAGATGCCCGCCGCCTGCTGCTTGATCATGCCGGCACGCAGCATCAGCCGGTGGCTGACGATCTGGGCCTCTTTGGGGTCTTCCTTCAGAACGGGCATGAAATAGCGCGTAAGACGCATGGCGAAATCCTCGATATGGGCCGGCACGGGTTAGCGCAGAGCGCCGCAGGGGGCAACGGCCTTCCTTGCATGCGGCGCCGCGACGTTCCACATAGGGCAGAGTCGCGACAGGAGAGAGCCGATGCAGCTGCCGGTGCAGAAACAGGTCTGGTACTGGGGCGGGGCGGGGCTGCTTGTGCTGCTGGCGCTCTGGGGCCTGGGCAATGCGATGATGCCCTTCATCCTGGGCGCCGCCGTCGCCTATCTGCTGGACCCGCTGGCCGACCGGCTGGAGCGGCTGGGCCTATCGCGGACGCTGGCGGTGGTGGTCATCACCCTGGCCGCGATCCTGATCCTGGTCGCGGTGGTGCTGATGCTGGTGCCGCTGCTGATCGAACAGACCACCGCCCTGATCAACACCGCGCCGCAGATGGCCGAGCAGCTGCAGCAGTTCCTGATGAACCGCTTCCCCGAGATCTTTACCGAGGGCAGCACCGTCAACACCGCGCTGACCGATCTCGGCAAGACCATCAGCGCCAAGGGCGGCCAGCTGGTCTCGACCGTGCTCGGCTCGGTCATGGGGGTCTTCGGCGTGCTGATGCTCTTGGTGGTGGCGCCGGTGGTGGCCTTCTACCTGCTGCTCGACTGGGACGCCATGGTGGCACGGCTGGACGAGCTGCTGCCGCGCGACCATGCCGACACCATCCGCGCGCTGGCCCGCGACATCGACAAGGCGCTGTCGGGATTCGTGCGCGGGCAGGGGCTGGTGATCCTGATCCTCGGCACCTTCTATTCCATCGGGCTGGGCGCGGTCGGGCTGCCCTTCGGCGTCGCCATCGGGGTCATGGCGGCCTCGCTGTCCTTCATCCCCTATGTGGGGGTGCTGATCGGCGGCGCCACCGCCATCGGGGTGGCGCTGTTCAGCTTCTGGGGCGATCCGGTCTGGATCGCCGCCGTGGTCGCGATCTTTGCCGCCGGCCAGTTCGTCGAGGGCAATTTCCTGCAACCCAAGATCGTCGGCACCTCGGTGGGGCTGCATCCGGTCTGGCTGATGCTGGCCCTGACCGTGTTCGGCACGCTCTTCGGCTTCGTCGGGCTTCTGGTCGCGGTGCCGCTGGCCGCCGCCCTGGGCGTGCTGGTGCGCTTCGCCGCCGGCCGCTACAAGGAAAGCGCCCTCTATACCGGGCGCGAGGTGCCGGCGCCGCCCGCGCCGCCGACGCTGATCGAACTGGTGCCGCGGGGCACCACCGCCCATATCCGCCGCCTGGCGCAGCTGTCGCATGACGTGCGCGTGGCCGAGATCCAGCGCCAGGAAGAGCTGGCCGATCTGGTCGAGGAACGCCAGGACCGGGCCGAGAAGCGCAAGCTGCCCGACATCGATCCCGAAGGCCCGCCCTCGCCGGTCGAGCTGCATGCCGCGGCCCGCGAGGCCGAAAGGCAGGACCGTGAACAGAAGCGCAAGGACGACTGATTCTTGGCCCGCCAGCTTGCCCTGGATCTGACGATCCCGCCCGCGCTGTCGCGCGAGGATTTCCTGACCACCGGCGCCAACCGCGACGCCCGGGCGATGCTGGATGCTCCGGCGCGCTGGCCGCAGGGCCGGCTGTTGCTGATCGGCGGGCCGGGGGCGGGCAAGACGCATCTCTGCGGGGTCTGGGCGTCCGAACAGGACGCCCATGTCACGCAAGCCTGGACCCTGACCCCCGCCAATGCCGACGAGCTGGTGCCCGAAGGCGGCGCGCTGGTGATCGAGGACGCCGAGGAAATCGGCGGCAAGCCCGAGGCCGAGCAGGGGCTCTTCCACCTGTGGAACCTGGCAGGCGCCCGGCATTCGCTGCTGCTGATCTCGGCCCGCGCCGCGCCGCGCGACTGGGGGCTGCGCCTGCCGGACCTGCGCTCGCGGCTGGAGACGGCGGCGCAGGCGCTCTTGGGTCCGCCCGACGACGCGCTGCTGCCGGCGGTGCTGGTCAAGCTTTTCGCCGACCGCCAGTTGCAGGCGCCGCCCGAGGTGATCGACTGGCTGGCGTTGCGCATGGAGCGCGACCTGGACCTGGCGCGGCGGCTGGTCGCCGCCATCGACCGGGAATCGCTGGCCGGCCGCCGCGCCATCACCCGCCGCTTGGCGGCCGAGCTTCTGGACAAGCTCGCCCCCGCCGACACATGATCCGACATTCCGTTCCCAAGTTCCTCCTTATTGCCGAATCCCAGACATGACCCAGGCCGATTTCCTGAAATCCTCGTTTCCCGCCCCGCGCGACCTGCCCGACGGCCCGCCCGAAGGTCCGGCGCGCTTCTTCAACCGCGAGATCAGCTGGCTCGCCTTCAACTGGCGCGTGCTGGACGAGGCCCGCAACCCGCGCGTGCCGCTGTTGGAGCGGCTGCGCTTCCTGTCGATCAGCGCCACCAACCTGGACGAATTCTATACCGTCCGCGTCGCCGGGCTGCGCGAGCTGGTGCGCGAGGGCAATGCCACGCTGTCGGACGACGGGCTGACGCCGGCCGAGCAGCTGGTGCTGGTCAATGCCGACGCCCGCCGGCTGATGGGCGCGCAGCAATCGGTCTGGAACGGGCTGCGGCGCGAGATGGAAGAGGCCGAGATCACCATCCTGTCGCGTTCGCGCATCACCCGCGGCGAAGAGGAGTTCCTGCGCCGGCATTTCATGGAACAGGTGTTCCCGGTGCTGTCGCCGCTGGCCATCGACCCGGCGCACCCGTTCCCCTTCATCCCCAATGCTGGGTTTTCGCTGGCGCTGGAACTGGCGCGGGAAAGCGACGGCCAGCGGATGCAGGCGCTGCTGCCGATCCCGCAGCAGATCGCCCGTTTCGTGCCGCTGCCCGGCGGCAAGCGCTTCCTGCGGCTGGAAGACCTGCTGCTGATGCACCTGCCGAGCCTGTTCCCGGGCTATCGCGACATCGGCCATTGCGCCTTTCGGGTCTTGCGCGACAGCGATCTTGAGGTCGAGGAAGAAGCCGAGGACCTTGTGCGCGAATTCGAGACCGCGCTGAAGCGCCGCCGCCGCGGCAGCGTCATCCGGTTGAAGATCACCGCCGGCGCCCCCGACCGCATGCGGCAGCTGATCATGGAAAAGCTCGCCGTCGACCCCGAGGAGGTGATCGAGGTCGAAGGGCTTCTGGGCGTCGCCGACCTGCGCGAGCTGGTGCTGGACGGCCGCCGCGACCTGCAATGGCCCGCCTTCACCCCGCGCGTGCCCGAGCGTGTGCAGGACCACGACGGCGACATGTTCGACGCCATCCGGCAAAAGGACATGCTGCTGCACCACCCCTACGAGACCTTCGACATGGTGGTCCGCTTTCTGGCCCAGGCGGCGCGCGATCCGAATGTGCTGGCGATCAAGCAGACGCTCTATCGCACCTCGCGCGACAGTCCCATCGTGGACGCGCTGTGCGAGGCGGCGGAATCGGGCAAGTCCGTCACCGCGCTGATCGAGCTGAAGGCCCGCTTCGACGAGGCCGCGAACATCCGCCAGAGCCGCCGGCTGGAACGCGCGGGCGCCCATGTCGTCTATGGCTTCATGCAATACAAGACCCACGCCAAGATCAGCACCGTGGTCCGGCGCGAAGGCGAGCAGCTGGTGACCTACAGCCATTTCGGCACCGGCAACTATCACCCGATCACCGCGCGCATCTATACCGACCTGTCGCTGTTCACCTGCGATCCGGCGCTGGGACGCGACGCCTCCAAGGTGTTCAACTTCCTGTCCGGCTACGTCCAGCCCGACGGGCTGGAGAACATGGCGATCTCGCCCATCGACCTCAAGGAGCGGCTGCTGGCGCTGATCGCGCGCGAATCCGACTTCGCCCGCCGCGGCCGCCCGGCCGAGATCTGGGCCAAGATGAACAGCGTGATCGAAAAGGACGTGATCGACGCGCTTTACGCCGCAAGCCAGGCCGGGGTCCGCATCAACCTGGTGATCCGCGGCATCTGCGGGCTGCGGCCGGGCATCGCCGGCCTGTCCGAGAACATCCGCGTCAAGTCCATCGTCGGCCGGTTCCTGGAACATTCCCGCATCGTCTGTTTCGGGAACGGCCATGCCTTGCCCTCGAAACGGGCGCGCGTCTTCATCAGCTCGGCCGACTGGATGGGCCGCAACCTGTCGCGCCGGGTCGAGACCCTGATCGAATGCATGAACGAGACGGTGAAGGCCCAGATCACCAGCCAGATCATGGCGGCGAACATGGCAGACGAGGCGCAAAGCTGGCTGCTGCAGCCCGACGGGCGCTATCTGCGCTATCTGCCGGCCGGGCGGGACGACCTGTTTTCCTGTCACAAGTTCTTCATGGAAAACCCTTCATTGTCCGGCCGGGGCAGCGCCGGCGCCCGTGACGTTCCGGCCCTGACGCACTCGACGGATTGACGCAAAGGGTTAATTGCCCCATCCAAAGCGCGCGCCCCGGCGTGGTCACGGAATCGAGAGGAACCCGATGAACGGTATCGTCACCGCAAGCGGAGAAACCATCGAGCCCTTCGGGCGGTCGCTGTTCGAGCGGGCCTCGGAACGCTCGCTCAGCCGGGTCGGGGTGGTCGACGTGGGCTCGAACTCGATCCGCATGGTGGTGTTCGACGGCGCCGCGCGCTCGCCGGCGTATTTCTATAACGAGAAGGTCATGGCCGGGCTGGGGCAGGGGCTGGCCAGCACCGGCCGGCTGAACCCCGAGGGCGTGCAGCGCGGCATGGTGGCGCTGCGGCGCTTCGCCGCCCTGGCCGAGGGCATGGGCATCCGCCCCCTGACTTGCGTCGCCACCGCCGCCGTGCGCGAGGCCGAGGACGGCCCCGCCTTCCGCAAGGCGGTCGAGAAGGAAACCGGGCTGAAGCTGCATGTCATCGAGGGCGAAGAAGAGGCGCGGCTCTCGGCCCAGGGGGTGCTGCTGGGCTGGCCGGACGCCAAGGGCCTGGTCTGCGACATCGGCGGCAACTCGATGGAACTGGCCGAGGTGGCCGACGGCAGGGTCGGGCGCCGCATCACCACGCCGCTGGGCCCGTTCCGGCTGCAGCAGGTCAAGGGCGGCGCCTCGGGCCTGCGCGACCATATCCGCAGCGCCATCGAGGCGGCCGCCGCGCGGCTGGGCCGGGGCCACGAGCAGATCTATCTGGTCGGCGGATCGTGGCGGGCCATCGCCCGGCTGGACATGGAGCGGGTCGGCTATCCGATGACGGTGCTGCACGAATACCGCATGTCGCCGCAGGCCGTCGAGGACACGGTGAAGTGGATCTCGGGCAAGTCGGTCCAGGACATGCGCGCGATCACCGGCATCTCGCAAAGCCGGATGGAGCTGGTGCCGCTGGCCAGCCTGGTCCTGCGCCAGCTGGTCCAGAGCCTGGCGCCGAAATCGCTGGCCGTCTCCTCCTACGGCATCCGCGAGGGGCTGCTCTACGAGCAGATGCCCTCGGGCCTGCGCTCGCGCGATCCGCTGATCGAGGCGGCGCGCTTTGCCGAGCGGCAGATGGCGCGGATGCCGGGATTCGGCAAGAAGCTGTATCATTTCCTCGAACCGCTGTTCGCCGATGTCCCGCCCGAACGCGACCGGCTGATCCGCGCCGCCTGCCTCTTGCACGACACCACCTGGCGCACTCATCCCGACTATCGCGCCGACGCCTGTTTCGACAATGTGACCCGGGCGAACATGGCGGCGCTGTCGCATCCCGAGCGGGTGTTCCTGGGCCTGTCGCTCTTGCACCGCTACAAGAACAGCCGGGCCAACTCGCCGATGGCGCCGCTGTTCGCGCTGCTGTCCGAGAAGGAGATCCGCGATGCCGAGGTGCTGGGCAAGGCCATGCGCTTCGGCGCCATGTTCTCGGTCAAGGACCCGGCCGAGGCTGGCACGCTGAAGCTGATGACCAAGAAGAAGAAGCTGGAGTTGAAGCTGTCGCGCATCGGCCGGGCGCTGTTGGGCGAGGTGGCCGAGGCGCGGTTCCGGGCGCTGGCCGCCGCGCTGGATCTGGAACCCGTGGTGACGCCGGCCGATTGACCGCCGCGCGGCCGTTCGGGGCGGAATCCTGTCCGAAGGGACAGCTTTCCGCCAAGCCGGTTTCGTGGCAATTCTGGGATCACGGGGGCGGGCCGCCCTGGTGTTGTTTACCTGGTGTCCGGTTTGGTGCGGGTCGGCAGCCCCCGACGATCATCCCATTGATTATTATCGGAAGTAAGGGCGTTCAGGCGCCCCAGGTCCGTTGCAGCACCCCCAGCCAGTTCTTCCAGGCGATCTTCTCGACCAGCTCGCGGCCGTAGCCATGCGCCAGCATCGCCTGGACCAGCGCCTGCAGCGCCCCGGCATCGGCCAGGTCCACCGGCATGTCGGCGCCGTCGAAATCCGAGCCCAGCGCCACGCCGTCTTCGCCCAGATGCGCCAGCAGGTGGTCGAGATGGCGCAGCATGATCTCGAAACCGTGCATAGGCTCGCGCCGGCCCTCGGGGTGCAGGAAGCCCACCGCGTAGTTCAGCCCGACCAGACCGCCGCTTTCCGCGATCACCGCCAGCTGCCGGTCGGTCAGGTTGCGCGAACTTGGCGCCACCGCATGGGCGCAGCTGTGGCTGGCGACCAGCGGCGCGTCCGACAGTCGGGCCACGTCGTCGAAGCCCTTTTCGTTCAGATGCGACAGATCCAGCATGATGCGCAGCCGGTTGCATTCCCCGACCAACTCCTTGCCCGCCTCGGTCAGCCCGGGACCGGTGTCGGGCGAGGCGGGAAAGGCGAAGGGCACGCCATGGCCGTAGCGCGTCGGTCGCGACCAGACCGGCCCCAGCGAGCGCAGGCCCATCGCATGCCAGACATGCAGCGCGTCCAGGTCGGGGATCGGCTCGGCGCCTTCGATGTGCAGAATGGCGGCGATGCGGCCGGCCTCGATGCTGGCGCGAAGCTCGGCCGCCGTGCGGCAGATGTCCAGCGTGCCGGTCCGCGCCATGGCCATCAGCTGGCCGGCCTGGGCGATGGCATGGGGCAGGGCCTGGGCGGCGGGAATCTCCGGCGGCAGGTCCAGCGCGAAGGGTGGGTCCTTCTTGAGCATCGCCGCCAGCGCATCGTCCGGGCCGGGCGGCGAGGGCGTCCAGATCGCGAAGAAGCCGCCGGCAAAGCCGCCCGCCTTCATCCGCGGCAGGTCCAGGTGCCCGGTGCCGTCGCCCTGCAGCCAGAGCCGGTCACGGTCCGGCCCGGCGGCCACCATGCGCTGAAGAAAGTCATTGTGCCCGTCGAAGACCGGAATCATGCTGCTGTCCTTTCGCGTTGCGCGGCGCAACATGCGCCCGTCGCACGCGCGCCGCAAGCCGGCCGGCGGACCTGGCGTCCGAAGACCGGCGAGACACCCGGGCCGGGCGGGACCGACCGGAAAATGGCGACGGGCAGCGCCGTCGCTTGTTCGGCGCGCAGACCGCGGCGGCGAGGCGAAATTCCCTCTTTCCCCGCGCCCGGCCTGGGTTAAGCTGCACCCAGGAGGACCCAGCCATGACCAGCATCAGCAAGGATTTTCAGGGCCAGACCGTGATCTGCACCTTCGATGTCACGCCCGGCAGCGCGCATGACGTGCTGGACGCGCTGACCGCCGCCTATGCCGAGGTGATCAGCAAGCAGCCCGGCTATGTCTCGGGGGCGATCCATCTGAACGACGCCCAGACCCGCCTTGCCACCTATTCGCAATGGCGCGACCGCCGCGACTATCAGGCCATGCTGCGCAGCCCCGAGATGCGCGAGCGCAACCGCGCCATCAACGCCATGTGCCGCCATTTCGAGCCGGTGATGTACGAGGTGATGGACTGCTGGCCGGCCTGACCGCGAAGCCCATGCTGCGCTTGCGAAAATGGCTCTCGCCACCGGGGAATTTCCTGCCTAGTCTGATCGGAAATCCCCCGGCCGCGATCCGGTGCGGGGGCCGGACCGGAGGGGATTCATGGCAGGACGTATCATCACCGTCGCGCAGCAGAAGGGCGGCTCGGGCAAGACCACCATCGCTGTGAACCTGGCGGTCAGCCTGCTGCGGCGCGGACATTCGGTGGCGCTGCTCGATACCGATCCGCAGGGCAGCATGGGGCGCTGGTTCCTGGAGCGGCTGGAGCGGCTGGGCGAGGAGGAGGCGCTGGAGTTCGGCACCTCCTCGGCCTGGGGCGCCAGCTACGAATCCGACAAGCTGAAGAAGCGTTTCGATTACGTCATCATCGACACGCCGCCCAAGATCGACAGCGACCTGCGCCCGGCGCTGCGGGTCGCCGACCTTGTGCTGGTGCCGGTGGCGACCAGCCATGTCGATCTGTGGGCGACCGAGGGTGTGCTGGACCTGGCCCGGCGCGAAAGATGCGACACCCTGATCGTGCTGAACCGGACGCGGCCGCATACGCGGCTGGCGCTGGAGGTGGCCGAGAAGGCCGAGGCCCTGGGGGCCGAGGTCGCCGGCGCGCAGATCGCGAACCGCGTCAGTTATGCCGAAACCCTGGGCCAGGGCCTGGGCGCCGGCGACAGCGCCCGCAATCCGGTGGCCCGAAACGAGGTCGAGGCGCTGGTCGAAGAAGTGCTGAACCGGCTGCCCTGAGCCGCCTTGACCGGGCCGCATGTCCGGGATCGGCGGGCTTCCGCCAAGATGCCGCCGCGCCGGCCCCGATGCGGAAACTTTCCGGCGCCTCGCGGGTTATGGCTGATTGTCCGCATCGAGGAGGCCTTCCGATGAAGCCGATCCTTCCTGTCCTGATGCTCGTCCCGCTGCTGGCGGCGGGCTGTGTGCCCGAGCCCGAAACCCCGCCCGTCATGGGCGAGGACAGTTGCGGTGCCAGCCGCTATCTGCCGCTGATCGGGCAAAGCGGCGTCACTATCTCGGTGCCGGCGAACGTGCCTTATCGCAGCTACAAGACCGGCGATCCGGTGACGATGGACTTTAGCCCCAGTCGGCTGAACTTCGAGCATGACAAGGCCGGCAAGCTGGTCCGGGTGAGTTGCGGTTGACTCCTCGCCCGGCCGTTGCAGGGATATTGGGAAAAACGGTGAACGGCCCGGCGGCAGCCCGTCCTTGGCGTTTGCGGCTTTTCAGGATCGGCGGCGCGAGCGCTTGTTGCCGCCGCGCTGACCGGCGCGGCCGGCCGTCGAGCGCCCCGAGGCCTTGACGGCCTCGTCGGCGGCTTCCTCGATGGCGGATTGGCGGGCCAGCGGATCGTCGGCCACGGCCAGCTCGACCGCCTCCAGCCGCTTGACCTCGTCGCGCAACCGCGCGGCTTCCTCGAATTCCAGGTTCTCAGCCGCCTTGCGCATCTGGGCGCGCAGCGCGTCAAGATGGGCGGCCAGGTTGGCGCCGACCATCGGCTTGTGGATCCGGGTGGTGATGCGCGACTGATCGGTGTCGCCCTGCCAGAGCCCGGCCAGCACGTCCTCGACGTTCTTGCGCACGGTCTGCGGCGTGATGCCGTGTTCCAGGTTATAGGCCATCTGCTTCTGCCGGCGCCGCTCTGTTTCCGCCATGGCGCGCTCCATGCTGCCGGTGATGCGGTCGGCATACATGATGACGCGGCCGTCGGCATTGCGGGCGGCGCGGCCGATGGTCTGGATCAGCGAGGTTTCGGAACGCAGGAAGCCCTCTTTATCCGCGTCCAGGATGGCGACCAGGCCGCATTCAGGAATATCAAGGCCTTCGCGCAACAAGTTGATGCCGACCAGCACGTCGAAAGCGCCCAGCCGCAGGTCGCGCAGGATCTCGATGCGCTCGATCGTGTCGATGTCGCTGTGCATGTAGCGCACGCGGATGCCCTGTTCGTGCAGGTATTCGGTCAGGTCCTCGGCCATGCGCTTGGTCAGCGTGGTGACCAGCGTGCGCATGCCGGCGGCCGAGACCTTGCGCACCTCGTCCAGAAGGTCGTCGACCTGCATCTCGACCGGGCGGATCTCGATCTGCGGGTCGATCAGGCCGGTGGGGCGGATGACCTGTTCGGTAAAGACGCCGCCGGTCTGGTCCAACTCCCAATCCGCGGGGGTGGCGCTGACGAAGACCGATTGCGGGCGCATGGCGTCCCATTCCTCGAATTTCAGCGGGCGGTTGTCCATGCAGCTGGGCAGGCGGAAGCCGTGCTCGGCCAGGGTGAACTTGCGCCGGAAGTCGCCGCGATACATGCCGCCGATCTGCGGCACCGAGACGTGGGATTCGTCAGCGAAGACGATGGCGTTGTCGGGGATGAACTCGAACAGCGTCGGCGGCGGCTCGCCGGGCGCGCGGCCGGTCAGATAGCGGGAATAGTTCTCGATGCCGTTGCAAACGCCTGTCGCTTCAAGCATTTCCAGGTCGAAGTTCGTGCGCTGCTCCAGCCGCTGGGCCTCCAGCAGCTTGCCCTCGTCGGTCAGTTGCTTCAACCGTCCCTGAAGTTCGGCCTTTATCCCCTTGATCGCCTGTTGCAATGTCGGGCGCGGGGTGACGTAGTGGCTGTTGGCATAGATGCGGATCTGCTTGAAGCTGTCGGTTTTCGCCCCGGTCAGCGGGTCGAATTCGGTGATCGCCTCCAATTCGTTGCCGAAGAAGTCGAAGCGCCAGGCGCGGTCTTCCAAGTGGGCGGGCCAGACCTCGACCACGTCGCCCCGCACGCGGAAGCCGCCGCGCTGGAAGGCGGCGTCCAGGCGGCGGTATTGCTGGGCGACCAGCTCGTTGATGAAGCCGCGCTGCTCGTACATCTGGCCGACGACCATGTCCTGGGTCATGGCCGAATAGGTCTCGACCGAGCCGATGCCATAGATGCAGCTGACCGAGGCGACGATGATGACGTCGTCGCGTTCCAGCAGTGCCCGCGTCGCCGAGTGGCGCATGCGGTCGATGGCCTCGTTGATCTGCGATTCCTTCTCGATATAGGTGTCGGAGCGCGGGACATAGGCCTCGGGCTGGTAATAGTCGTAGTAGCTGACGAAATATTCGACGGCATTGTCGGGAAAGAAGCCCTTGAATTCTCCGTATAATTGCGCGGCAAGGGTCTTGTTCGGGGCCAGGATGATGGCGGGGCGCTGAGTCTCCTCGATCACCTTGGCCATGGTGAAGGTCTTGCCGGTGCCGGTGGCGCCCAGCAGCACCTGATCGCGTTCGCCGGCGCGCACGCCCTGGGCCAGTTCGGCAATGGCGGTCGGCTGGTCGCCGGCCGGCTGGAACTCGGACTGCATGACGAAGCGGCGCCCCCCCTCGAGCTTCGGACGGGTGACCTCGGCGAAGCGCGTGACGGGAGCATTGGTGTTGTTGTGACCCATGGTTTTCCCTTTGTTCCGGGTTTGAATCTGGCATCTCGGCGCGCGGATGCAAGGGGCCAGCGCGGATAGGCCGCATTGTCGCAGCCATCTTGAACAGCGGCGCGGCTTGGGGGATAAGGCCATAAGCAAGAACAGAGGGTTCCCGCCAATGCGAGTCCGCATCTACAAGCCTGCCCGCAACGCCATGCAATCGGGCGTCGCCCGCACCCGCGACTGGGTGCTGGTCTTTCCGGCGGCGGATGCGCGCGAGATCGACCCACTGATGGGCTGGACCAGCAGCGACGACACGCAAAGCCAGGTGAAGCTGCGCTTTGCGACCCGCAAGCAGGCCGAGGATTACGCCCGCGAGAAGGGGCTGGATTTCGAGGTAATCGAGCCGCATGCCCGCTCTGCCAATGTCCGGCCCCGCGGCTATGGCGAGAATTTCGCTACCGACCGGCGCGCACCCTGGACGCATTGAGCCTGTGTAAATCGGGCGAAAGTTAGTCCCCAATCGGGGTCGTTTTGTCCGGATTCGGGGCATAGTTTTGTCAACCTGTTGATTTCTCTGGGGTCCGTTTTGGGCAGGCTCTGTTGCACAAATCCTGTCGGGGATTCATCTCATGAAACCCGTACGGTAGCTGGTCTGCATGAGCCGACCCGCATCCCCGACATACAGAACCCGGAACTGGCCAGCCTACAATGAAGCGCTCAAGCGCCGGGGTTCGCTGACGATCTGGTTCGACCCCGAGATGAGCTGGGATGCCGCGCCGACAGGCAGGCGTGGCCGCCAGCAGACCTACAGCGATGCCGCCATTCAGACGTGTCTTTCGATGAAGGTGCTCTTCGGCATGGCGCTCAGGCAGACGACTGGTTTCGTCGAGAGCCTGCTGCAGTTGGTTGGTCTCGACTGGACGGTGCCTGACTTCAGCACCCTGTCCCGTCGCCAGAAGACCCTGGCTGTGAACATACCGTATCGCGGGGCCGCTGCACCTGCTGATCGACAGCACTGGCATCAAGGTCGAGGGCGAAGGCGAGTGGCACGCCCGCAAGCATGGCGGCCCGAAACGGCGCGTCATCCCCGTCACAAAGGCCGTGGGATAGATCTGTCCGGGGAAGGGGAAATCCGGCCATCAACTCTTTTGTGCAACAGAGTCCTCCTCATACCTCGTCGATCCGTGCCAGAAGTCTTTCTCCGCCCAAGGGGGCAAAGGCGCGTTAGCGGCAGGTCAGGATGATGATCTGCTGGTCCTGGGCGACGCGATGCAGGGCGGTGAACATTGCCTCGATCCGGTCGTCGTCGCTGTGGACGAGGGCATCGTCGAGGATCACCGGCACTGGTCGGCCCGAGCCGGCGAAGAGGCGTGCGAAGGCGATTCGGGTGAGGATCGCCAGCTGTTCGCGCGTGCCGCCGGACAGAATATCCAGCCCCTCGTCCTGGCCGTCCCGGGTCAGGGCGATCGGCAGCAGGCTGGTATCATCAATACGCAGCGCGGCGCCGGGGTGAAGGATCGACAAAAGCGGGTCGATCTCGCGCAGGACGGGGCCAAAGTAGGCCTCGCGCGCGTCGCGACGGGCATCCTCCAGCGCGGCGCGCAGACGGGCCAGCGCCTTCACCTCACGCTCATAGCGGGCGGCGCGGGCGGTGACGGTGGCCTCGCGGCCGCGCAATTCCTCAAGGGCCTCTTCGGTACCCTCATCGGCCAGCGCGCTGATGGAGCCGTTGACCCGGCCAGATCGCTGTGCAGGCGTGCGAGATCGCGGCGGCGGCCTTCCACCACCGAACGCAGCCGCGACACCGTCGCCTGCGCCGTGGCCAGGTCGGGCGCGTTTTCGGTCAGGCGAGCAAGGGCAGCGGCTGCGTCCGTTTCCGCCTGTACCAGTGCGGGTTGCGCAGCGGTCAGGTTCTGGACACGGGCGGCGAGATCGACGAGATCTCCCGCCTCGACCTGCACGGCGGCCAGTATCTGATCGGCAGATTGCACCGATGCCTGACGGGCGGCGCGAGTTTCGCGCAGGGTGGCATGGCGGGCTGCGGCTTCGTGGCGCTGCGCAAGGGCCGTGGCTTCGGCCTCAAGCGCAGCCTGAAGCTGGTCTTGCAGCATGGCGGGCTCTTCGGCGGGTTCGGTCTCGGCCGCGCCTGCGGCGGCACGAGCTTCGGCCAGGCGGGCCTGCAGGGCGCCGATACCCTTGGGCGCCAGTTCCGCCAGTAGATTATCCGCCTGACGGATGGCGCTGTCCAGCCGCTCGGCCTCTGCCAACGCCTTGCGGGCGGCGGAGATATCCGGCGCGCCGCAGGCGGACAGGGTCTTGGCCAGTGTCTCTTCGGCCCGGCTCAGTTGCGCCGCCAGATCGCTGGCGGCTACCAGACCCGGATCAATGGTCATGTGTCCGATGCCGGGCAGATCCAGACCAGCCGCCGCGCGCAGCTGGTCGATGGCGGCTATGATTTTTTGCTGATCTTTCACCATCTCAGTATCCCGCTGCCACTGGATCCGGCACAGTTCCCTTGCATCACCGTGGGTCGGGCCCCATTGATCTTGCGCATTCGGCATGATTCAGGCACCGCAAGGAGACCTGATGACGAGCAACCTTTTCTGGCTGACGGACGCGCAGATGACGCGGCTTGAACACCAAGCTGCGTGCCATGACCGATGCGGAAGGTCGCCCGATCCGCGTTCTCGGGGGACATGATCCCCCGGATCATGGCCTTATCCCGCGAACTCATGACCGCAGGTCAGCTATACGGGTGCCGCCGCTCTGCTGGGCAGCCTGCCGAAGGCGGACTGGCTGCTGGCCCATCGGAGCCATGATGCCGACCGGTCCAAGCGACGCTGCAAACGCCGAAACCGCATCGAGATCATCTTCGGCAGGCTCAAGGACTGGCGCCGGGTCGCCACCCGCTCCGACAGAGGCCCGAAGGTCTTCCTGTCTGCCGTCGCTCTCGCCGCCACCGTCATGGTCTGGCTGTCACACGTGAACGAATCTTGGACCTGGGGCAGCGGCTGGCATCGTCAGCGGGCCGGACGTGTCGATCCGTCATTCTGATGGGCTTGATCGCGCTGTCAGTCGCGACCTCCTCCTGGACAGGCCTCGCGCTTGCAGGGATGCAACAGCCGGTGCCAACAACTTCATGGTCGTCCTACCAAGGAGCGCGCGTAGCTCGATCTTACCGAGAGGGCGCATAGGTCTTTCGGCACCATCAGCCGGCGAAGAACCTGTCGTTTCGATTCAAAGAGGTCGTCGTGCACCAGCCATCATGCGACCCATTTTGTAACAGGATTTGTGACAGAAAAGCGGGTTAAGACCCGATTTGAAAGCGATTTCAGCGACTGCAGGGGCACAAAGCAATTATTGGCGGGGGCATCGAACCCCCGGCTTTTTTCGCGGCCCGGGTTGTGCGGTCTCTATTCCGCCGCGTGGCCGGTGACGACGGTCGAAGTTTCCGAATCCGGCTTCATGCGGAAGCCGCGCTCGAGCTGGTCGAAGGGCGCCACCGGATAGTCGCCCGAGAAGCAGGCATCGCAATATTGCGGGCAGGACTTGTCGCGGCCCTTGGCCTCGCCCGCCGCGCGATAAAGCCCGTTCAGCGACACGAAGGCCAGGCTGTCGACGCCGATCCATTCGCGCATCTCCTCCTCGGACATCTGTGCCGCCAGCAGCTTGTCGCGGTCGGGGGTGTCCACGCCGTAGAAGCAGGGCCAGGCGGTGGGTGGCGAGGCGATGCGGAAATGCACCTCGGCCGCGCCGGCGTCCAGGATCATGTCCTTGATCTTGCGCGAGGTGGTGCCGCGCACCACCGAATCGTCGACCAGTACCACGCGCTTGCCCCGGACCAGCGCCCGGTTGACGTTCAGCTTCAACCGCACGCCCATGTTGCGGATCTGCTCGGTCGGCTCGATGAAGGTCCGGCCCATGTACTGGTTGCGAATGATGCCCATGCCGAAGGGGATGCCGCTTTCATGGGCATAGCCGATGGCGGCCGGCGTGCCCGAGTCGGGCACCGGGCAGACCAGGTCGGCCTCGACCGGGGCCTCGCGCGCCAGTTCCACGCCGATCTGGCGCCGGGTCTCATAGACCGAGCGGCCGCCGATGATCGAATCGGGACGCGAGAAATAGACATGCTCGAAGATGCAGAAGCGGCCCTTCGAGGGGCCGAAGGGGCGCGAGCTTTCGATCTCGCCCTTCGAGATCACCACCATCTCGCCCGGCTCGATCTCACGGATGAACTCGGCGCCGATGATGTCCAGCGCGCAGGTTTCCGAGGACAGCACGAAACCGCCGTCGTCGCCGACCTTGCCCAGAACCAGCGGCCGCACGCCCAGCGGGTCGCGCACGCCGATCAGCTTGGTGCGGGTCATGGCGATGACGCTGAACGCGCCCTCGACCCGGCGCAGCGCGTCCTTCATCCGCTCGGGGATGTTGCGCTGGATCGAGCGCGCCATCAGGTGGATGATGCATTCGCTGTCGCTGCTGGACTGGAAGATCGAGCCGCGCTCGATCAGCTCGCGCCGCAGCGCCATGGCGTTGGTGATGTTGCCGTTGTGGGCGATGGCGCAGCCGCCCATGGCGAATTCGCCGAAGAAGGGCTGCACGTCGCGAATCGCCGTCGCCGCCTTGGTGCCGGCGGTGGAATAGCGCACATGGCCGATGGCGAGCGAGCCGGGCAGCGTCTCCATCAGGCTTTGCTTGGTGAAATTGTCGCGGACATAGCCGAAGCGATGGGCGCTGTTAAAGCCCTGCTCAGCGTCGTGGGCGACAATCCCGCCGGCCTCCTGCCCGCGATGTTGCAGGGCGTGCAGCCCCAGGGCGACGAAATTGGCGGCATCCGTCACTCCGATCACGCCGAACACGCCGCACTCTTCGTGCAGGCGGTCGGAATCGAAGGGATGGGCAAGGAATGGCTGCATCATCACCGAGACTCTTGGGGCTATTCCGGGGGCTGGACAGGGAGCGTTCGTGGCCAATCTAGGGTGTCGGGCCGTCGGAGTCACGCCCCAGCGGCAGGAGGGGGCGCATTTTATGTCACGAAAGGGGCATATTCCCTTAATTCGCCGGGGTCGTGGCGGCCGGGGCGGGGGCCGGGGTGGCGGCATCGACGGGCTGGGCGCCGGGCGCGCAGCTGCGCACCAGCTGCTCGTAGCGGCTGACGACCCAGCCCGGCGCGTCCTGCGGGATCTGCTGGTCCATCTGGCCGCGCATGCGCTCGAAGACCTGGGCCGAGCGCGAATTCTCGACCATGGCGACCGGCTGGCTGGCCATGACGCGGTCGTAGACGATGAAGGCGATGGCGACCAGCAGGATGCCGCGCGCCACCCCGAACAGGAAGCCCATGCCCTGGTCCACGCCGCCCAGGGCCGAACGCTGCACGACCGAGGAGAACAGCGGCGTGATGATGGAAAACAGCACCAGCGCCAGCGCGAAGACAGCGGCGAAGCCGGCGATGGTGGCCAGCTCGCAACTGTCGGCCAGGAACTTGTTCAGCCCGGGGATCTGCGCCACCATCGGCCGCACCGTCGGCGCGAAGAGGAAGGCCAGCACCGCCGCGCCGATCCAGCCGAGGATCGCCAGCGATTCGCGCACGAAGCCGCGCGCATAGGCGAGGATCGCCGACAGGATGATCACGGCGGCGACAATGCCGTCGATGATGGTGAAACCGTCCATTTCCACGCCCCTTTCGCGGGTCTGCCCGCGTTTGGAGGCAAGTTCGCCCGCGCCGTCAACCGGCGCCGAACGTCTCGCCCACGAAACTTGTCAGATCCGAGGTGCGGTCGATCCGCATCCCGGCCACGCCCTCGACCTTGGTGGCCGACGGCAGGATCGCCCGTGAAAAACCAAGTTTCTGCGCCTCTTTCAACCTGTTTTCGGCCTGCGAGACGGGACGCAACGCGCCCGACAGGCTGATCTCGCCGAAAAGCACGCAGTCCGAGGGCAGGGCGCTGTCCTCGCGCGCGCCGAGCAGCGCCGCGGCGATGGCAAGGTCGGCGGCCGGTTCGCTGACCCGCATCCCCCCGGCAACATTCAGGAAAACGTCGAGCCCGGCGAAGGGAATGCCGCAGCGCGCCTCAAGCACGGCCAGGATGGTCGAGACCCGCCCCCCGTCGAGCCCGACCACGGTTCGGCGGGGACTTGCCAATGTCGAGGGCGCGACCAAGGCCTGGACTTCGGTCAGCACCGGGCGGGTGCCCTCGATGCCGGCAAAGACCGCCGAGCCGGGCGTCGGCTCGCCACGCTCGGACAGGAACAGCGCCGAAGGGTTCGCGACCTCGGACAGTCCGCCGCCGGTCATCTCGAAGACGCCGATCTCGTCGGCGGGACCGAAACGGTTCTTGTGGGCGCGCAGGATGCGGAACTGGTGGCCGCGCTCGCCCTCGAAATACAGCACGGTATCGACCATATGCTCGACCACGCGCGGGCCAGCGATCTGGCCCTCCTTGGTGACATGGCCGACGAGGATCACGGCGGTGCCGCGCCGCTTGGCGAAGGCCACCAGTTCATGCGCGGCGGTGCGCACCTGCGCCACCGAGCCTGGCGCGGCCTCGATCTGATCCGACCAGAGCGTCTGGATCGAATCGATCACCGCGACGTCCGGACGCTCGGCATCGAGCGTGGTCAGGATGTCGCGCAGCGCGGTCTCGGCCCCCAGCCGCACCGGCGCGTCGCCAAGCCCCAGGCGCTGCGCCCGCATCCTGACCTGCGCCGAGGCTTCCTCGCCCGAGACGTAGATCGCGCTGCGGCCCGAGCGGGCGAAGGCGCTGGCGGCCTGGAGCAGCAGGGTGGACTTGCCGATGCCCGGATCGCCGCCGACCAGGATGGCCGAGCCGGGCACCAGCCCGCCGCCCAGCACCCGGTCGAGTTCGGCGATGCCCGAGGTGGCGCGCGGCGGCGGTGCCTCCTGCGTGGCAAGATCCGAAAGCGGGATGGTCTTGCCCTTGCGCGTGCCGAGGCCGCGCCCCGGCCCCTGGCTGAGCGGCGCCTCCTCGACGATGGTGTTCCAGGCGCCGCAGGCGTCGCACTTGCCGGACCATTTCCGGTGGCTCGCGCCGCAGGCGGTGCAGGTAAAGGCGGTGATCGGTTTGGCCATGCGGGATATGTGGCAGATCGCGGCGACGGATGCCATGGGGCGCCGGATGGGCTTTCCGTTTTTCAAATACCCCTGTGACCGTGCCATCAACGCGGTCGCCGGGCCGGTTGCAAGACGGGTATTTGGAAAACGGAAAGCCGCTCAGTTCACGCCCAGACCGGCCCGCATCATGATGCGGCGCACCGGCGCGACGGCGTAGAGCCCGCCCAGGGCCACGGCACGCAGGTCGCGCAAGGGGCGGGCCGAGATCATGCTGGCGCGGTTCAGCGCGTCGATGCCGATCAGCCGGGCCAGCGCCTCGGGGCGGCGGCGGGTTTCGTAGGCGGCAAGGGACGACGCGCTACCCGGATCGCCGGCCGAGAGTTCGACCAGCGCGGCGAGGTCGGCCAGGCTCATGTTCAGCCCCTGCGCGCCGATCGGCGGCACGACGTGGGCGGCCTCGGCGATCAGGGCCGTGCGCGGGCCGGTGAAGCGGTCGGCGATCTGGCTGATGATCGGCCATTCCGTCAGCCGCGTGGCCTGGGTCAAATGACCGAGCACGCCGGCCGAGCGGCGGTTCAGTTCGGCCTCGAAATCCTCGCGCGGCAGGGCGCACAGCCGGGCGGTTTCGGGGCCGCGCTCCATCCAGACCACGGCCGAGGAGGGCTTGCCGTCGCGGTCCGGCAGCGGCACCAGCGTGAAGGGGCCGCCCGAGCGGTGGATCTCGGTCGAGACGTTCTCATGCGGCCGGGCGTGGGTGACGGCGAAGGCGAGCGCCTTTTGACCATAGCGCAGCGTGCGGGTGCCGATGCCCAACGCCTCGCGGACCGGGGAATGGCGGCCGTCGGCGCCGATCACCAGGCGGGCGCGGATGCGGCTGCCGTCGGTGAGCGTGGCCAGGGCCTCGCTGTCGCGCACCAGCAGGTCTGCGGTGCCGGTGCCGGGCAGGAAACGGACGTTCTGCAGGTTGGCGAGCCGGGCCGAGATTTCCCGTTTCAACAGCCAGTTCGGCAGGTTCCAGCCGAAGGGCTGGTCCGAGATCTCGGCGGCATCGAAATCGCGGGTCAGCCGCGCCTGCGGCAGCGTCCCGCCGGCGTCGATGATCCGCATCACCTGCAGCGCGGTGGCATGGGGCGCGAGCCGGTCCCACAGACCCGCCGCCGACAGCACCGCGACCGAGGGATGCAGGAAGGCGGTGCTGCGCAGGTCGGCACCCGCCGCCGCCTCGTCCGTCACTGGCAGCGCCGGATCGACGCAGGTCACGGCATGGCCGGCGCTGCCGAAGGCGGCCGCGGCGATCAGCCCGGCGATGCCGCCGCCGGAGACCAGGATCTCGGTATCTTCGATCCGCATCGGGCGTCTCTTTCGGGATGGAACGGGTCAGAATCCCGCCGCATAGGCGGCGAGCATGCCATAGACCAGCACCGTCGCGGCCAGGCCCAGCATCGCCAGCGCCGGCAGGCCCCACAGCAGGAAGCCGACGACGGCCGCGGCCACGACCAGAAGCGCGAAGACGAAGAGGAAGCGGGCGGTGCGCGTTTCGGCGCGTTCGTCGGCGGGGGTATCGGACATGGCGCGTTCCTTAGGCTGGCTGCTTGGTCCTGTCGGCAGTTCAGATCATATCGCGCCGGCCGTCCGGGGCAAGTCCGCCCAGGAAGGCGCAGAGGTCCAGGGTATGATGCTGAACATGGGGATCGTGCGGGCGGTCCTGGGCCAGTTCGTCCGGCCCGTGGCGGCCGCAACCCACCAGAATCGTTCGCATTCCCAGCCGATGCGGCACGGCGAGGTTCCTGGGGTCGTCCTCGAACATGGCGGCGCGGGTCGGATCGAAGCCCTCGGCCGCCAGCACTGCGGCATAAGCGCGCGCATCGGGCTTGGGGTGGAAATCGACCTCTTCCACGCCATGGATCGCGTCGAAGACCATCAGCCCGCGATGTTCCAGCACCCGCGCCGCATAGGCGCTGTCGGCATTGGTGTGCACGATCTTGCGGCCGGGCAGGGCGCGGATCCGCGCCGCCAGGTCGGGATCGGGGGTCAGCACCGAGAAGTCGATGTCGTGGACGTCGCGCAGATAGGGCAGGGGCTCGACGCCATGCTCGGCCATCAGCCCGGCCAGGGTGGTGCCGTGCTCGCGCCAGTAGTGCTTGCGCAGCCGATGGGCCTCGGGCTCGGTCACGCCGAGCGCGCGCATGACATAGGCGGTCATCCGCCGCTCGATCTGCGCGAAGAGCTGCACCTCGGGCGCGTAAAGGGTGTTGTCCAGATCGAAGATCCAGGTGGTGACATGCCGAAAATCCATGGCCCCTGCCTAGACCGGCGGCATCGCGCTTGCAATCGCCGCGGCAAGCGGGAATCGTGCGGCCATGAAAGACGCCTATTCGCTGATCCTCTCCGCCATCGACAGCGGCAGTTACCGCCCTGGCGACCGTCTGGTCGAATCCGAACTGGCCGAGCGTTTCGGCGTCAGCCGCACCCCGGTGCGCGAGGCGCTGCAGCGGCTGGAAACGCAGTCGATGCTCAAGCGCGACGGCCGCAGCCTGATCGTCGCCACGCTGGACCACAACCAGCTGGCCGAGCTTTACACCGTGCGCGCCGAGCTGGAGGCGCTGGCCGCGCGGCTGGCCGCCCGCCACGCCACGCCCGAGGAAATCCGCGTGCTGGCCGACATGGTCGAGGACGACCGCAGGATCCTGGGCGATCCGCAGCTGCTGGCGCGGACCAACCGCCGCTTCCACCATCAGCTGCATCTGGCCTCGCACAACCGCTACCTGGTGCAGCAGCTGGACCTGGTGCATCGCAGCATGGCGCTGATGGCGCGCACCACGCTGGCCGCCAAGGGCCGCGACGCGATCTCGCTTGAGGAGCATCAGGCGATCGTCGACGCCATCTCGCGGCGCGACGAGGCGGCGGCCGAACAGGCGCTGCGCCATCACATCTCGATGGCCTTCGAGACCCGGCTCAAGGAAGAGGCGCATCTGGGGGGCGAGGACCAGATCTGATGCGCGAGATCCGCGACCCCGCCGACCTGGAGGAGGGCGCGGCGCATCTGATTCGGGTCTGCCCGGTCTGGGCGCGGGAGCTGCCGGCGCTGCTGCCTCTGCCGCTGCGGCGCTGGCCCGAGGGATTCGCGGCGATTCGCGACGCGGTGGTGGCGCAGCAGATTTCGACGGCGGCGGCCTCGGCCATCGGGGGGCGCATGGCTTCGGCGGGGCTTGCCGAAGAGGCCGGGATCGCGGCGGCGAACGACGAGGCGCTGCGGGCCGTGGGCCTGTCGCGGCCCAAGGCCCGCACGCTGCGCGGCATCGCGGCGGCACGGGTGGACTGGCCGGGCCTGCGCGCGCTGCCCGACGATCAGGCGGTGGCGGTGCTGACCGCGCTGCCGGGAATCGGGCGCTGGACGGCCGAGATCTATCTGAAATTCGCGCTGGGACGGCCGGATGTCTTTGCCGCCGGCGACCTGGCGCTGGCCGAGGCGGCGCGGCTGCTTTATGCCCTGCCCGGGCGGCCGGGACCGGCGGCGCTGACCGCGCTGGCCGAGCCGTGGCGGCCCTGGCGCGCGGTTGCGGCCCGGGCGCTCTGGGCCTATTACCGGGTCGCGAAAGGGCGCGAGGGCGTCCGCTAGGGGGGACGAGATGCCGCGCGAGTTGAAATCCGAACGCAGGGGTCCGCAAAAGGCCGATTCCGTCGTGGTGTTCCTGCATGGTTACGGCGCGGACGGCGCCGACCTGCTGGGGCTGGCCGATCCGCTGGCGCCGCATCTGCCCGGCACCGCCTTCTATGCCCCGAATGCGCCCGAGCCCTGCGTCAACAATCCCATGGGCTACCAGTGGTTTCCGATCCCCTGGATGGACGGGTCCAGCGAAGAGCAGGCGCGCGCCTCGGCTGCGCAGTCCTTCGACGACGTCAACGCCTTTCTCGACACGGTGCTGGCGGATGAGGGCGTGACGCCCGACCGGCTGGCGCTGGTCGGGTTTTCGCAGGGCACGATGATGGCGCTGGCGGTGGCGCCGCAGCGCGCGCCCGAGCTGGCGGGCGTGGTCGGCTTCTCCGGCCGGCTATTGGAACCCGAAAAGGCCGCCGAGGTAAGGACCAAGCCGCCGGTGCTGCTGATCCATGGCGATCAGGATCCGGTGGTGCCCTTCGAGAGCATGGGCATCGCCGGCGAGGCGCTGCAGGACGCGGGGTTCACCGTCTATGGCCATGTGATGAAGGGCACCGGCCACGGCATTTCGCCCGACGGTCTGTCGGTGGCGCTGGCCTTCCTGAAGGAGCGGCTTGCCGCCGGGTCCTGAGCCTTTGAACGATTTCGCCCTTGCGAAAGCGGCGCCGGACCCTACCTTCAATAGGGAAAAGACGAGGAGAATCCCATGACCCTGTTCTGGATGACCGCTTTCGCCTTGATCCCGGCCGGCATGGCGATCTCGCATCTGCTGGCACCACGGCCGCAGCGCGTGGCCGTTCGCGCCCGGCGCTGAACCGCAGCCCCCGCCGTCAGTCCCAGATCGCCGGATCGGCGATCTCGATGGAATTACCGGCCGGGTCGCGGAAATACAGCGACCGGCCACCTTGGGGCCAGGTGAAATCGGCCTCGATCTCCACCTCCGACGCTTCCAGATGCGCGCGCCAGGCGTCTAGGCTGTCGGGCCGGGCGGCGATGCAGAAATGCCCCGGACCCTCGCTGCCATGGGGCGGCACCGGCAGGCGTGCATCGGGCTTGGGCGGGATGCGCGTGGCGCTGGCGCGAAACACCAGCAGCACCTGCGTCCCGCAGCGGAAGAACACGTGCCGGCCGGGCACGCGCGCGATCTCTGACAGGCCGATCACACCGGTCCAGAAACGGGCGGCCCCGTCCAGGTCCTCAGCATAAAGTGCTGATTCCAGGGTGCCGATCAAGGAAGGCGGTTGCGTCATGCCTGCCATCTTGCCAGTAATTCCCGGACCCGGCCAGAGCCGGCAAGAAAAAGGGAGGAACGGCATGGCGTGGATCTATTTGATGATAGCGGGAGTTCTGGAGGTGGTCTGGGCCTTCGCGATGAAACAATCCGGAGGGTTCAACCGGCCGGGCTATGCCGTGGTGACCCTGGTCGCCATGCTGGCCAGCGTCTGGTTCCTGTCGATGTCGATGAAGGTCCTGCCGCTGGGCACCGCCTATGTGATCTGGACCGGCATCGGCGCGGTCGGCGCCTTTGTGGTCGGCATCGTCGTGCTGGGCGAATCCGCCGATCCGCTGCGGCTGATCGCGGCGGCGCTGATCCTGTCGGGCCTGCTCTTGCTGAAGTTCGCCTCGCCGCATTGACGGCCCGGCGCGCGCCCGCGGCCCGGCCTGTCATATCCCCGTCACCCCGCGCGGCTATTTGATCGGCGGGCATATATTCGGGGACTTGTCAGTCCGCAGCCGCGATATATAGTCGGGCGCAAGGATCAGGACGAGTTCCGGGCAGGGCAAGACGAGGTGCCGATGCTGGACGACCAAGGCGATTTCAGAACGCAATTCGTGCGCGAGCCCTCGGGGCTGCGCCACCATCCGGCGCTGGTTCTGAACGCCGATTTCCGACCGCTCAGCTATTACCCCCTGTCGCTCTGGCCCTGGCAGGAGGCGATCAAGGCGGTGTTTCTGGAGCGGGTCCAGATCATCGCCGAATATGAGGAGGTGGTGCGCAGCCAGAGGCAAAGCATACGCATCCCCTCGGTCGTGGTGCTGAAGGATTTCGTCAAACCCCAGAAGCGCGTGGCATTCACGCGCTTCAATCTTTTCCTGCGGGACGAATTCTGCTGCCAGTATTGCGGCGCCCGCGGCGAGCTGACCTTCGACCACGTCATCCCCCGGTCCCGCGGGGGCGTCACCAGTTGGGAGAATGTCGTCGCGGCCTGTTCGCCCTGCAACCTGAAAAAAGCCAACAAGTCGCTGCGCAACTCGGGGCTGAAGCTGCGCCGTCCCCCGCGGCGCCCCAGCCCCGAAGAGATGCATGCCGTCGGCCGCCGGTTCCCGCCGAACCACTTGCACAAGAGTTGGATGGACTTTCTTTACTGGGATACCGAACTGCTTGCGGAGTGATGTCGGGACCCGTTTCCGGCTGCGGCATCGACAATACGGCGCCCAACATCGCCGAGGCTACGCGGTGCCTTGGACGGTGGGGTGACCGTCATGAAGTGCCCGGGCGGTTTCCCGGCGGTCCGGTGTGCCGGCGCAAGGCTCTGAAGGCGCTATTGTCCGATTGCAAATTTATCGGACAATAGCGGGGGCGATCTAGCGAATGACTGACGGGGACGGAGACTAGGCTGCGCATTGCCCCGTGCGCCGCTGCGGTTTTTGATGATCGAAGACCAGCGTCTCTGCTGGTTGCGGGGGAGCTTGCTGTAAAATGGGTCGTCGGGTGATCGCGCCGGTCGGTTCCGATCGACATTCCTATGAGCCGGGACGTCTGGCCCGGCTGCTGTGCGTGACTTCAAGCACCGCTGCCGGCGCAGCAACCTGATGGGAATCGTGTTGCTGTATGAAGAACTACAGCCTCTGCGGAATGGCGGATGTTGCTTGCCGCGACAGAGGGCACCAGGGTCACCTTCTGCCTGCAGGACTTCTGCTTTGACGCCTCAAGGAGGCGGCAGCCTAGCGGGAATGATGGTCGCGCGTCGTCAGATGCGCGATCCCCGCCGCCGCCAGCGCCAGAAGACCCAGCGCGAAAAGCGGCACGCCCGCGGCGCTTGCCGCCCAGAGCGTCAGCCCGGCGGCCAGGATCACGGCAAGGATCAGGATCAGGAAATGCGGCAGCGGCATGTCGTCCTCCGTTGCTCTCAATATGAGGCGCCGTCGCCGCGGGGAAAAGAGCCGGCGCGGAAAAACCGGCGTGATCCGCCGATAATTCCTCCGGTCGCTGCGACATCCCGCCGGCGGCACGCGGGGCGCTGGAAAATGTTCCTGTAATGTTCTAGGATGCGGCATGACCCTGCCGCCCCGCAATCCGGATGAAATCGCCCGCGCCCGCGGCGCCGACTCGCGCCCCGCCGCCCGGTTCGAGCCCTATCGCACCGAGCGCGAGCATGACGGTTGGGACATTCCCGAAGAACAATCGCTGCTGCGCACCGAGGTGGCGCAAGAGCAGGCGCGTTCGATCATCACCCGCAATGCCTCGCCCGACATTCCCTTCGACCGCTCGGTCAATCCCTATCGCGGCTGCGAACATGGCTGCATCTATTGCTTCGCCCGGCCCAGCCACGCCTATCTGGGCCTGTCTCCGGGCCTGGATTTCGAGACCCGGATCGTGGCCAAGCCCAACGCGTCGGAGCTGCTGGAGGCACAGATCGGCCGCCGCGGCTATGCGGTCGCGCCCATCGCCTTCGGCACCAATACCGACCCCTATCAGCCCATCGAGGCGAAGTTCGGCATCATGCGCGGCTGCCTGCAGGTGCTGCACGACTGGAACCATCCGCTGAGCCTGGTCACCCGCGGCGCCACGGTGATGCGCGATGCGGACCTGCTGGGCGCGATGGCGGCGAAGGCGCAGGTCATGGTCTGCATCTCGATCACCACGCTGGACGCCGAACTGGCCCGGGCGATGGAGCCGCGCGCGCCGGCCCCCGCGACGCGGCTGCGGATGATCCGGGTTCTGGCCGAGGCCGGGGTGCCGGTGCGGGTGATGGTGGCGCCGATGATCCCGGTGCTGACCGCGCATGAGTTGGAAGCCATCATGCAGGCGGCACGCGACGCAGGTGCCACCGCCGCCAGCATGATCCCGGTCCGCCTGCCGCTGGAGGTGGCGCCGCTGTTCCGCGACTGGCTGCAGCGTCACCACCCCGGCAAGGCCGCCCATGTCATGGCCCGCATCCAGGCGATGCGCGGCGGGCGCGACAACGACCCGCGCTTCGGCACGCGCATGCGCGGCGAGGGGGTCGAGGCCGATCTGCTGCACCAGCGTTTCCGCCTGGCCCGCAAGCGGCTGGGGCTGACGCGCGAAGCCGAGGTGCTGGATTGCAGCCGTTTCGGGCCTCCGCCCCGGGCCGGGGACCAGCTGTCGCTGTTCTGACGGCGGGGGCTACTCTCCGGGCCCCATGACCTGGGCGATCCGGGCCGAGATCGCGTCGGGCGTCGGCCGCGGCCCGCGCGGGGCGCCGACCAGCGCGTCGCGCATGGCGGCCAGATGCGCGGGCGTGGTGCCGCAGCAGCCGCCGACGATGCGGATGCCCATGTCCCGGGCCAGCACGGCGAATTCGGCCATCACCTCGGGCGTGGCGTCATAGACCAGCCCGCCGTACTGATAGCGCGGAACGCCCGCGTTCGGCTTGGCGATCAGCGGCCGCTCGTTGCCCGAGGCGGCGAAGCCCGCCACCGCCAGCAGCAGCTCCGCCGGGCCGGTGCCGCAATTCGCGCCATAGGCCAGGGGCGGATGCGGCAGCCGCTCGATCAGCGCGGCAAGCTGCGGCGGCGCCACGCCCATGATGCTGCGCCCGCCCGGCTCGAAGCTCATCATGCCGCACCAAGGCATGCCGACGGCCTGGGCGGCGCGGGCGGCGGCGCGCATTTCCTCGGCGGCGCTGACGGTCTCGATCCACAGCACGTCGACGCCGCCCTCTTTCAGCGCCTGCGCCTGTTCGGTGAACATGGCGGTGGCCTCGGTCTCGGTCAGCCGGCCCATCGGCGCCATGATCTCGCCGATCGGGCCCATCGAGCCCGCAACCACCACGGGACGGCCGGATTCGGCCGCGGCCTCGCGCGCCAGGCGGGCGGCGGCGGCGTTCAGCGCGGCCACGCGGTCCTGGGCCTGCGCCAGCCGCAGCCGGCTGGCATTGGCGCCGAAGCTGTTGGTCAGGATGATGTCGGCGCCGGCGGCGATCATCTGGCGGTGCAGATCGCGCACCTTGTCGGGCTGGCTTTCGCACCACAGGTCTGGCGCCTGTCCCGGCGCCAGCCCCATGTTGTAGAGATTCGTCCCGGTCGCGCCGTCGGCCAGAAGCCATGGACGTTCGCCGAGCATCCGCGAAAGCTGGTCAGGCATGGTCTTTTCCGTTCTGCGGCAGGACGGGGCAAGCATAGCCCATCCCGCCGCGAAGTCATTGGAACATTTGCCCACTCAGCGCGAGCGGATCATGCCCATGATGTCCTTGGCGCGCTCGACGATGGGCCGGGCGATGGCCTCGGCCTGGCCGGCGCCGCGGCCCAGGATGCGGTCGATCTCGGCCGGGTCGGCCATGAACTGGGTCATGCGCTTGGTGATCGGCGCCAAGGCTTCGACCGCGACCTCGGCCAGCGCTGGCTTGAAGGCGCCGAAGCCCTGGCCCTCGAACCGCGCCAGCACCTGGTCGCCGGTCTCGCCCGAAAGCGCGGCGTAGATATTGACGAGGTTCTTCGCCTCGGGCCGGTCCTTGAGGCCCTCCATCGTGCCGGGCAGCGGCTCGGCATCGGTGCGCGCCTTGCGGATCTTCTGCGCGATGGCATCGGCATCGTCGGTCAGGTTGATGCGGCTGGCATCCGAGGGGTCGGATTTCGACATCTTCTTGCTGCCGTCGCGCAGGGACATGACGCGGGTGGCCGTGCCCTCGATCAGCGGTTCGGTGGTCGGGAAGAACTCCACGCCGTAATCGTGGTTGAACTTGGCGGCGATGTCGCGGGTCAGCTCCAGGTGCTGCTTCTGGTCCTCACCCACCGGCACGGCGGTGGCGTGATAGGCCAGGATGTCGGCGGCCATCAGCGAGGGATAGGCCAGCAGGCCGAGCGACGAATTCTCGCTGTTCTTGCCGGCCTTGTCCTTGAACTGGGTCATCCGGTACATCCAGCCGACCCGTGCCACGGTATTGAAAAGCCAGGCCAATTCGGCGTGCTGCGGCACCTGGCTCTGGTTGAACAGGATCGAGACCTCGGGGTCCACGCCCGAGGCCAGGAAGGCCGCCGCGACCTCGCGGGTGTTGTGGCGCAGCTTTTCCGGCTCTTGCCAGACGGTGATCGCGTGCAGGTCCACGACGCAATAGATCGTCTCGGCCCCTTGTCCCTGATAGTCCGCAAAGCGTTTCAGCGCGCCCAGATAGTTCCCCAGCGTCAACCCGCCCGAGGGCTGGATGCCGGAAAAGATGCGCTTGGCGAAGCTCGTGGTCATGGCACTACCTGCTTGGAAAATCCCGGGGGCTGGCTTACCTCTTGGCCCGGCCGGGCGCAACAGCCCGCAAGGAAAGGGGCGCGACCGCCTCGCAAGCGAAGGATCGAAGATGCGCCCCGGTTACGATGAATCGCCGCTGAACCCCGTGCCCGCCGTGGTCTGGATGATCGCCCTGCCGATGATCGCCTGCGAGGCGGTGTTCGGGCTCGGGCAACTGGGCTTCGTCGGCGGCGGGCAGGGCGGCGGCATGGCCATGCGCCAGATCGCGGTCGAGCGCACCGCCTATGTCCCCGATTTCGTGCTGCGGCTGTGGCAGATGAAGGTGTTCCTGCTGGACCAGAGTTGGCGGGTGCTGACCTATCCCTTCGTGCACCTGTCGCTGACCCATGCGCTGTTCGTGATCGTCTTCACCCTGGCCCTGGGGAACCTGATCGCGCATCAGTTCCGACCTTGGGCGGTGCTTGCGCTGTTCTTCGGCTCGGCCATCGGCGGCGCGCTGGTCTATACGCTGTGCGCGGGGCTGCTGCCGCAGTTCCGGTTCCAGCCGCTGATCGGCGGCTATCCGGCGGTCTATGGCTTCGTCGGCGCCTTCACCTTCCTGCTCTGGACCCGGCTCGGGCAGCAGAACGCCAACCGGATGCGGGCCTTTACCCTGATCGGCATGCTGCTGGCCTTTCAGCTGGTCTTCGGCATCCTGTTCCAGGACGGCAGCCTGACCTGGATCGCCGAGGTCTCGGGCTTCGCCGCCGGCTTCGCGCTGTCCTTCGTGCTGGTCCCCGGCGGGATCGCCCGGGTGGTGCGCCAGATCCGTCAGCGCTGACGCCGCAAGCCAGCGCGCAGGTCCGAGGGCCGGAAGGCGCCGAGCGCCACCGCCGTTAGGCCGTAGCTGACCATGCCGCCCAGGACCAGCGCGGCCAGCGCCAGATAGCGGGTGCCCTGGGTCAGCAGCGCCTGCTCCAGCAGCTGCATCAGCCCCCACAGCACCACACCCATCACCGCCGAGGCCGCGACGATGCGGGGCAGGCGGTGGCGCAGGCGGGCGTCCAGCTCGGCCGCCTCGCCGAAGGCGCGGGTGCCGAGCCACAGCTGCGCGGCCATGGTCCAGCCGGCGATGGTCGTGCCCCAGGCCGCGGCGGCAAAGCCGATGAAGGGTGCCAGCCCCAGCGCCGCCACCGCATTGACCACCATCGACCAGACCGCGAAGCGGAAGGGTTTGCGGGTGTCCTCGCGGGCGAAATACAGCGGTTGCAGCACCTTTTGCAGCACGAAGGCCGGCAGGCCGACGCCATAGATCGCCAGCGCCAGCGCCGTCGGCCCGACGTCGCTTTCAAGGAAGGCGCCGCGCTTGAACAGCACCGAGATCAGCGGATAGGCCGCCACCACCAGCGCCACCGCCGCCGGCACGGTCAGGAACAGGGCGAATTCGGCGGCGCGGTTATAGGCATGGCGGCCGCCGGCGGTGTCCTCGGCCTTGAGCCGGCGCGAGATGTCGGGCAGCAGCACGATGCCGATGGCGATGCCGACGACGCCCAGCGGCAGCTGATACAGCCGGTCGGCATTGGTCAGCCATGAGATCGCCCCGTCGAAGAACGAACCGATCTGCCGGCCGACCAGCAGGTTGACCTGCACCACGCCGCCCGCCAGCACCGCCGGCGCCGCGATGCGCAGCAGTTGCTTCATGTCGGGCGAGAGCCGGGGCCGGCGCAGCCGCAGCGGGAATCCCATGCGTTTCGCCGCCCACCAGCAGGTGAAGAACTGGGCGATGCCCGAGACCGGCGTCGACCAGGACATCGCCATCCCCATGTCCCAGCCGTTGCGGTCCGCCAGCAGCATGGCGGCGATCAGGATCAGGTTCATCAGCACAGGCGCCGCAGCAGCGGCCAGGAAGCGGCCGCCGGCGTTCAGCAGTCCCGACAGCATCGCCGTCAGCGAGATGAATAGCACATAGGGAAAGCAGATCCGGCCATAGGTCACCGCCAGATCGAAGCGCTCGTCACCCTTGAAGCCGGCGGCCTGCATCAGGATCAGCCAGGGCATGGCGACATGCGCGATCAGCGACAGCACCAGCACGACGCTGAACAGGCCGGCGAAGGCCTCTTCGGCAAAGCCGTGGGCGTTTTCCTCGGCCTCCAGCCGCTTGGCGAACATCGGCACGAAGGCGGTGTTGAAGGCGCCCTCGCCGAAGAAGCGGCGGAACATGTTCGGCAGCGAAAAGGCGATGGTATAGGCTTGCGCCACCGGGCCGGTGCCCAGATAGGCCGCGATCATTACGTCGCGGACGAAGCCCACGACGCGGCTGGCCAGCGTCCACGCCCCCACCGAGAGGAATCCCCGGATAAGTCTGATCGGTTGCATGATGGTCCCTCAGAACGTCCCGCCGGGCGGGCGTTCGGCCTTTTCGGCCCGTTCGGCGCCGTCCTTGATGGCCTGGCGCAGTTTCTTTTCCAGCGATTCGCGACGGCCGGGCTGGTGCAGCTTCAGCCCGAACATGTCCTTGACATAGAAGGTGTCCACCACCTGCGCCCCGAAGGTCGCGATCACGGCGCTGGCGATCTGGATGTGGTTCTCTGCCAGGGTACGGGTCAGGTCGTAGAGCAGGCCGGGGCGGTCGCGGGTATCGACCTCGACCACGGTGTAGACGTCCGAGGCCTCGTTGTCGAAGGTGATATGCGTCGGGAAGCGAAAGGCGGATTCGCGCTTTTTCGGCCTGTCGCGGCCGGCCAGCGCCTCGCGCGCGACGATCTCGCCCTTCAGCGTGCGCTGGATCATGGCGCGCAGCCGCGGCAGCCGGTCGGCGGCATAGGGATGGCCGTCGCCGTCCTGCAGCCAGAACACCGCGGTCGCGAAACCGTCCTTGGTGGTATAGGTGCGCGCATCGACGATATTGGCCCCCACCAGCGCCAGCGCGCCGGCCATGCGGGAAAAGATGCCCGGATGGTCGGCCAGGACGAAGGCGGCGCGGGTCGCGTCGCGGTCGGTGTCGGGGTGCAGGTCGGTGCGGATCTCGTTCTCGGCCAGGCCCTTCAGCATCTCGGCAAAGACGTAATGCGTGTCGGTGGGCAGGCCCGGCCAGTAATTGTCGTAATGCCGCGCCAGTTCGGCCTTAATCGCCTTCGGCTCCCAGCCCTTGGCGGTCAGCAGGTGGCGCAGCGAACGCTTGGCCTCGCCGGTGCGCTTGTCGCGGTTCAACTCCTCGAGGCCGTTGTTCAGCGCCAGCCTGCTTTCCTGATACAGCTTGCGCAGCAGCATGGCCTTCCAGTTGTTCCAGGTGCCGGGACCGACGCCGCGGATGTCGCAGACGGTCAGCACCAGCAGCAGATCCAGCCGCTTGGTCGTCTTCACCGCCTTGGCGAAGTCGCGCAGCGTGCGCGGGTCGGCGATGTCGCGCTTTTGCGCCACGTCCGACATCAGCAGGTGGTTGCGGATCAGCCATTCGATGGTCTCGATCTCGTCCACCGGCAGGCCGAACCGGGTGCAGACGCGCCGCGCCAGCCGCGCGCCCAGGATCGAGTGGTCCTCGGTCCGGCCCTTGCCGATGTCGTGCAGGAGCACGGCCAGATAGATCACCCGCCGGTTGATCTTGCCCTTCATGATCTTGCTGACCACCGGCAGATCCTCGACATCCTCGCCGCGCTCGGTGGCGGCCAGGGCGGCGACGCATTGGATCAGGTGTTCGTCGACGGTGTAGTGGTGATAGACGTTGAACTGCATCATCGCCACGACCGGCGCGAATTCCGGGATGAAGGCCGCCAGCACCCCCAATTCGTTCATCCGCCGCAGCGCGCGTTCCGGATTGCCGTGCTTCAGCAGCAGGTCCAGGAAGATGCGCACCGCCTCGGGGTCCTGGCGCATGCGGTCGTCGATCATGTCGAGGTTCGCGGCCACCGTGCGCATGGCGTCGGGGTGGATCAGGATGCCGGTGCGCAGCGCCTCCTCGAACAGGCGCAGGATGTTCAGCGGGTCGGACAGGAACTGGCCTTCGTCGGCATAGGTCAGCCGGCCCTTGTCGACGCGGAAGCCGGCGCGCACCCGGCGGCGGCGGCGGAACAGCACATTCATCACCGGGGCGCGATAGAGGTGCCGCGCCTCCAGCGCCACCAGGAACACCCGGGTCAGCTCGCCCACCTTGGTGGCGTGCAGGAAGTAATCCTGCATGAAGATCTCGACCGCCCGGCGGCCGCCGAGGTCGCGATAGCCCATGCGCCGGGCCACCTCGACCTGCATGTCGAAGGTCAGCTGGTCCTGCGGCCGGCCGGCGATCAGGTGCAGGTGGCAGCGCACGGCCCAGAGGAAATCCTCGGCCTGCCAGAAGGTCAGGTGCTCTTCCTTGGTGAAGAAACCGAGGCCGACCAGCTCCACGGCGCGGTCGACGCGGTGGATGTATTTCGCGATCCAGTAGAGGGTCTGCAGGTCGCGCAAGCCGCCCTTGCCCTCCTTGACGTTCGGTTCCAGCACATAGCGCTGGCCGCCCTGGCGGCGGTGGCGCTCGGACCGCTCGGCCAGCTTCGCCTCGATGAATTCCGGGATCGAGCGGTCGAACAGCTCGGTCCAGAGCCGGTCGCGCAGCATCTCGGCCGTGGTGGCGTGGCCGCAGACCAGGCGGTGCTCCAAGAGGCTGGTGCGGATGGTGATGTCGCCCGCGCCCAGCCGGATGCAGTCGTCGACGGAACGGGTGGACTGTCCGACCTTCAGCTTCAGGTCCCAGAGCATGTAGAGCATGGATTCGATCACGCTCTCGGCCCAGCCCGAGACCTTCCACGGGCTGAGGAACAGCAGGTCCACGTCGGATTGCGGCGCCATCTCGGCCCGGCCGTAGCCGCCGATGGCCAGCACCGCCAGGCGTTCGGCCTCGGTCGGGTTGTTGCGCGGGTGCAGGACGCTGGTGGCGACGTGGTGGACGGCGATGACGGTGGCGTCGGTCAGGCTGGCGATGGCGCGCACGGTCTCACGCGCGGCGCGGGGGTGGGACATGAAACCCGCCGCGATGTCGGCCATGGCGGCGGTGCGGGCCTGGGACAGCAGGGCGACGGTGCGGGCGCGGATCTCGCGCGGGTCGGAGACGCCCTGCAGCGCCGTGGTCAGCGCGGGCAGGAAGGTCTCGGGCACGAACAGCGAATGCGCCCCGGGCAGGGCCGGGGCGCTTTGCGGCAGGGTTTCGGGCGGGCGGGTCGCCAAGATCAGAACCCGAAACCGCCGAAGCTGCGCGGGGCGGGGTCCAGCACCACGAGCTGGTTGCCCCGCACGGTGGCGACGGCCAGCGCGCGTTCGTTGGTGCCGTCGCGCTTCAGGCGGAAGGCGCCCTGGACGCCGGCGAAGCCCGCATTCTGGGTCAGGCCGGCGGTGGTCAGCGCGTTGCGCTTGCCCGCCCGCACCAGCGCGGCGATGGCGGCGACGCCGTCATAGGCCAACGAGCCCAGCTCATGCGGCGTCTCGCCCTGGGCCGAACGGTAGCGCTGGTCGAACTGCGCCTTCATGGTGGTGTCGGGGATGGCGAACCAGCCGCCCTGCACGCCGCGCAGCTGCAGCCGGGCCGAGGGCTGGTCCCAGCGGGTCAGCCCCATCATCTGCACCGCGGCCGAGGTGACGCCGGCATCCGCCAGCTTGTCGGTCAGATAGGGCAGCACCGCGCCCTGGTTCGCGGTCAGGAACACCGCATCGACATTGCCCGACAGCGCCGCCGAGGCGACATTGGGGATGATGCCGTCGATGCCCTGCTTGGACAGCGGGTGGATGGCGCTGCCGGCCAGGGTGGCGCCGTTCCTCTGGATCGCGCGCTGGATGGCCTGGGCGCCGACCTGGCCCGCGGCATCGTCCTCGGCCACCATCAGGATGCGGCGCTTGCCGTTCTTGACGCCGTATTTCACCAGCCGGTCGGCCACGTTGTCGAAGGTGTTGCCCAGCACGAAGACGTTGCCGCCGGCGATGTCGGTGTTGTTCGAGAAGGACAGCACGTTGATGCCCTGCGGCGCCATGGCGTTGCCGACCGCATTGGCACTGTCGGCAAAAAGCGGGCCCAGGATGATCTTGGCGCCCTCGGCCGCCGCCTTGTTGGCCGAGGCGACGGCCGTGCCCGGTTCCGAGCCGGCGTTGTAGACGCGCAGGTCGATCGTTGCGCCGCGGGCGTCGCTGGCCGCCATCTTGGCCGAATTGGTCAGCGACCGCGCCAGCCAGTCCAGATCGGCATTGCCACCGGGCACCAGCAGCGCCACCTGCACCGGTTGCGACGGGTCGATGGCGGGTCCGGTCTGCGGGCCGGAAGCCCCCATCTCGATCGGTTGGCAGGCGGCGAGGGCCAGGGCGGAAAGGACAGCTCCGACGCGCGCAAGGGGGCGGCGCAGGTCGAAGGCGCCGCGGATCGTTTTCAGGACGGTCATAGGCGTGATTCCCTGTTGGATCGAGGCTGGGGGTTTGATCGGGGGCAGGTTATTGGCATATGCCGGTCATGGCAACTTGCCCCGCAGAGAGAAAGGGACCCGCGATGGAAGACGGCGCCAGCACGGCCGGGACAGGCGCCCGGCCGCTTTCGCTTTCGGTCTCGGCCCAGCCGCCGGGGCCGGGGCTCTACCTGGTCGCGACGCCGATCGGCGCGGCGCGCGACATCACCCTGCGCGCGCTGGACGTGCTGAACGCCGCCGATATACTGGCGGCCGAGGACACCCGCAACCTGCGGCACCTGCTGGATATCCACGGCATTCCGCTGCGCGGGCGGCGTCTGATCGCCTATCACGACCATAACGCCGACCGGCAGCGCCCTGCGGTGATGGCGGCGCTGGAGGCGGGAAAATCCGTCGCCTATGCCTCGGACGCGGGCACGCCGCTGGTCGCCGATCCGGGCTATCGGCTGGCGCGGGACGCCGCCGAGGCCGGCCATGCCGTTCGGGCGCTGCCCGGCCCTTCGGCGGCGCTGGCGGCGCTCTCGGTCTCGGGCCTGCCCAGCGACCGCTTCCTGTTCGTGGGCTTTCCGCCCGCAGCGGCAGGGGCACGGCGGAAATGGATCGACGGCTGGCGCGAGGTCGAGGCGACGGTGATCGTCTTCGAAAGCCCCAGGCGCGTTAAGCAATTGTTGGAGAATCTCTGCGAAAGTGAGGCGAATCGCACTACGGTGATCTGCAGGGAACTGACCAAGAAGTTCGAAGAGGTGATGCGCGGCACGGCGGCGGAACTGGCGGAACGGATTCCGGAAGAAGGATTGCGCGGCGAAATCGTCGTGCTTTTCGACCGTCCCGAACCGGTCCAGGCAGACGAGGACAGCTTGCGCGCGGCGCTGAGTGTCCTTCTCGGCAGCATGCCGCTCAAGGCGGCGGCCGCCGAGGTGGCGGGGCGTTTCCGGCGGCCGCGTCGCGAGGTCTATGCCCTGGCGGTGCAGATGAAAGAGGAACGGGAATGAAGCATGAAGGCAATTTCCAGGGAGCGCCCGTTCCCGTCGCCTCGCAGGTCATGCGTGGCGTCGTCGCCTGTTCGGGCGGTCGCATGGCCGAGGATTCGGTGGCACGCGAATACCTCGCGCGTGGCTATGAGCTGATCGCCGAGCGCTGGCGCGGCCGGGGCGGAGAGATCGACCTGATCTTGCTGAAGGCCGGGGAATATGTCTTCGTCGAGGTCAAGAAGGCCGATTTCCACCATTGGGCCGCCGAGCGGATCGGCCGCAGGCAGATTGCCCGCATCTGCAACGCAGCGCTTGAATATTGCGGTCGCCTGTCCAGCGGCCTCATGACCGCGATGCGCTTCGATGCGGCGCTGGTGGATCAGTTCGGACGGGTCGAGATCCGCGAAAACGCCTTCGGCATGAATTGAAGCCTTTGCTTGCAAAGCTCGGCCGGGCGGGCCAGAACTCGCCTGAAACAGGCGGGGGATGAGAGCATGAGTCTTTACGTTGCGCTTCAGATGGACCCGATCGAGCAGGTTTCGATCAGCGGCGACAGCACCTTCCGGCTGGGACTCGAAGCCGAGGCGCGCGGGCATCGGCTGTTCCAATATACCGCCGACCGGCTCAGCTACGCCGAAGGCCGCGTCATCGCGCGCGGTCGGCCGATCACCCTGCGCCGGCAGCAGGGCGACCATGTCACTTTCGGGGATTGGGTCGAAGTGGACCTGTCGGAATTCGACGTGGTCTGGCTGCGCCAGGACCCCCCGTTCGACATGAGCTATATCACCACCACCCACCTGTTGGACCGCATCCATCCGCGGACCTATGTCGTCAACGATCCGTTCTGGGTCCGCAACAGCCCCGAGAAGCTGCTGGTGCTCGATTTCCCCGAACTCACCCCGCCCACGCTGATCACGCGCGATCTGGCCCAGATCCGCGCCTTTCGCGAGCGGCACGGGGATTTCATCCTGAAGCCGCTTTACGGCAACGGCGGTGTCGGCATCTTCCACATGCGGCCCGACGATCCCAACCTGTCCTCGCTGGTCGAGACCTTCCTGGCCAGCAGCCGCGAGCCGATCATCGCGCAGAAATACCTGCCCGCCGTGGTCCGGGGCGACAAGCGCATCATTCTGGTGGACGGCGAGCCGGTCGGTGCGATCAACCGCGTGCCGGCGGCGGGCGAGGTGCGGTCGAACATGCATGTCGGCGGCAGTCCCGAGAAGATCGGCCTGACCGATCGCGAGCGCGAGATCTGCGCCATCATCGGACCGGTGCTGCGCGAGAAGGGGCTGCTCTTCACCGGCATCGACGTGATCGACGGCTGGCTGACCGAGATCAACGTGACCTCGCCCACCGGCATCCAGGAGCTTGAGCGTTTCGACGGCATCAACGCCGCCGAACTGATCTGGCAGGCCGTCGAACGCAAGCTTTCCGAACGCGGCTGAGGCAGACCAGCACGTCGGGCAGCAACCCGATGGAGCGCAGCTTCTTGACCGAATGCTGCGTCGGCTTGGTCTTGAGCTCGTCCGAGGCGGCCGGATAGGGCAGCAAGGTCAGGTGCATGAAGATGCAGCGCCCGCGCGTGCGCGATCAGTCCGCGCGGCCGAAGGGCAACCTGTAGGAGAGCGCCTCTGCCAGGTGCGGTTGCCGGATCGCCGCGGACTCATCGAGGTCGGCGATGGTCCGGGCGCTGCGCAGGATGCGGTGATAGCCGCGCGGCGTCAGGCCCAGCCTTTCGGCCGCCAGCGACAGCAGTGCGCGACATTCGCCGTCGAGCGGCGCGATCTCTTCCAGCAACCGGCCCGAGGCGTCGGCATTGACCCGCGCCGTCGGATGATCGGCGAAGCGGCCGTTCTGGATTGCGCGCGCCGCCGCGACGCGCGCGGCCACGATGGCCGAGCTTTCGCCCGTGGCCGGCAGCGCCAGGTCTTCGATCGCGACCTGCGGCACCTCGAAGCGCAGGTCGAAGCGATCCATCATCGGTCCCGAGATCCGGCCCAGGTAGTCCGACCCGCAACGCGGCGCCTTGGCGCAGGCCTGGCCAGGATCGGCGATCTCGCCGCAGCGGCAGGGATACGCCGCTGCGACCAGCAGGAAGCGGGCGGGATAGCGGATATGGGCATTGGCGCGCGAGACGTGGATCTCGCCGGTTTCCAGCGGTTCGCGAAGGGCGTCGACGACGCGGCGCTCGAATTCGGGCAGTTCGTCGAGGAAGAGCACACCGTTATGGGCGAGGCTGGCCTGGCCCGGCCGGGCGCCACGCCCGCCGCCGACCATCGCCGCCATCGATGCGGTGTGATGCGGCTGCTGGAAAGGCGCGTTGCGCGAAATGCCGCCCTCCGCCAACTGGCCGGCGACGGAATGGATCACCGATGTTTCCAGCGCCTCTTGCGGCGTCAGCGGCGGCAGTATGCCGGGCAGGCGGGTGGCCAGCATCGACTTACTGGCGCCGGGCGCCCCGACCATCAACAGGTGGTGACGGCCGGCGGCGGCGATCTCAACGGCGCGGCGGGCGCGTTCCTGGCCGATGACCTCGGAGAGATCGGCGTGCTGCGGCGCGAGTGCCGGTTCGCCCGGCGCGGCGCGCGCCAGGGGTGCGCGGTCGGTCAGGTGGTCTACCGCCTCGCGCAGGTTGCGCGGCGCCAGCACCGGGACCGCCGCGACCCAGGCGGCCTCGGCCCCGCAGGCCCGCGGCACGATCAGCGCGCGCCCGTCCTCGGCCGCGGCCATGGCGGCGGGCAGGGCGCCGGTGACGGGCGACAACCGCCCGTCCAGCGCAAGCTCGCCCAGCGAAACCACCCGTTCCAGCGCATCGGCCGGCACCACGTCCAGCGCGCCCAGCACGGCCAGCGCGATGGGCAGGTCGAAATGCGAACCCTCCTTGGGCAGGTCGGCGGGCGACAGGTTCACGGTCACACGGCGCGAGGGCATGGCTATGGACAGCGCGCCGAAGGCCGCCTTGACCCGTTCCCGCGCCTCGCTGACCGATTTGTCGGGCAGGCCGACGATGGCGAACCCCGGCAGCCCCGGCGAGACCGAGCATTGCACCTCGACCAGCCGCGCCTCGACCCCGTCGAAGGCCACGGTATAGGCAATCGCCACCATCTGCTTTCCCCACGTCACCCCGCCTTTGTTACCCTGCCGAAGCTTAAAGATTGGTTAACCGGCGCGGCTCGCTTGTTCCGCGCCCCGCTTCGGCCTATGTCCTTGCCAAGCGTCACGGCAGAGGAAGCGACCATGCAGGGCAGCCGCATATTGCTGATCGTCGGCGGGGGAATCGCCGCCTTCAAGATCCCCGAGCTGATCCGCATGATCCGGCGCGAGGGCGGGTCGGTGGTGCCGGTGCTGACCGCTGCCGGGGCCGAGTTCGTCACGCCGTTGACGCTGTCCTCGCTGGCCGAGGCGCCGTGCCATACCGCGCTGTTCGACCTGACCCGCGAATCCGAGATGGGCCATATCCAGCTGTCGCGCGCCGCCGATCTGGTGGTGGTGGCGCCGGCGACGGCCGATCTGCTGGCCCGGATGGCGGCGGGGCTGGCGGGCGACCTGGCCTCGACCCTGCTGCTGGCGACCGACAAGCCGGTGCTGGCGGCGCCGGCGATGAACGTGCGCATGTGGCAGCACCCGGCGACGCAGCGCAACATGGACCTGCTGGAAAGCGACGGCGTCCGCTTCGTCGGCCCGGACGAGGGCGACATGGCCTGTGGCGAGTACGGTCCCGGCCGCATGGCCGAGCCCGAGACGATCCTGGCCGCGATCCGCGCCGCGGTGGCGCGCGACCGGCCGCTGCGGCTGCCGCCCGAGGCGGTGGTGTCGCTGCCGCAGCGGGTGCTGACCGGGCGGCATGTCATCGTGACCTCGGGTCCGACCCACGAGCCGATCGATTCGGTGCGCTATATCGCCAACCGCTCCAGCGGGGCGCAGGGCAGCGCCATCGCCGCTGCGCTGCGCGACCTGGGCGCGCGGGTCAGTTTCGTCACCGGCCCGGCCGAGGTGCCGCCGCCCGAGGGTGTCGAGGTGATCCCGGTCGAGACCGCGCGCGAGATGCGCGAAGCGGTCGAGGATGCGCTGCCCGCCGATGCCGCCGTGATGGCCGCCGCCGTGGCCGACTGGCATGTGGTCAATGCCAGGCAGGGCAAGATCAAGAAGGATGGCTCGGGCGCGCTTCCCGACCTGCAATTCGCCGAGAATCCGGACATCCTGGCCTGGATCAGCCGGTTGCCGCAGGGGCGCCCCGGACTGGTGGTGGGCTTTGCGGCCGAGACCGATCATGTGCTCGAAAACGCGACGGCCAAGCGTGCCCGCAAAGGCTGCGACTGGATCCTGGCCAATGACGTCAGCCCGGCGACGGGGATCATGGGCGGGACCGAGAACGCGGTGACGCTGATTTCGGCCGAGGGGGCGGAAAGCTGGCCGCGGCTCTCCAAGGCGGAAGTTGCGCGCCGCCTGGCCGCACGGCTGGCCGACGCGCTGAACGCCCGCAACAATCCGGCGGAGGATCGGACATGAACCGGATCTATCTGGACTGGAACGCCACCGCGCCGCTGCGCCCCGAGGCGCGCGCGGCGATGCTGGAGGCGATGGAGATCGTCGGCAACCCGTCCTCGGTCCATGCCGAAGGCCGGGCGGCGAAATCGGCGCTGGAACGCGCGCGCGAGGATGTCGCGGCGGCGCTGGGGGCCGAGGGGGCCGACGTGATCTTCACCTCGGGTGCGACGGAAAGCGCGGCGCTGATCCTCGGCGGGCGCGATCTGGCCTGTTCGCCGGTAGAACATGCCGCCGTGACCGCCTGGTGCCGGGCGGAACTGACGAGCGATTCCATGGGCCGCGTTACGGTGCCCGATCCCGCCGGCACGACCTTGCAACTCGCCAATGCCGAGACCGGGGTGATCCAGGATCTGCCCGAGGGGCTGGCCGCCAGCGACCTGACCCAGGCTTTCGGCAAGATTCCGTTTTCCTTCAACTGGCTGGGCATCCAGGCGGGCTTCGTCTCGGCCCACAAGCTGGGCGGTCCGCGCGGCATCGGCGCGCTGGTCGTCCGGCGCGGCACCGAGGTCGAGGCGCGCATCAAGGGCGGCGGGCAGGAACAGGGCCGCCGCGCCGGGACCGAGAACCTGATCGGCATCATGGGCTTTGCCGCCGCGGCGAAAGCGGCGCAGAATGATCTGGATCAAGGAATCGGTGAAAAAGTGTCGCAAATTCGCGATTCCCTGATGGCCGCTCTGGAATCCGGGGCTGAAATGGTTACATTCCCGGGGCGCGAATCCCGCCGCCTGCCGAATACATTGTCAATCCTGACGCCGGGATGGCGCGGAGAGACGCAGGTGATGCAGATGGACCTCGCCGGATTTGCCGTCTCGGCAGGCTCGGCCTGTTCCTCGGGCAAGGTCCGGCCCAGTTCCGTCCTGACGGCCATGGGGATCGCGCCGGAACGGGCGGGCGATGCGATCCGCGTCTCGATCGGGCCGACCACGGACGATCGGGATGTTGCGCGTTTCGCGGATGCCTGGCTGGCGGCGCACGACCGCTGGCGGCAAAGGAATGAGCAGCGGGAGACCGCGGGAAGGGTGTGAGATGTCTGTTGAGACCGACGAGGCAATCGAAGTCCGCGAGGGCGTAGACCGCGAGACCGTCGAGACCGTCCAGAGCATGGGGTCCTACAAATACGGCTGGGACACCGAGATCGAGATGGACTATGCCCCCAAGGGCATCAACGAGGACATCGTCCGGCTGATCTCGAACAAGAACGACGAGCCCGAATGGATGCTGGAATGGCGCCTGGCGGCCTTCCGCCGCTGGCAGACCATGACCGAGCCCCGCTGGGCGATGCTGCACTATCCCGAGATCGACTATCAGGACCAGTATTACTACGCCCGCCCGAAAAGCATGGAGGTCAAGCCCAAGTCCCTGGACGAGGTCGACCCGAAGCTGCTGGCGACCTATGAGAAGCTGGGCATCCCGCTGAAGGAGCAGATGATCCTGGCGGGCGTCGAGGGCGCCGAGGATGCCCCGGCCGAGGGCCGCAAGGTCGCCGTGGACGCGGTCTTCGACTCGGTCTCGGTCGGCACCACCTTCAAGGACGAGCTGGCCAAGGCGGGCGTGATCTTCTGCCCGATCAGCGAGGCGATCCGCGAACATCCCGAGCTGGTGCGGAAATATCTGGGCTCGGTGGTGCCGCAGTCGGACAACTTCTTCGCCACGCTGAACTCGGCGGTCTTTTCGGACGGGTCCTTCGTCTATGTGCCGCCGGGCGTGAAATGCCCGATGGAGCTGTCGACCTATTTCCGCATCAATGCCGAGAACACCGGCCAGTTCGAGCGCACGCTGATCATCTGCGACCGCGGCGCCTATGTCAGCTACCTGGAAGGCTGCACCGCGCCCAAGCGCGACACCGCGCAGCTGCATGCGGCCGTGGTCGAGATCGTCATCCTGGAGGATGCCGAGGTGAAATATTCGACCGTCCAGAACTGGTTCCCCGGCGACGAGGAAGGCAAGGGCGGCATCTACAACTTCGTCACCAAGCGCGCCGACTGCCGCGAGGCCCGCGCCAAGGTGATGTGGACCCAGGTCGAGACCGGCAGCGCGATCACCTGGAAATATCCGTCCTGCATCCTGCGCGGCGAGGAATCCTCGGGCGAGTTCTACTCCATCGCCATCGCCAACAACATGCAGCAGGCCGATACCGGCACCAAGATGATCCATCTTGGCAAGAACACCCGCTCGCGCATTGTTTCCAAAGGGATTTCCGCCGGAAAAGCGCAGAACACCTATCGCGGGCTGGTGTCGATGCACCCGCGCGCGACCAACAGCCGCAACTATACGCAATGCGACAGCCTGCTGATCGGCGGCGAGTGCGGCGCCCATACCGTGCCCTATATCGAGGTCAAGAACAGCTCGTCCCGCGTCGAGCACGAGGCGACGACCAGCAAGGTGGACGAGGATCAGCTGTTCTATTGCCGCCAGCGCGGCATGGACGAGGAAGAGGCGGTGGCGCTGGTCGTCAACGGCTTCTGCCGCGAGGTTCTGCAGGCGCTGCCGATGGAATTCGCCATGGAGGCGCAGTCGCTCGTCGCCATCTCGCTGGAAGGGTCGGTCGGATGATCGTCACCACCACCCCGGGCATCGAGGGCCGCCGCATCACCGCCTATCACGGCGTGGTGGCGGGCGAGACCATCATCGGCGCCAATATCTTCCGCGATATCTTCGCGGGGATCCGCGACATCGTGGGCGGCCGCTCGGGGGCCTATGAATCCGCGATGGCCTCGGCCCGCGAAACCGCCCTGTCCGAGATGCAGGACCGCGCCGCCGCCGTGGGTGGCAATGCCGTGGTCGGCGTCGATCTGGATTATGAAGTCATCAACAACATGCTGATGGTGTCGGCCTCGGGCACCGCCGTCACCGCCGAATGAGGAAGCGAAATGCTGGAAATCAAGAACCTGCACGTGAAGCTTGAGGACGAGGACAAACAGATCCTGAAAGGGGTCGACCTGGTCGTCCCCGCGGGCGAGGTCCATGCGATCATGGGGCCGAACGGCTCGGGCAAATCGACGCTGTCCTATGTGCTGTCCGGCCGCGGCGGCTATGAGGTGACCGAGGGCGAGGCGGCGCTGGACGGCGAGGACCTGCTGGCCATGGAGCCCGAGGAGCGTGCGGCCGCCGGCCTGTTCCTGGCCTTCCAATACCCGGTCGAGATCCCCGGCGTCGGCAACCTGACCTTCCTGCGCACCGCCGTGAACGCGCAGCGCAAGGCGCGCGGCGAGGAGGAGCTGTCCTCGGCCGAGTTCCTGAAGATCGTGCGCGAGAAGGCCAAGACGCTGAAGATCGATTCCGAGATGCTGAAGCGCCCGGTGAACGTCGGCTTCTCGGGCGGCGAGAAGAAGCGCAACGAGATCCTGCAGATGGCCATGCTGGAACCGCGCATGTGCATCCTGGACGAGACCGACTCGGGCCTCGACGTGGACGCGATGCGTCTGGTGTCGGAGGGCGTGAACGCGCTGCGTTCGCCCGAGCGCAGTTTCCTGGTCATCACCCATTACCAGCGGCTGCTGGACCATATCCGCCCGGACGTGGTGCATATCATGGCCAACGGCCGCATCGTGAAGTCCGGCGGGCCGGAGCTTGCGCTCGAGGTCGAGCAGCACGGCTACGGCGACCTGCTGGCGGAGGTCGGCTGACATGGCGGATACGGCTGTTCTTGCCGATCAAGTGCCGGCGGTCGAGGGCAAGACCCGTCCTGGCGGCAATGCGCTGTCGGCGCGGCTGGCGGCGCTGGACCTGCCCCGGGGCGGCTTCACCCGCCCGGCGCGCGAGGATGCGGCGCAGCGGTTGCAGGCCATGGGCCTGCCCGGCCCGCGCGACGAATATTGGCGCTACACCGATCCCGCGCCCTTCAACGCGGCGCAGTCGCCGGCGCTGGAGATCGCGCCCGGCCCGACCACGCTGTTCACCGGGATCGACCGGCTGAACCTGGTCTTTGTCGACGGGCGTTTCGACACGGCTGCCTCGGATCCGCTTGCGGGCGAGGGCCTGAGCATCGAAAGCCTGGCCCAGGCGGATGCGGCGGCCGACCACTGGGCGGCCGGGCTCTATGGCCAGCTCGAAGCCGCGGGCCAGATCCCGGTGCGCCGTCCCTTCGCGGCGCTGAACACGCTGGCCGCCCGCGACGGTTTGCTGATCCGGGTCACCGGCAAGGTCACGCGGCCGGTGCATGTCACCTATCGCCGGACCGCGGCGGATGCGGACGTGCATCTGCACCACGTCCTGCTGCTGGAGGACGGCGCCGAACTGACGCTGCTGGAAACCGGCGAGATCGGCGCGCGCTCCAACGTGGTGATCGAGGCCGATCTGGGCCGGGGCGCCCGGCTGCACCATGTCGCCTCGAAACGGGCCAACGACGCCCGGCTGGGCATCGGCCATGTCTTTGCCCGCGTCGGTGCCGAGGCGCTGTTCAAGTCCTTCACCCTGGCCGTCAACGGCCGGATGATGCGCAACGAGGGCGTGATCCAGATCCTCGGCGACGATGCCGTGGCCCATATCGCCGCCGCGGTGCTGGGCGATGGCGGCACGGGGCGCTTTCACCACGACGACACTGTCTTCATCACCCATGACGCCGAGCGTTGCGAAAGCCGGCAGGTGTTCAAGAAGGTGCTGAAGAACGGCGCCGAGGGCATCTTCCAGGGCAAGATTCTGGTCAAGCCCGGCGCGCAAAAGACCGACGGCTACCAGATCAGCCAGGGCCTTCTGCTGGACGAGGGCAGCCAGTTCCTGGCCAAGCCGGAACTGGAGATCTATGCCGACGACGTGAAATGCTCGCATGGCTCGACCACCGGCGCGCTGGACGAGACGGCGCTGTTCTACCTGCGCTCGCGTGGGGTGCCCAAGGAACGCGCCATCGTGCTTCTGGTGCTGTCCTTCCTGGCCGATGCCCTGGACGAGATCGAGGACCAGCGGTTGCGCGACGACATCCTCGGCCGGCTCGAGGAATGGCTGACCCAGCGGGCGGGCACCCAGGGCCAGGCATGACCCGCGCCAGCATCGTCCCGCGCATCCTGGAAAGCTGGTGGGCACCGGGCAGGGTGGTCGGGTCGCTGCGCGGCCTGCCCGACCGGGCGCTGATCGTGGTGCTGATGACGGCGATGCTGATCTTTCTGGTGGCGCAGGCGCCGGTCCATCAGCGTGCGGCGCAGATCGACCCCTCGGTGCCGTTCCAGGCCCGGATGGGCGGCGCGCTGCTGGCGGTGATGTTCATGCTGCCGCTGCTGGCCTATGCGGTGGCGGCGCTGGTCTCGGCGCTGTCGCGGCTGACGCCCCGACCTGTCGCGCCGCAGGATTCGCGGCTGGCGCTGTTCTGGGCGCTGCTTGCCGTCGCCCCCGCCATGCTGTTGGCCGGGATGACCGCGGGGCTGGTCGGCCCCGGCCCGGCACTGTCCCTGACCCGTGGGCTGGCGGGCCTGGGCTTTCTGGTGATATGGGGCGCGGGACTGCGCGCATTGGCGGGGAAGAGATGACTTCTGGCGATCTTGGCGATCTGGTGGTGCTGACCATACGCGAGCCGGCGGCGGCGCTGCGGGTGCTGCGCGGTCTGGACCTGCCGATGTCCGCGCGCTGGATGGCGCTGCTGCTGGCGGTCACGCTTTCGACGCTGCTGGCGATGCTGTCGCTGGCGCTGTTCCCGATCGAGGTGGAAAGCCCGGTCTCGGCGGTGCTGTCCTCTCCGGCGGTGCTGGCCGGGGTACAATTCGCCGCCATGGCGGTGTCGGCGCTGATGATGGCGCAGGTCGGGCGCTGGTTCGGCGGCCAGGGCGATTTCGCCGACGCGCTGCTGATCGTGGCCTGGGTCGAGCTTCTGCTGGTCGGGCTGCAGGCGGTGCAGGTGCTGATGATGCTGCTGTTCCCGGCCACGGCCGCCATGCTCTCCGTGCTGGCCTTCGGCCTGTTTCTTTATCTTGCCGTGGCCATGACCAAGGCGCTGCACGGGTTTTCCAGCACCGGCAAGGTGGTGCTGGGATTCGTCGGCAGCCTGTTCGTATTGGGCTTCGTGCTGTCGCTGCTGGCGGCGGCACTGGGCATCGTCCCCGAGGTGACACCATGAGCTTCGACATCGACAAGGTCCGGGCCGATTTCCCGATCCTGTCCACCCAGGTCAACGGCCGGCCGCTGGTCTATCTGGACAATGGCGCCAGCGCGCAGAAGCCGCGCCAGGTGATCGACGCGATCACCCGCGCCTATGAGGCGGAATATGCCAATGTCCATCGCGGGCTGCATTATCTCTCGAACCTCGCGACCGAGAATTACGAGCGCGTCCGCGGCATCATCGCCCGCTTCCTGAACGCCCCGCGCGAGGACGAGGTGATCTTCACCTCGGGCGCGACCGAGGGCCTCAACCTGGTCTCCTACGGCTGGGCCGCGCCGCGGCTTCAGGCCGGCGACGAGATCGTGCTGTCGGTGCTGGAACACCATGCCAATATCGTGCCCTGGCACTTCCTGCGCGAACGCCAGGGGGTGCAGTTGAAATGGGTCGAGCCCGAGCCGGACGGCAGCCTGCCGCCCGAGAAGGTGCTGGCGGCGGTCGGGCCGCGCACCCGGCTGATCGCCGTCACCCATATGTCGAACGTGACCGGTACCGTGGTCGATGTCGGCGCCATCGCGCGCGGCACATCGGTGCCGGTGCTGGCCGACGGCAGCCAGGCCGCGGTGCATATGCCGGTGGACCTGTCCGCGCTTGGCGTCGATTTCTACTGCATCACCGGGCACAAGCTCTATGGCCCCTCGGGCTCGGGCGCGATCTGGATCCGTGGCGAGCGCCAGGCCGAGATGCGTCCCTTCATGGGCGGCGGCGACATGATCCGCACAGTGACCCGGGACGCGGTCGACTATGCCGACCCGCCGCTGCGCTTCGAGGCCGGCACCCCCGGCATCGCCAACCAGATCGGTTTGGGCGCGGCGCTGGAATACATGATGGACCTGGGCATGGAGAACATCGCCGCGCATGAGCGGTCGTTGCGCGACTATGCCCGCGACCGGCTGCGCAGCCTGAACTGGCTGTCGGTGCAGGGCGATGCGGCCGAGAAGGGTGCGATCTTTTCCATGACCATGCAGGGCGCGCATGCGCATGACATCTCGACCATCCTCGACAAGCGCGGCATCGCCGTGCGGGCCGGGACGCATTGCGCCATGCCGCTGCTGGATTTCTTCGGCGTCTCGGCGACGGCGCGGGCGAGCTTTGCCATGTACAACACCAAGGCCGAGGTCGATGCCCTGATCGACGGGCTGTCCTTCTGCCGCGAGCTTTTCGCCTGAACCCCATTGCAGAGCCGCGCGTTTGCGGCTAATCAACACGGGCTCGCGGTCCCATAGCTCAGCTGGATAGAGCGCTACCCTCCGAAGGTAGAGGCCACACGTTCGAATCGTGTTGGGACCGCCATTTTTCCTATAAGATACCATAATTGCTGTCTTTGGTTTGGAAACCCGCTGTGCGGTTTCCCGATCTTCGATGCGCGATGCAAGGCAACAAGCCCCGCTCAGGGCAGGAGCGGGGCTTGATCTGGCCGCGGCGTCTTGGGGAGGAATATTCCGCGGCCGCTGGGTGACTGATCCTCGACCCGTCTCCGCTGGTTCATCTGGGAACGGCACCGGCCAAGCGGAATGGGTGGGATTACCTATGACGCAGCGTCATCGGCGCGAATTCTTGTTCCCGGCCGCGATCGACGCATGAAAAATCCGGCCTCCGCGGGGCGGCGGCCGGGTCGATCAGCACTGAAAGGCTCAGGCCAGTTCCAGGTCCAGGGCCTTCTCGAAGGCGCCTCGGTACATCTGCGACAATTCGGCCAGCGGGGCGTTGTCGCTGCCCAGCGACACCAGGGCGCCGCCGAAGCTGCCGACGCGGGTCAGCGGCACGCCGGCTGCCTGAGCGGCCTCGGCCAGCTTTGCGGCATTCTCGGCGCTGCAAGCGACCAGGTAGCGAGCCTGGTCCTCGCCGAACAGCTGATCGATGGCGGCACTGTCCAGGGTCACGCCAAGGCCCGCGGCCTCGGCCAGTTCAAACGCCGCCAGCGCCAGCCCGCCGTCCGACAGGTCGGTCGCGGCGCTAAGCAGCTTGCCGTGGGCGCGGATGAATTCGCCATGCTTGCGCTCGGCCGCCAGATCGACCGGCGGGGCGTCGCCGGCTTCGATGCCGAAGGCTTCGGCCGCCAGCGCCGACTGGCCGAGATGGCCCGCCGTTTCGCCCAGGACCAGCGCCACGTCGCCGTCGACGGGCAGGCCGGCGATCAGGTCGTCCAGATCGGCGATCAGCCCGACCCCGCCGATGGTCGGGGTCGGCAGGATGCCCTTGCCATCGGTCTCGTTGTAAAGCGAGACGTTGCCCGAGACGATGGGGAAGTCCAGCGCCGCGCAAGCCTCGCCGATGCCCTTGATGGCGCCGACCAGCTGGCCCATGATCTCGGGTTTTTCCGGGTTGCCGAAATTCAGGTTGTCGGTCGTGGCCAGGGGCAGGGCGCCGCAGGCCGAGAGGTTGCGATAGGCCTCGGCCACGGCCTGTTTGCCGCCCTCATAGGGGTTCGCCTTGACATAGCGCGGGGTCACGTCGCTGGTGAAGGCCAGCGCCTTGCGGGTGCCGTGCACGCGGACCACGCCGGCGCCCAGGCCGGGGCGGCGCACGGTGTCGGCGCCGACCTGGGTGTCGTATTGTTCCCAGACCCAGGCCTTGTGCGCATGGTTGGGGCTGCCGATCAGCGCCTTGAGCGCCGCGATGGGGGTGATCGCCGGCAGGGCGGGCATCGCGCCCGCCGCGGGCGTTTCCACCCAGGGGCGGTCGTATTCCGGGGCGCTGGAGGACAGTTTCGACAGCGGCAGGTCGGCCTTGACCTCGTTGCCGTGCACGATCAGGAAGCGGTCCTCGGCGATGGTCTCGCCGACGATGGCGAAGTCGAGGTCCCATTTCTCGAAAATCGCCCGGGCCTCGGCCTCTTTTTCGGGCTTCAGCACCATCAGCATGCGTTCCTGCGATTCCGACAGCATCATCTCATAGGCGGTCATGGCGGTTTCGCGCTGGGGCACGTGGTCCAGCATCAGCTTGATGCCGAGCCCGCCCTTGTCGCCCATCTCGACCGCCGAGCAGGTCAGGCCGGCGGCGCCCATGTCCTGGATCGAGATCACGCTGTCGGTCCGCATCAGCTCCAGGCAGGCTTCCAGCAGGCATTTCTCGGTAAAGGGGTCGCCGACCTGCACGGTGGGGCGCTTTTCCTCGATGGTGTCGTCGAACTCGGCCGAGGCCATGGTGGCGCCGCCGACGCCGTCGCGTCCGGTCTTGGCGCCCAGATAGACCACCGGCATGCCGACGCCCGAGGCGGCGGAATAGAAGATCTTGTCGGTATCGGCGAGGCCCGCCGCAAAGGCGTTCACCAGGCAGTTGCCGTCATAAGAGGCATGGAACCGCACCTCGCCGCCCACATTCGGCACGCCGAAGGCATTGCCATAGGCGCCGATGCCCTCGACCACGCCCTTGACCAGATGCGCGGTCTTGGGATGCTCGGGGCGACCGAAGCTCAGCGCGTCCATGGCGGCGATGGGGCGGGCGCCCATGGTGAAGACGTCGCGCAGGATGCCGCCGACGCCGGTGGCAGCACCTTGGTGCGGCTCGATATAGCTGGGGTGGTTGTGGCTTTCCATCTTGAAGACCACGGCCTGGCCGTCGCCGATGTCCACCACGCCCGCGTTCTCGCCCGGACCGCAGATCACTTGCGGACCCGAGGTCGGCAGGGTGCGCAGCCATTTCTTCGAGGATTTGTATGAGCAATGCTCGTTCCACATGGCCGAGAAGATGCCGAGTTCGGTGAATGTCGGCTCGCGCCCGATGATCCCCAGGATGCGCTGGTATTCGTCCGGCTTGAGGCCGTGCGAGGCGATCAGGTCCTCGGTGATCTGCGGTTCGGTCATGCTGGCGCCCTTTCCCCCGGTTTCCCCGGCCTTTTAAGCGTCGCCGGGGCTTTAGGAAAGAGGCCGCAAGCAAGGGTCCATGCTACCCGGCATTTTAGCTGCGGCGCAGCGCAAGCCCGGGTTCAAGGCAAAAAAAAGCCGGGCACGAAGCCCGGCTCAAGTCCAACAGGGAGGTTGAAGGTGATGAGAGTTTCCTCGTATCACCGCCTTCGAGATCGGAAATATGTGCAGTCTGCGAAGCGTTCAAGAGAGCAAATCGCTTTTGCCGGGCATGGCCGATATGCGTTTTGCGAATATCTCGGGCAGCACGATTTTTCTGCGCCTGCAAAATGCTCATTTGTCAGACGGATGCGCGCCCTCTTCATCGCTCTGCTGCTTGCGGATCGCCTGAATTTCCTCCAGCACGAAATCGCGGAAGGCGGTGACCCGGCGCGAGGTGCGCAGCTCTTCCGGGAAGGCCAGGAAGACGGGGACCTCGCCGGATTCGATCGAGGGCAGCACCCGGACCAGGTTCGGGAAGTCCGAGGTCGACAGGTAATCCGGCAGCACGCCGATGCCGACATGGTTCAGCACGCCCTGCAGCACGCCGAAGTAATTGTTCACCATCAGCGTCGAGGTCATGTTCAGCGCCAGCAGCATCTGCGACAGCACCGCGCCCGAGCTGACCTGCGGCGTCTGCGGGTTCTGGCAGATCAGCCGGTGCGGGACCAGATCCTCCATGGTCTGCGGCACGCCGGCCTTGGCCAGATATTCCCGGGTGGCGTAAAGCCGCATGCGGATGTTCAGCAGCCGGCGCCGGATCAGATCCTGCTGGTTCGGCTCTTTCATGCGGATGGCCACGTCGGCCTCGCGCATAGGCAGGTCCAGCACCCGTTCCTCGAGCATCAGGTCGATCTTCAGGTCGGGGTACCGCTCATAGAGCTTGGCCAGGCGCGGCACCAGCCACATGGTGCCGAAGCCGGTGGTGGTGGTCACCTTGAGTTCGCCGAAGACGTTTTCCTCGCTGTCGCGGATGCGGGCGGCGGTGGTGTCGAGCTTGCGCACCATCGAGGAGGTGGCCTCGAACAGCAGTTCGCCCTGCTCGGTCAGGATCAACCCGCGGGCGTGGCGGTGAAACAGCGTGGTCGCCAGGGAATCCTCCAGCGCGCGGATCTGGCGGCTGACGGCCGATTGCGACAGATGCAAAACGTCGCCCGCGTGGGTCAAACTCCCCGCGTCGGCAACGGCGTGAAATATTCTTAACTTATCCCAATCCATAACAGTGCTTTCTTGCGGCATCAGCCATGCAATCCGTGCAACCCTTATCACAGAAGGTTAGGCGAACAACCCTGCAAAAGGTCAACAAAACCGTTTATCCGGCAGCCTTGTTGACCGAAACTACCCACCCCGCGATCAGCCCGCCGGACAAGGGTCAGGACACGCGCAGAAATCCTCTGATCGCGACTGATTCGCAGCGCCAAAGGTCACTTTGTCTTGAGCGGAACCCCCGGCTTCGACAGCGGATGCGACATTCCACCGCAAGCCCCGGCCCGCGTCCCGTCCACGCGGTTCGGGGCATGACATAAATCATGGCAATCCCGCGCCGCGCGTCCTAAACAAGGCGCGTCGCGAGCAGGAGGCTAGTCATGGCGGTGGGCGTTTTCGATTCGGGCTTGGGCGGGCTGACCGTGCTGGGCGCCGTCGCCGCGCGCATGCCGGACCTGCCGCTGGTCTATCTGGGCGACAACAGACACGCCCCTTACGGCGTGCGCGACGCCGACGACATCTTCAACCTGACCTGCGCCGGCGTCGAGCGGCTGTGGGACGAGGGCTGCGATCTGGTGCTCCTGGCCTGCAACACCGCCTCGGCCGCGGCGCTGAAGCGCATGCAGGAAAAATGGCTGCCGGCGGACAAGCGGGTGCTGGGTGTCTTCGTGCCGATGATCGAGGCGCTGACCGAGCGCCGCTGGGGCGACAATTCGCCGCCGCGCGAGGTCGAGGTCAAGCATGTGGCGCTGTTCGCCACCCCGGCCACCGTCGCCAGCCGGGCCTTCCAGCGCGAACTGGCCTTCCGCGCCATCGGCGTCGATGTCGAGGCCCAGCCCTGCGGCGGCGTCGTGGACGCCATCGAGATGGGCGACGAGATCCTGGCCGAGGCGCTGGTCGCCAGCCATGTCGAGGCGCTGCTGCGCCGGATGCCGCACCCCGAGGCCGCGATCCTGGGCTGCACCCATTATCCGCTGGTGCAGGCGGCGTTCCAGAACGCGTTGGGACCGAATGTCCGGGTCTATTCCCAGCCCGACCTGGTGGCCGAAAGCCTTGAGGACTATCTTGATCGCCACCCCCGGATGCGGGGGCCGGGCACGCAGTCGCGCTTCCTGACCACCGGCGATCCGGTGCGCGTCTCGGGAAAGGCCACGCAGTTCCTTCGCCATGCGATCAGGTTTGAAAGCGCCTGAGAATCGAAAGCCACATCCATGAAATCGCTGAAGAAAAAGCGTAGAATCCAGATCCTTGCCGCCGCGGCCATCGCGCTGATCCTGGCGGTCGGGCTGATCGGTTACGGCTTTCGCGACGGCATCAACCTCTATCGCTCGCCCAGCCAGATGGCCGAGAACCCGCCCGCTGCCGGCGAGGTCTTTCGCCTGGGGGGGCTGGTCGAGGACGGCTCTTTGCTGCGCGGCGCCGGCGAGACCGTCAGCTTCCGCGTCACCGATGGCGGCGCCTCCATCCCCGTGCGCTTCACCGGCGTGCTGCCCGACCTTTTCGCCGAGGGGCAGGGCATGATCGGCACCGGCAGGATGGAGGGCGAGACCTTCGTCGCCAGCGAAATCCTTGCCAAGCACGATGAGAACTACATGCCGCGCGAGGTCATCGACTCGCTCAAGGAGCAGGGCGTCTACGAGGACCCGAACAGCTGACGGCCGCGCCGCCGGCGCAACGCGCGCCCGGTTAACGAAAGGTTAACCGCGAAACCCCAGCCTTGGCCCGCTTCATGTGTGGGGGCTGGAATGAAGACAGTGGAACAGATCGCGGCGGAAATCGTCGCGCGTGAAGGGGGTTACGTCAACGACCCCGACGACCCGGGCGGGGCGACCAATTACGGCGTCACGCTGGCCACGCTGCAACGGCTGGGGATCGACAAGACCGGCGACGGCAGGGTGGACGTGGCCGACGTCAAGGCGCTGACTCGGGCGGATGCGTCGCGCATCTATGTCGAGCATTACTTCCGCCGGCCGCGGCTGGCGGAACTGCCGGGCTCGGTGCAGGCCTCGGTCTTCGACATGTATGTCAATGCCGGCACCAATGCGGTCAAGATCCTGCAGCGGCTGGTGACTCGGATGGGCTTTCCGGCGACGGACGACGGGCTGGTCGGGCCGGGGACGATCCGCGCCGCGGCCCAGGCCGACATGGCGGCGCCGGGCTATTTCGCCGACGCCTATGGCATCGCGCGGCGCAACTACTATTACGCGTTGGGCGACGCCCGCCCGGCCAGCCGCAAATACGCCCGCACCAAGGCGGGCGGCAAGGGCGGCTGGATCACCCGGGCCGAGGAATTCATCTCGGCCAAGTATCACCTGACGGCGGCGGAACATCGGGCGCGGGTGGCGAAATGGGGGTGATGGACCGTTTCTTGGGCGCCGGCACCGCCGTCACCACGGTCGCGAATGCCGCGACCGGCATGGCCGAGGTTTTCCGCGAGAACGCGACCCGCCGCATGGAGCTGGACGAGGAAGCCTATGCCCGCGCCATCACCCAGCTTTCGGGCGAGTTCGCGGCCCAGCCGCGCGGCTGGTTCGACGGGCTGATGAACGGGCTGAACCGCCTGCCGCGCCCGATGCTGACCATGGGCACGGTGGGCCTGTTCGTCTATGCCATGGCCGAGCCGGTGGGTTTCGGGCTGCGGATGCAGAACCTGAATCTGGTGCCGGAACCGCTGTGGTGGCTTCTGGGCGCGATCATCAGCTTCTATTTCGGCGCGCGCGAGGCGCATTACTTCCGCACCCGGCCGGTGATCCGGGCCAATGCGGCGGCGGCGACGCTGGCCGCGCTGGAGGGCGACGGCTTCGAGGACAACGCCGCCCTGCGCGACTGGGCCAGCGCCCAGGCCGAGCATTAGCGCTTCTGTGACAATCTGACAGGCGCGGGGGGCTGGCTTGCCGCCCGCGCCGCGGCTATTCTGCGGTCAGCCACCCGGAGGAAGCCCATGATCGCCGAAATCGGCCATTTCGCCCTGATCCTTGCCTTCGCCGTGGCGATCTTCCAGATGATCGTGCCGCAGATCGGCGCCGCCAAGGGCTGGAGCGGCTGGATCGACAGCGCGCGGCCCGCCGCCCTGGCGCAATTCGGGCTGATCGGCATCGCCTTCGCGGCGCTGACGGTGGCCTTCGTGACCTCGGATTTCTCGGTCCTGCTGGTCTATGAAAATTCCCATACCGCCAAGCCCATGCTCTACAAGATCAGCGGCGTCTGGGGCAATCACGAGGGCTCGATGCTGCTGTGGGTGCTGATCCTGTCGCTGTTCGGCGCGGCTGCGGCCAGCTTCGACGCCAACCTGCCGCCGCGGCTGCGGGCCCGGGTGCTGTCGGTGCAGGCCGCGATCGGCGCGGCCTTCCTGGGCTTCATCCTGTTCACCTCGAACCCGTTCACGCGCCTGGCGAGCCCGCCTTTCGACGGCCGCGACCTGAACCCGCTGCTGCAGGATCCCGGCCTGGCCTTCCATCCGCCGTTCCTCTACCTGGGCTATGTCGGGCTTTCGATGGCCTTCAGCTTTGCCGTCGCCGCCCTGATCGAGGGAAGGGTCGATGCCGCCTGGGCGCGCTGGGTGCGGCCCTGGACGCTGGCCGCCTGGGTGTTCCTGACCATCGGCATCGCGCTGGGGTCCTGGTGGGCCTATTACGAGCTCGGCTGGGGCGGCTTCTGGTTCTGGGACCCGGTCGAGAACGCCAGCTTCATGCCCTGGCTGATCGCGGCCGCGCTGCTGCATTCCGCCATCGTCGTCGAAAAGCGCGAAGTGCTGAAAAGCTGGACCATCCTGCTGGCGATCCTGGCCTTCGGCTTTTCGCTGATCGGCACCTTCATCGTGCGCTCGGGCGTGATCACATCCGTCCACAGCTTTGCCAGCGACCCCGAGCGCGGGGTGTTCATCCTGGCGATCCTGGCTGTCTTTGTCGGCGGCGCGCTGACGCTCTATGCCTTCCGGGCCCCGTCGATGCAGGCCAAGGGCGTATTCGCCCCGGTGTCGCGCGAAGGCGCGCTGGTGCTCAACAACATCCTGCTGGCGGTCTCGGCCTTCGTGGTCTTCATCGGCACGGTCTGGCCCTTGGTCGCCGAGATGGCCTGGGACAAGAAGCTGTCGGTCGGCGCGCCCTTCTTTGAAAAGGCCTTCACTCCGTTCATGGTGGTGCTGGCCATCGTCCTGCCCCTGGGCGCGATCCTGCCCTGGAAACGCGGCAAGCTGAAGCGGGCACTGATGCCCCTGCGCGGCGCGCTGGCCTTCGCGGCGGCGGTTGCGGCGCTGGTCTATGCCGTCTCGACCGGCCATTCGGCGCTGGCAGTGATCGGCGCCGGCCTGGGCGCCTGGCTGCTTGGCGGTGCGGCGGTCGATCTGTGGCTGCGCACCGGCAATTCTGGGCTGTCGCGACTGGCGCGGCTGCCGCGCGCGGATTGGGGCAAGGCGCTGGCCCATGGCGGCCTGGGCGTCACCTTCATCGGCATCAGCCTGCTGATGGCCTGGCAGGTCGAGGACATCCGCGTCGCCCGGATCGGCCAATCCTTCACCGTCGCCGGCTACGAGATCACCTTGGAAAAGGTCGAGCAGCAGCCCGGCCCCAATTACGAGGCCACCGTCGCCACCATGCGCGTCGCGAAAGACGGCCGGCAGGTGGCGCTGCTGCATCCCGAAAAGCGGGTCTATCCGGTGCAGGCGATGCCCACGACCGAGGCGGCGATCCAGAACGGGCTGTTCCGCGACCTCTACCTAGTGATCGGCGATCCGCAGCAGGGCGGCGGCTGGGCGGTGCGCAGCTATGTCAAACCCTTCGCCAACTGGATCTGGCTGGGCTGCGGGCTGATGGCGCTCGGCGGTTTCGTCAGCCTGTCGGACCGGCGCTATCGCGTTGCCGCTGGGGCCCGCCGCGGCATCGTGCCGCAGCCGGCGGAGTAGTCCGATGCGCGCGCTGATCCTGGCCCTGTCGCTGCTGATCGCCCTGCCGGCGCTGGCCGTGCAGCCCGACGAGGTCCTCTCGGACCCCGCTCTGGAGGCCCGCGCCCGCGAGATCTCGAAGGTGCTGCGCTGCCCGGTCTGCCAGGGCGAGACCATCGACGAATCGAATGCGCCGATCAGCCGCGACCTGCGGCTTTATCTGCGCGAGCGGCTGGTCGCGGGCGACAGCGACGCCCAGGCCGTGCAGGCGGTGACCGACCGTTTCGGGGAATATGTGCTGTTCCAGCCGCCCGCGCGCGGGGCGAACTGGCTGCTCTACCTGGCCGGGCCGGTGATGGCGCTGCTGGCCTTGGCCCTGGGCTGGCGCTTTGTCCGCTCGCGCCGCCCGGCCGAGGAGCGCGCCGAGACGCTCAGCGAGGCCGAGAAGGCGCGGCTGGACCAGATCATGCGCGACTGACGCGAGGTCCGGGCTTCCCGGTCCCGCCGGCCTCCGGCAGGATGGCCGCAAGCAGGGGGGACCGCATGAGCTTTCAGACCATCGCATGCACGCATGAGGACGGCATCGCCCAGTTGGCGCTGAACCGGCCCGAGGTGATGAACGCGCTGAACCGGACCATGCGGGCCGAGATCATGGCGGCGCTGACCGATCTGCCGGCGGGCACGCGCTGCGTGGTGCTGACCGGGACCGGGCGCGCCTTCTGCTCGGGGCAGGACCTGACCGATGCGGCGGCCGGCCTCGATGTCGAACGCATCCTGCGCGAGGAATACGAGCCCATGCTGGCCGCGATCCGCGAGGCGCCGGTGCCGGTGATCGCGGCGGTCAATGGCACGGCGGCGGGGGCGGGGGCGAATCTGGCATTGGCCGCGGATGTGGTTATCGCGGCTGAAAGCGCCAGCTTCGTGCAGGCCTTCAGCCGCATCGGGCTGATCCCGGATGCCGGCGGCACCTTCATCATCCCTCGCGCGGTGGGCCAGGCCCGCGCCATGGGCATGATGCTGTTCGCCGAAGGGCTTTCGGCCCGCCGCGCCGCCGAATGGGGCCTGATCTGGGAAGCCGTGCCCGATGCCGAATTCGCATCGGCGGTCGCGGCGCGGGCGCGGGCGCTGGCCAAAGGGCCGACCGCCGCCTTCATGGCGATCCGCGCCGCGCTGCGCGCCTCGGACGGCAACGACATGGCGGCGCAATTGCGCGTCGAGGCGCGGCTTCAGGGCGAGATGGCGCGGACCCGGGATTTCGCCGAAGGCGTCACCGCCTTCCTGGAAAAGCGCGCGCCCCGGTTCCAGGGCCGCTGACGGGCAGGTCAGCCGATGCGGATGAAGCGCGGCTGCGGGCCGCGATTGTCGAAGAAGGGCACCGATGCCGGCGGGGTCAGCGGGCCGCTGCCGGCCAGCGCCACCATCTCGGCCAGTTCGGCCAGCACCACCTCGGTGACGAAGGGCAGGTCGAGCGCCTGCGCCTCGGCCAGCGGCACCCAATGTAGGTGCGACAATTCATCGCAGGCATTGCCGAAGTCGTGGCGGTCCCCGTGCAGCCGCTCGGCATCGAGCAGCAGGAAGCGGGCGTCGAATCGGCGCGGCCGGCCGGGCGGGGTGATGGCGCGGAACAGATAGATCAGCGTCGAGGGATCGGGCGCCAGCCCGGCGCCGGCGTAATGATCCCAGCCCGCGGGCGCGGGGCCGGGGCGGCCGGTCAGAAGGCCGGTCTCTTCGGCCAGTTCCCGCAGCGCGGCGGCGGCCAGCGCCAACGGAGAGGCGGGGACGGCGTCGGGGCGCGGCTCGGCCAGAAGCCGGGCGGCGGTGTCGGGCGCCAGATCGGCGGCCAGTCGGGCATCCGCGTCGTCGGCATCGACCGCCCCGCCCGGAAAGACGTATTTCGACGGCATGAACACGGCCGCGGCGCCGCGCTGGCCCATCAGCACCGACGGTCCCGCGGGCGCACGGCGGTCCAGGACGACCACGGTCGCCGCATCGCGGATCGGCACCTCGGCAGGCGCTTCGCGGGCCGGGGCGGGCGCCGCGCTCACGGGATCGAGGCCCCCAGGGCCGGCGTTTCGTGGCCGAAGCCATGCATCCGGCGCGCCCATTGGAAGCCGATGAAGCCGCCCTTGATGCGGGGCAGCAGCAGCAGCGACAGCACCACCGCGCCCAGGCCGAAGCCGATCAGCATCGACATGGCCGAGGGGCGATACATCATGTAGATCGCCAGAAGCAGCGGCGCCCCCAGGTGCGAGACCAGCAGGATGGTCAGATAGGCCGGCCCGTCGTCGGCCCGCTGGTGGTGCAATTCCTCGCCGCAATGGGCGCAGGACGCGTTCACCTTCAGATAGCCCTGGAACAGCCGGCCCTGACCGCAGGCCGGACAGCGTCCAAGGGCGCCGCGGATCATGGATTGCTTGATGGACCGTTCGGAATCTTCGGCACGGACTGGGGACATGGGCGCGTTCCTTTCCTGTTCCCGACATATTTAGGTCATGGCAGGGCCAAAGAAAAGTCGGCCGTGGGTCGCAGGGCGGCGCAGGTCAGGCGGCGATCATCTGCGGGGCGATCACGATGCGGTTGCGGCCTGCGGATTTCGCGGCCAGCAACGCGCGGTCGGCGCTGGCCAGCAGCGCCTCAGGGTCCGGGGCCTGTCCGCCGCCGGCATGGCCGACCGCCACCCCGACCGAGACGGTGATGCCCAGTTCCTCGGCGGCGCCGCCCGGCGGCAGGCGCACCGGCGCGGCCATGACCGCGCGGCGCATGTCCTCGGCCACGCGGCGGGCGGCGCGGGCCGGGCAGTCGGGCAGCACGGCCAGGAACTCCTCGCCACCGATGCGGGCCAGAAGCCCGTCCTCGGGCAGGGCCGAGGCCAGGCGCGAGGCCACCTCGGCCAGCACCGCGTCCCCCGCCGGATGGCCATGGCTGTCGTTCACCTGCTTGAAACGGTCGAGGTCCAGCAGCAGCACCGCAAGGTCGCGATGGCTATCCTGCGCGGCGAAGGCCAGTTCCGACAGCCGCGGCAGGGCGAAGCGGCGGTTGTGCAGCCCGGTCAGCGGATCGGTCATCGCCCAATGCATGTTCCGTCGGGTCTCGTTGCGGCGGCGGTCGGCCTCGTGCTTGCGCGCAAGCTGGGCCTGCAGGCGCAAGCCGGCCTCGGCTGCGAAACCGGCGCCGGCCAGGTCCCAGGGCAACACGTCGCCCGCGCCCAGGTCCAGCGCCACCGGCATCATCTCGGCCCGTTCCGGGCGCAGGGCGACGACGAAACCCGCGTCGCGCGAATGCGGGCGCGAGCGCAGTTCCGAAAGCAGCCGCAGCCCGTCGCCGGGCTGCCGGATGTCGGCGGCGATCAGGTAAAGCTCGGCTACCCGGCCGGCGGCGGCGTCGGCAAGCGTGCGCTCGGGCTCGCTGACGGCGATGGCGAAATCGACCCGGTTCTGCAGGGCGTGGCGCCAGCCGAGCGCGGTCGCGGGCTGGTCGGCGACGAAGACCGCGCGCGGCCGGCAGTCGTGCTGGAAAGCCGCGCCCGGCTCGGCCAGGCCGGGGGCCGAGTCGGGCAGCGCCAGCGCCTCGTGCCGCATCAGGCCGCGGATGCGGGCCAGCAGCGTCAGCTCGTCCCCGTTCGGATCGATCAGCGCCGAGGCGCCGGCGCTGAGCGCGGCCACGCGGTCGTCGCCCCGGGCCAGCACCAGAACCGGCATGTCGCCGCCCTGCGGCAGCGCCCGCAGCGCCGCGCAAAGCGCCGGGCCGCCGATGTCGGGCAGGTTGGCGCCGATCAGCACGATCTGGGGGTGGATCAGCCGCGCCATGCGCAGCGCCTCTTGTCCCGAGGCGGCGGTCGCCACCTCGTAGCAGGCCGAACTGAGCCGCACCTTCATGGTGATGCGGTTGGTCGGCGCGCCGTCGACGACAAGAATTCGCCCTGCCATGCTCCTCGCCTGCTTTACTCTTGCTGCGCTGGCCGGCATCTTGCGCCGAAAATGGTTAACAAATCCTTTCCAGCCGCAGCAAAAACGGTGGAAACCTTCACGAAAGCGGGAAAGCGGGATGACAGCAGGCGAGGCGCGCGACATCGCGGATCGGGGCTTTGCCCATATTGCCGGCGATGCCGAACTGGTGGCGGCGCTGCTGGCGCAGTCGGGCTGCGACCCCGCAGGGCTGCGCGCGATGGCGGCGCGGCCGGAATTCGCCGTGTTCGTGCTGGATTTCCTGCTGGAGCAGGATCAGCGGGTCCTGGATTTCGCCGCCGCCGCCGGGCTGCGTCCCGAGCGGGTGCAGATGGCACGGGCGGTGTTGGGCGGCGGCGATCCCTGGTAGGGCCTTGACAGGCTGCTGAAAAAGTCCTCGCGACGCGGCGCACTGGACAGAAAGCAGGAAATTCGCCCCCAATCGCCCGCAAGTGCGTGTTTTCCAGCCAGATCTCGGTCGGCCGCAGAACGATTTTCCATCCCGACGCCCTCCCGGAACTCTTCTTAGCAGCCTGCTAAAGCGGGTCACCGAACCGCAAGCGGAGGCCCCCCAAGGGGGCTATCCATGGGAAAAGCCCCCCGGACCGCTCCGGGGGTGCTGCCTTCCCGGATCAGGCGACCTCGGCAAAGACCTCGTCGAGCGCCTGTTCCAGCTTCTGGAACATCTCGTCCATCTGCCCATCGGTCAGGATGAAGGGCGGGCACAGCACCACCGACTGCCCCAGCGGCCGGCAGATCAGGCCGAGGTCGGTGCAGGTGTTGGCGATGCGCTCGCTGACCGAAAGAGTGGCCTCGAAGGGCGTCTTGGTCGCCTTGTCGCGCACGGCCTCCAGCGCCCACATGAAGCCCACGCCGCGGTATTCGCCGATGTTCGGCTTCTGCGCCAGCCGGCGCAGGTTCTCTTCCAGGCGCGGCGCCAGGCGGATGACGTTCTCGGCCAGGCCCTCGTTCATCACCACGTCGATGGCCTTCAGCGCGACGGCGCAGCCGACCGGATGGCCCGATGCGGTGAAGCCGTGCGGAAATTCCTCGATCGCCTCGACCGCGGCCTGCACGCGGCCGGCCAGGTCCGGCCCCAGGATCACCGCCCCCATCGGGAAGAAGCCGGCCGTCAGGTTCTTGGACGAAATGATCGCGTCCGGGGTGAAGCCGTAGGTCTGGCAGCCCCAGGTGTTGCCGGTGCGGCCGAAGCCGCAGATCACCTCGTCCGAGACCAGCGGGATGCCGTGCTTTTTCAGGATCGGCTGGATCGCCTGGAAATAGCCCTTGGCCGGCGGGATCACGCCGCCCGCGCCCATCACCGGCTCGGCGAAGAAGCCGGCGATGGTGTCGGCGCCCTCGCGTTGGATCACCTCCTCCAACTCGCGGGCAAGGCGGGCGACGAACTGCTCTTCGCTTTCGCCGACCTCGCCATAGCGCCAGTAATGCGGGCAGGTCAGGTGGATGAAGCCGGGCAGGGGCAGGCCGAACACCTCGTTATAGGGCTTGCCGGTCATGCTGGCCGACACCGCCGTCACCCCGTGATAGGCGTTCCAGCGCGTCAGGATCTTGCGGCGCTGCGGCTTGCCCTCGGCCCGGTGCAGGAACCACAGCATCTTGACCATGGTGTCGTTCGCCTCGGAGCCGGAGTTGGTGTAGAACACCTTGCCGCTGTCGAAGGGCGAAACCTCGACCAGCTTTTCCGACAGCATCACCGTCTGGTCCGACATGCGGCCGAAGAACGCGTGATAGCCGGGGAAACGCTCGTATTGCGCCTTGGCCGCGTCGATCAGCCCGCGATGGTCAAAGCCCGCGACCATGTTCCACAGGCCCGAGTTCGCGTCGAGATAGCGCTTGCCATGCACGTCGACCACATAGGGGCCCTCGCCATGGGTCACGACCACGGTTCCGCGGCGGTGGATCGTGGGCATGTCGGTAAAGCCGTAGAGCGAATATTCCTCGGCCCGTGCTTCCCAGCTTTGCGGTTGGTTCATCGCCGTCTCCATGGTCCCGGTGTCGGGCACAGGCTAGCCGGGCGCTTGCGGGCGTTCAATGGGGCAAGACCTTCCGCCCGGTTGCGGGACCCGCCGGCCGGATGCAGACTGCCCTTGAATGGAAGGGGAGGGGAACCATGCGTTACCTGCTGCCGGCCCTGTGGCTCTCCCTGGCATCGCCCGCCTGGGCCGATGGGCTGGTGATCGCGCCGGTCAAGCTGCTGGATACCTCGCACGAGGCGCGGGACCAGCAGGCCGAGCACCTGCACCGCCAGGACCTGCTGGCCCAGGTGCTGGCCGAAGAAATGCCCGGCACGCTGCTGACCCGCGACGAGGTCGCCGAGGCCTGCCCGCGCGAGACCACGGATTGCCTGGTCACGCTGCTGCGCGACCGGGGCGGAGACCGCGGCCTGTTCATCGTGGTGCAAAAGGCCAGCACGCTGATCCTTCAGGCCTTTGCCAGCGAGGTGGACCTGAAGGGGGGCAAGCTGATCGCCCACAAGGAACTGAACTTTCGCGGCGACAACGACGAATCCTGGCGCCGCGCTGGCGTCTTCCTGGCCCGTCAGCTGCGCGACTGAGGCGCGATCAGCCCGATCTCGCGCAGTGCCGCCTCGATGGGCGTCAGCCCGCCGCCCCGGCATTCGGCGACCAGCGCGTCGAAGCGCCGGCGCAGCGCGGTCTTTTCCTCGCCGCGGCAGTCGTTCCACGGCCGGCCCTGCAGCGACATGTGCAAGACGTAATACCAGATGAAATGCGGCCGCGTGCCGGCGCGCAGCATGGCGGCATAGGCCTCATGCGCGCCCATGGCGCGCAGCGTCTCGGCATCCGCCACGCCGGCCTCGCGCAGCGCCTGCGCCGTGGCCGGGCCGATATTCGGGATGCTGGTCAGGTCCGTCATCTTGCGCCCGCACTTTCCAAGTCGCGCATATTCCTGTATCAGCGCCGCATTCTCAAGGACAGCACGGCATGACGGACCAAGCCAAGACCCCGGCGGCGAAGAAGCTTTTCATCAAGACCTACGGCTGCCAGATGAACGTCTATGACAGCCAGCGCATGGCCGAGGCCATGGGCGCCGAGGGCTATGTCCTGACCGAGCACCAGGCCGAGGCCGACATGGTGCTTCTGAACACCTGCCACATCCGCGAGAAGGCCGCCGAGAAGCTGTATTCCGACCTCGGCCGGCTGAAGCCCTTGAAGGCCGAGCGCCCCGACCTGAAGATCGGCGTCGCCGGCTGCGTGGCCCAGGCCGAGGGCGCCGAGATCCAGCGCCGCATGCCCATCGTCGACCTGGTGGTCGGCCCGCAGGCCTATCACCGGCTGCCGGCCATGGCGCGGGCGGGGGGCGGCGTCGACACCGAATTCCCGGCCGAGGACAAGTTCGAGCACCTGCCGAAGCCCGCCGCAACCCGGCGCGCCCCCGCCGCCTTCCTGACCGTGCAGGAGGGCTGCGACAAGTTCTGCGCCTTCTGCGTGGTGCCCTATACCCGCGGCGCCGAGGTCTCGCGCCCGGTCAGCCGCATCCTGGCCGAGGCCCGCGACCTGGTCGCGCGCGGCGTGCGCGAGATCACGCTGCTGGGCCAGAACGTCAACGGCTGGCACGGTCAGGGGCAAGGCGGCGAATGGGGCTTCGGCCGGCTGATCCGGGCCCTGGCGGAAATCGACGGGCTCGACCGCATCCGCTATACCACCAGTCACCCGAACGACATGGCCGACGACCTGATCGAGGCACATCGCGACGAGCCGAAGCTGATGCCCTATCTGCACCTGCCGGTGCAGTCGGGCAGCGACCGCATCCTGAAGGCGATGAACCGCAAGCATACGGTCACAGAATACCTGCGACTGATCGATCGCATCCGCGAGGCGCGGCCCGACATCATGCTGACCAGCGATTTCATCGTTGGTTTCCCGGGCGAGACCGACCAGGACCACCAGGATACGCTGGACCTGGTGGCGCGGGTGAATTTCGGCACCGCCTTCAGCTTCAAGTATTCGCCACGCCCCGGCACCCCGGCCTATGAACGGCCCGAGGTCGATTCGGACCGGGCCGACGCCCGTTTGCAAGAGTTGCAGGCGCTGCTGACCAGCCAGCAGAAGGCGGCGCAGCTGGGCATGGTCGGGCGCGAACTGGGCGTGCTGTTCGAAAAGCCGGGCCGGAAGCCGGGACAGATGGTCGGCAAGTCGGACTACCTGCACGCGGTCTTCGTCGAGGCGCCCGCTGCGCAGGTGGGCGACCTGCTGCGGGTGCGCATCACCGCCAGCGCGCCGAACTCGCTGGCGGGCGAACTGGTCGCCTGAGCGGGCGGGGCCGCCTATTTGCGGCCCAGGTTCTCCAGCTCGGGGAACTTGTGCCAGGGCACGTCGGCGCGGTTGCAGATCGGATGGTCCAACTCTCCGCCGACGGGTTTGCCGTCGCGCAGCGGGATGCCGATATTGTGCACGCCGGTGTAAAGGCCCTTGACGTTCTTGCTGTCGGCGCGGACGCAGACGCCCTGCAACCCGTCCTTGAAGGTCGCGACGTTCGAGATCTCGGCATAGCGGATCGAGGCCGGATCATAGGCAACCCTGGTCGCGCCCTGGGCCAACAGCGCCCGCAATTCGGGGCTGGGCGGGGTTGAGTCGGCGATGATCTGGCCGTAGCGGTCGCCTTCCGTTCCCGCACAGGCCGCCAGCAACAGCAGGCTGGCCGCAAGGGTGGTGCCGGTTCTCATCATCTGTGCGTCCTCGTTCTCGCTGGTGTCGCTGTCGAGGCTAACGGTCATTTCCGGCGAAGGAAAGCACCCGATGCGGGTTGCTGGGAATTTACAGGAAGTTCCTGTAACGATTTGTGAAATTTGGCGGGCCATGCGAGATACCGATGAGAACTATATCTACTCCATTGCCCTCTATACCCCGCCAAAATAGGAGGTGAGACGGTGGCAGAGCTGATCGAGAGCCGTCAGACGTCTATTTCGCGCCCAACGTCGCCGTCGTCGAGCGGCGCTTTCTAACTGCTGACCTTCGCTTCACATCTGTTGCCCACAGCAGAGCCAACACAGTGTGAACGCGCGATACCCCAGCGGTAGAGGCGCTCTAACGGAGCGAAGATGGGGATTTCAAGCGACCGGGAACCCTGAACACGATGAGATGCCGGGCGAGCGCGCTACCTTCGGGAACATAAGCGCTGTGCCAGAGACACTCCTCTATGCTCGGCACCGGCCCTGGGCGATCGACGAGCTCGAGCGCTCCGAGAAATCCGAGCCGGACGTTGGCCGCTTGGTAGCTGGTTGCCTGCGCCTGGTAGCGCTTGGCAGTCTCGGGTGAAAACGCGCCCTCGTGTTTTTTGAGCTCGATAACGAAAGCGGGGCCACCTAGGCTGACATAGAGATCTGTCCGGCCGGTCGAGACACCACGCACTTCGGATAGCACCTCCGCGCCTACGAGATTGCCTTTGAGGAATTCGCGGAGGTCTGACTGGAGATCGGCCTCGCTTGGATCCGGGGCTCGCAGATACGTACCGCGCGCCCCGAGATCGCGAATCTCCGCATTCTGCCGGTCACTGCAAAACATCAAAATCTGTTGGAGTACGGCGTCGAACTCCTGCTGGACCTCGCCTGTATATTCGCTGCTAGTGGACAGCTTATCACGTAACGACACCAACACACGCTGCAAGACCGGATTGGCAAGCACGCTGCTGTGCGCTACATGACTGGCGAGCCCGGCCTCGATAGATCGCGCCATGTCGGAGGGAATCTGCTCGGTCGAGGTGCCGCAGGGGAGAATGCGCGCGAGCAGCGGATATTGCTCATTCTCCCCAGCTTTTCCCGGCCCGACACCGGCACGGTATGCCTCATCCAATCTTGCACGAAGATCTTGCGCGATCGTTCGCTGTGCATCAGGCCATTGGCCTTCGCTGAGCAAATCGTTGAGATGAGCCGCGAGGCCGCGCTCTCGAAGGAAAGAGGCTTCGACCCGGGGACGTAGCACGGATCGCAGTCCGTCACCATGCGCAATACTGCAACTTGCGTCATAGATGTCAATCGGCATTCAAACGGGCCCCCTGATCGGCGTCCAAAAGTGACCCCTTTGGCGCGCGGGTGAGCAGGCCCGTGGCGGCGTAGCTTTCCAGCTGGCGCAGCCGACGCGGGCCTGCGTTTTGGAGGGTGTTCAGGCTCGGGTTTTGATGCGCCAGCTGTCGTTGCCGGTCTCGACGATGTCGCAGTGGTGGGTGAGCCGGTCGAGCAGCGCGGTGGTCATCTTTGCGTCTCCGAAGACGGTCGGCCACTCCCCGAATGCGAGGTTGGTGGTGACGATGACGGAAGTCTGCTCATAGAGCTTGCTGATCAGATGGAACAGCAGCTGGCCGCCGGACTGCGCGAATGGCAGGTATCCGAGTTCATCGAGGATGACGAAGTCGAGCCGCATCAGATGTTCTGCAAGCCGGCCTGCCCGTCCGGCACGGGCCTCGGCCTCCAGCCTGTTCACCAGATCGACGACATTGAAGAACCTGCCCCGGGCACCATTGCGGATGACCGCGCGCGCTATGGCCACAGAGATATGGGTCTTGCCGGTCCCGGTGCCGCCAACCAGCACGACATTGCGCTGTTGGCTGAGGAACTCCCCGCTGGCCAGATCTCGCACCAGGGTCTCGTTGATTGGGGTGTCATCGAAGGTGAACTCCTCGATCTCCCGGGCATAGGGCAGCTTGGCGGTGGTGATCTGGTATTTGACCGACCGCGCTTTCTTCTCGTTGATCTCGGCGGCCAGAAGATCTCCAACGATCTGGCGGGGTTCGTGCTGGCGGCGCACAGCCACCGCCATGAGTTCGTCATAAGCGGCGCGCATCCCGTAGAGCTTCAACTCGCCCATTGCAGCCATGATGTCAGCACGATCCATCAGCAGGCCCTCCGCAGCAGATCATAACGGGCGCAGTCCGCCACAGGCTCATGGGTCAACTGCAAGGCCGGAGAGGTCAGCAGAAGCGGTGGTGGTTCCGGATCTCGCCTGCGGGATAGAATATTGAGGATTACATCGGCAGAATGGACGCCTTGCGAGAGAGCTTCGGCACATGCCTTTTGAACCACAGGCATCCCTTCCGTCAGCACAGCGCCGAGGACCTTCACCATCTGGCGGTCGCCATCTGAGGAGCCCTGCAGCTTGCGGCGGATCTGTTCAAGAGCTCCGGGAAGAACCCAGTCCTTGAACGGTGCGCCGTTACGCAGCGCCCCGGGTTTGCGAAGCAGAACAGGCACATAATGCCAGGGATTGTAAACCGTTCGGTCCCGGCCGAAGTGACGCGGGTGGTCTCCGACCAGTCGGCCCTCCTGCCGGATCTCGATCCGCTCAGCATAGGCCCTGATCTCGACCTGCCGCCCGACAGCCGTTGCCGCGACGGAGTATTTGTTGTTGTCGAAGCGCACGAGACAGGTCTTTGACACCGCCGCAGGCAGTGAATGGAATCCGTCGAAGCGCCCGGCATAGGGGACAAGGTGCGGGCGCTCTTCCTGGAAGACCTGCCAGACGGTTTTGTCCGTCAGCTCCGGATGCTTGCTGGTTCTGGCCGAGGCGATGCACTTGTCCAGCAGCCAGGCATTCAGTTCCTCGTAGCTCTTGACCCTGACGCGGGGCGCGAAAAACCGCTGACGGACAGTGCCGACCTGGCTCTCCACCTGGCCTTTCTCCCAACCCGCAGCAGGGGTGCAGGCAACGGGTTCGACCAGATAATGGCTGGCCATCTGCAGGAACCGACGATTGTAGAGGCGTTCCTTGCCGGTGAAGATGGTCTCCACCGCCGTCTTCATGTTGTCGTAGATCCCGCGGGTGCAGGTGCCCTTGAAGAAGGCGAAAGCCCTGTCGTGGGCATCGAACACCATCTCCTGCGTCTCGCGCGGATAGGCCCGCACAAAGAACATCCGGCTGTGGCACAGGCGAACATGGGCCACTTTGATGGTGGTGGTCGCCCCATCGATCACCACAACCTCGTGGCTCCAGTCGAACTGATAGGCTTCACCGGGCGCAAAGCTCAGGGGCACGAAGGCGGCAGAAGCGCCTGAACTCTGAGTGCGTGCCCAGTTCGAGGCGTAGCGGCGCACCGCGTCATACCCACCTTCATAACCGAGACCGCTCAGTTCTTCGTAGATCTGTATCAGAGACTGACGTTCCCGGCTGGACCGCGCGGCGTTGACCTCCAGCAGCCGGTTGAGTTCCCCCAGCCAGGCACCCAGCTTCGGGCGCGGCTGCACCGTCCGGGTATAGGTGAACTCGGTAATCCCGGTGCGGATCACCTTCCGCACCACCTTCTTCGACAGCTTCAGGTCACGGCAGATCGTCTTGATCCCCTTGCCCTCGGTGAAATGTAGCCGCCTGATTTTTGCGATTGTCTCCACGATCAGCATCCCGTGCTCGGCCTCCGATAATCATCGAAGGCACAATGGACCCAACCCCCGGTCGGTGGGGTCCATTTTGGACGCCGATCACCCCAGAAGCGGGGTCCTTATTGCAAGCCGTTCAACACCTTGTTCGCGCTGTTCGGCGTCATATCCTCGACCTCAAGGCGCTCCATCCACCAGCTACGGAAATCGAGCATGTCGTCGCCGGTGACATCGGATAACGCCTTGTCACCGACAACGGCGATGAAATTCTTCACGGCTTTCTTTCGTGGATTTTCCCATCGGCGAAGCTGATCCGGCGACTTCCCGAGCGTCTTATCCTTCGCGAGCGTCCAGTATACCTCTAGCGCCTTGCTGACCGTCAGCGGCGGCTCTTTCTCCCCTCCAAGGAGCGCCGCCGCTTCGATCATATCCGGCTGGTCGTCCTTGACTGGGATTTTCGCCATCCGGTCGCGAAGATCTTCAAGAGGCAGCTTCGCGACCTGTTCGGCGCGCATGTAGCGGAACCCGCGCGCTGCTGCTAATTCCTTCGCCGCATTAAATCTCTGTTCCGCGTCGGCGCTGTCGCCAGCTAGTTTCGCTTCCCATGCTTCGACCATCTGTTCCCAGGCTGCGGCTTCCTTCGCCTTCGCGATGGATGGGCTATCCGTGTGGAGGCTGACCCAGACGAACCGGCGCGGCTCTATCGACTCATACCGCTTTGGGACGCGCCGATAGAGATAGAGCGTTCCCTTTGATGACCCTTTCCGGGTGGTGATTGCCATGTGTGCCCCCAAATTCCTTAGGAGCTGGTATCGCATTTTGTATAGCTAGATGTATAGCAATTTCTGCCAAGCAGAATCGACATCTAGATAAGTATTGAGCAAATTCAATTGGTTATCAAAATTCACAGGCTTGTGATTGGCGGAAGCGGTGGGATTCGAACCCACGGTGGAGTCTCCCCCACGCTGGTTTTCAAGACCAGAGCCTTAAACCACTCGGCCACGCTTCCGTCCGTTCCCCTTTCGCAGGCCGGCCGCGGGCAAGTCAAGGCCGCCAAGGGGTTGCGCCGCAATAGGCGGTTGCGGAAACCGGGACAAGAGTCGGGACGGCGCCCAGCGTCCGATGCGGGTCAGCCCGGCGGCGGGATCGCCGGCAGGCGCAGCGTGGCCCGCAGCCCCCCCCCAAGGTCCGAGCGGTCCAGCGCCAGCGCGCCGCCGTGCAGGGCGGCAAGGTCCGCGACTATGGCAAGGCCCAAGCCGGTGCCGGGCGGGCCGTTCTCGTCCAGGCGGCTGCCGCGGGCCAGCGCCTGCGCGTGATCGGCGTCGGACATACCGGGGCCGTCGTCCTCGATCACGATGTCCAGGGTCTGGTCCTGCGCAGAGGCCTGGATATGCAGCCGGGTGTCGGCCCATTTCACCGCATTCTCGACCAGATTGCCGATCATCTCTTCGAGGTCCTGACGCTCGCCGGCGAAGGCGGGGGCGCCGGGGGTCGAAACCTCGACCGACAGGGCCGAATCGCGGATCGGCCGGCCCAGGACCAGCAGGATGTCCTCGATCACCGGCCGGACCGGCGTGCGCTGGCCCAGAAGCCGCGGCGCGGCCGAGGAGCGTGCCCGGCGCAGGTGCCATCCGATCTGCCGGTCCATGCGCGCGACCAGCCCGTGGCCGGGATGATCGGGCGGCAGCGTGTTGTCCAGCGCCGAAAGCGGCGTCTTCAGCGAATGCGCGAGGTTGCCCAGATGCTCGCGCGCGCGGGCCAGAACGCTGCGGTTCTGTTCCAGCAGCGCGTTGATCTCGGCCGCGACGGGGCGCAGTTCGGCCACGGCGGGCAGGGGCAGCGTCTCGGCCCGGCCGGCGCGGATGCCGCGGATGTCGCGGCCCAGCCGGTCGAGGCTGCGCAGCCCCGCCGCCACCTGCAGGAAGCTTGCCAGCGTCAGCGCCAGCCCCAGCACCGACAGCGAGACCGCCAGCGGCCGGCGCAGACGCGACAGGCTGGCGTCGATCTCGGCCCGGGGGGCGGTCACGGTCACCGCCAGCGCCGAATCGCTGTCGGGCAGGGTGAAGCGATGGCGGGTCACGCGTAGCGACTCGCCGTCGGGGCCAAGACCGGGTCCGCCCTGGAAATCGGCTTCGGGCGGGTTCAGCACATTGTCGAAGAGCGAGGGCGACTTGGCCGAAACCCGGCCGTCCTGGGTCAGCTGCCAGAACCAGCCCGACAGCGGGATCTGGAACCGCGGGTCTGCGGGTTCGGGGCCGGCCAGCAGGCGCCCGTCGGCATCGACGGCGGCGCCCGCGATCAGGGCGTCGGCCACCGCCTCGGTCTCGGCATCGAAGCGGCCGGTGATGAAATCTTCGAGAATGGCGGCGATGGCCAGATAGCCCGCCGCCAGCGCCGCCACCGTCAGCGCCGCGCCCAGGCCGATCAGCCGGGCGCGGATCGAATCGCCGGGCAGGATCACGGCGCGCTCCGCAGCACGTAGCCCTCGCCGCGCCGGGTCTCGATCAGCCCGTCGCCGATCTTGCGACGCAGCCGGCCGATGACGACCTCGATCGACTTGAAGTCGCGGTCGGCGGCGGAATCGTAGAGGTGATCCGACAGCTCGCTGCGGCTGACGACGCGGTTCTGGTGATGGATCAGATAGGCCAGGATCCGGGTCTCGAATCCGGTCAGCTTCAGCGCCAGCCCGTTGCGGGTGATGACGCCCAGCTGGCTGTCCAGCCGCAGCGGCCCGGCCGGGATCACCGCCCGGGCGTGGCCGGCGGCGCGGCGCACCAGGGTCTGGGCGCGGATCACCACCTCTTCCAGGCGGAAGGGCTTGACCGCGTAATCGTCGGCCCCGGCGCGGAAGCCCGCGACCTTGTCGGTCCAGTCGCCGCGCGCGGTCAGGATCAGCACCGGCATGGTCACGCCGGCCTCGCGCCAGCGGGTCAGCACCTCGATTCCCGGCAGCCCGGGCAGGCCCAGGTCGAGGATGGCCAGGTCATAGGTCTCGGTCGCGCCCAGGAATTCGCCCCGCGTGCCGTCCGCCGCCAGGTCGCAGGCGAAGCCGCCGTCGCGCATGGCCTGGGCCAACTGGCCCGCAAGGGTGGGGTCGTCCTCGACGATCAGGCATTTCATCGCGCGTTCCCCTTGCGGCGCGCCTCGGTCAGCCCGGCGCCCGCCACCTCCAGAAAGGCGCCGCTGCGCGCGTCCAGCCGGATCGCCAGCACGTCCCGGGCCGGGGTCAGCAGGCGCAGCTGATGCACCAGCACCACGCCGCGCGCGCGCTCCTCGGGCCGGGGCGGGACCAGGCGCGCGGCGATCAGCCGGCCGCGAAAGCGCTCTGCCACGATCTGCGCGGCGCGCTTCAGCGGCAACACGCGATAGTCCTGCTGCCCGAGGTCGTCGAATTCCGAGGCCCAGTCCTCGGCCCGCGGGTCGTGGCCGCGGTGATGGTCCTCGCCCAGGGCGGGCAGGGCCAGCGCGGCAAGAAGCGGCAGGGCGAAAAGGCGGGCGCGGATCATGGTGTCGATGTAATGCGTCAAAACCAAACGAAAGCAAAACGGGCTGTTGGCGTTTCATTGGCGGGGCGGGGGGTATTTCCCGATTCGCATGGGGCCGCCTGGGTCCCGACACGGAAGGAACCACAGATGAGCAGAAGATTATCGACCCCCGTCACGCTGGCCGCGCTGCTGGCGCTGCTCGCCGGCCCGGCGCTGGCGCAGGAGACCGCGCCCGCCCCGCAACCGCCCGCGGCCGAGGCGCAGGCCCCGGTCGCGCTGCCGCAGGCGCTGAAGGACGCCGGGCTGACCGATGTGACCAGCAAGCGCGGCCGCCACGACGGCAGCCGCATCCAGGGCAAGCTGCCCGACGGGACCGAGCTTGACGCCATGCTGGACGCACAGGGCCAGCTGCGCGGGCTGCGCGCGCGGGGCGAGGCGGTGCTGCCGCAGGCGCTGGTGGCGCAGCTTGTCCCGCAGGCGGTGCGCGACAACGCCGTCTTTGCCGAGCTCGGCAGCCTGCAGGCGGTCTTTACCGGCGAGCGGGCCGTCATGCTGGCCGGCCAGGACGCCGAGAAGAACAAGATCCGCGCCGCCTTCGCCGAGGACGGCACGTTGCTTCGCTTCGGCCGCGGCGACAAGGAGAGGCCCGGCTTCCAGGACGGCAAGCACCGCAAGCACGACCGTCACGGCAAGCGCGGCGACGGCTGGCGCGACGGCCATCACGGCAAGGACCGCGACCACGGCAAGCGCGAGGGCCGCGGCCCGGACGCACCGCCGCCCGCGGGCGCCGCACCGGATGCCGCGCCTGCGGGCGAGGCCGCTCCGCAGCGCCAGGGGGCGGTGATCGACCGCGGCGCGTTGCGGCTGGCGCTGACCGGGGCCGGCTACAGCCGCATCGGCGAGATCGTGCAGGACGGCCCGCGCGCGGTCGCGCAGGCGGTCAATCCCGAGGGCGAGGCGGTCTCGGTCGAGATGAACGCCGAGGGCAGGGTGCTGCGCGAGATCAATCGCTGAGCCCGGCAAGGGAACCGGATCGGCCGCGCGGGCATTCGGCCTGCGCGGCCCTTTCTGCGGCGAAAATCCGTCGACTCTCGGCAAGTCGCTGCCATGTGACGTGAAAAGGCTTGCCTGATCGGCGCGGCAATGCGAAATCCGCTCGGAATTTCTGGGTCTTCTTGCCCGAAGAATGAGGATGGTCGATGCGTCGTCGCGATTTTGTCATCTCTGCCGGGGCCATGACGGCGGTCGGCGCGCTGTCGTCCTCGCTGGGCGCGGCGCTGGCGCAGGAAAGCCCCGAGACGCCCGCGCCCGAACCGCAAGCGCAGCCGGTCGAAGCCGCGCTGCCCAAGCCCTTCGATTTCGAGGACGTGGCGGCGATGGCCAAGGAGCTGGCCTCGAAACCTTATGAATATCGCGATGCAGAACTGATCGGCACCTTCGCGAACCTGACCTACGACCAGTATCGCGGCATCCGCTTCCGCCGCGACCGCGACCCCTGGGTCGGAAGCCGCGATTTCGCGCTGGACCTGCTGCCGCCCGGCTCGATCTTCCACGAGCCGGTGGACATCAGCCTGGTGCGCGAAGGCGTGGTGATCCCGGTCAAGTTCGACCCGCATATGTTCGATTTCGACCCCGGGCAATTCCCCGACGGCGTCGATTACGAGACCCTGGGCAACATGGGCTGGTCGGGCTTTCGCATCCGCACGCCGCTGAACCGGCCCGACGTCATGGACGAGGTCGTGGTCTTTCAGGGCGCGAGCTATTTCCGCGCCGTGGCGCGCGGCACGCTTTACGGCCTGTCGGCGCGTGGCCTTGCCATCGGCACCGGCAGCGCCGAGGGCGAGGAATTCCCGCTGTTCCGCGGCTACTGGATCCATGAGCCCGGGGACAAGGACCGCTCGGTGCTGATCCATGCGCTGCTGGACAGCAAGTCGGTCTCGGGCGCCTTCGAATTCCGCATCACCCCGGGCGCCGAGACGGTGTTCGACACCCGGGTGTCGCTGTTCCCCCGCAGCGACATGAAGAACATCGGCATCGCGCCCCTGACCTCGATGTACTGGTTCGGGCCGACCGACCGCTCGCGCGTGGACGACTATCGCCCGGCGGTGCATGACAGCGACGGCTTGCAGATGCTGACCGGCGACGAACAGCGGCTGTGGCGGGTGCTGTCGGGGCACAGCACGCTGCAGATCTCGGCCTTCATGGACAAGGATCCGCTGGGATTCGGCCTGGCGCAGCGGGCGCGGGACTTTGAAAGCTACAAGGACGCCGAGGCGCGCTACGAACGCCGGCCCGCGGCCTGGATCGCACCGCAGGACGACTGGGGCAAGGGCACCGTGACCCTGATCGAGATCCCGGTCGAGAACGAGTTCAACGACAATATCGTCTCCTTCTGGCAGCCCGCCGACACCTTGGCGACGGGCAATCGCTACGACTTCAACTATATTCTAAGCTTTTCGTCGGAAGTTCCTGACAGCGCGCCGATTTCCCGGGTGGTCGAGACCATGTCAGGCAAGGCGATCAACAATCCGAACGGGCGCACCTATATCGTCGATTTCGACCTGGGCCTGTTCGGGGCGGATGATCCGGTGCCGACGGTGCGCGCCTCGGCCGGGCGGATCGGCCACAGCTACCTGCTGCGGCTGCCGGAACAGCGCCGGATGCGGCTGGCGTTCGAATACCTGCCCGAAGGCGCCAAGCTGGCCGATCTTTCGGCGGTGCTGAACGGTCCCGAAGGTCCGCTGAGCGAGACCTGGATCGCCCGCTGGACGCGTGAGTGAGCGACGTGAGCGAGACCCTCAGCCAGCCGGCGGCAGCGCCGGCCAGCCGCACCGAGACCCTGCCGCTGGCGGCGGAGGAAAGCTGGGAGGCGCTGGACCTGCCGCAGCGCGCGGATCTGGCGGCGCCGCCCGAGGCGCCCATGGAGATGCCCGAGCAGGATTTCCGCGGCCGCCCGCCGCTGGGACCGGACGCCCGCTGGCCGGGGCTGGGCACCATCGCCGCCCGGCTGACCGCTTTCGGCGGCGCGGCGGCAATCGGCTGGTACGGCTGGCAGCAGATGGTGCTGGCCTTCGGCACCAGCATGACCTTCCTGCAATCGGTGCTGCTGGTGCTGTTCGGGGTGACCTTCACCTGGGTCGGGTTTTCCTTCGCCTCGATGGTCGCGGGCATCTTTGCCCGGCGGCTGCGCACGCCCGAGGGGCCGAACGACGCCCGCATCGCCGTGGTCATGCCGGTCTATCACGAGGACGCCGCCGCCACCGCCGGGCTGCTGGCGGCACTGGCGCGCGACCTCTACCGCGTGGGCCTGGGCGAGCGGGCCGAGATCTTCGTCATCTCGGACAGCCGCGAGCCGGATGCGGTGCTGGCGGAAATGGCCGCGGTCAGCCGGCTGCGCGACATTTCCCCGGTTCCGGTCTGGTACCGGCGCCGGCGCGACAACAAGGGCCGCAAGGCCGGCAATGTCGGCGATTTCGTGCGCCGCTGGGGCGGACGCTACGACCAGATGGTGGTGCTGGACGCCGACAGCGTCGTCGGCGCGGCCACGATCAAGGCACTGTCGGCGCGGATGAACGCCGACCCGGCGGTCGGGCTGATCCAGACCATGCCGATGCTGGTCGGCGGCCAGACCATCTTTGCCCGGCTGACCCAGTTCGCCGGCCGCATCTATGGGCCCGCCATCGCGCGCGGCGTTTCGGCTTGGTCGGGCGACAGCGGCAATTTCTGGGGCCACAACGCCATCATCCGCATGACCGCCTTTGCGCAATGCTGCGGATTGCCGGAGCTGCCGGGCCGGCCGCCCTTCGGCGGCCATATCCTGTCGCACGATTTCGTCGAGGCGGCGCTGATGCGCCGCGCCGGCTGGAAGGTGCGGCTGGACCACGACCTGCGCCAGAGCTTCGAGGGCAGCCCGCCCACGCTTCTGGACATGGCCGTGCGCGAGCGTCGCTGGGCGCAGGGCAACCTGCAGCATGCGCGGATCATCTTCTCGCGCGGGTTCGCCTGGATCAGCCGGGCGCATTTCACCATCGGCATCCTGGGCTTCCTGATGTCGCCGATCTGGCTGGCGATGATCCTGGTCGGGCTGGCGCTGTCGGCCAATGTGCTGCTGTCGCGGCCGGATTATTTCCCGCAGACCTATCAGCTGTTCCCGGACTGGCCGACCTTCGATCCGGTGCGGATGCTGTGGCTGTTCGTCGCCGCCATGTCCTTTCTGCTGGTGCCGAAATTCATCGCCATCTTCCGCGCCTGGCTGCGGCCGCTGGCGCGCAACTCGGGCGGCAGCGCCCGGCTGCTGGGCTCGGCGCTGTTCGAGATCGTGCTGTCGGCGCTGATCGCGCCGGTGCAGATGCTGATCCAGACCCGGCAGATCTTCGAGATCCTGCGCGGTCGCGATTCCGGCTGGGAGGCCCAGGTCCGCGCCGGCCAGATGCCGCCCTGGCACGTTGTGCTGCGTCGCCACGCGCTGCATGTGGTGCTGGGGATTGCGACCCTGGTGGTGCTGGCGATCCTGTCGCCCTGGCAGCTGGTCTGGCTGTCGCCGATCCTGGCGGGGCTGATCCTGTCGCCGATGACCTCGCGCTGGTCGGCCAGCCCGGTCTTCGGCCGCTGGGCCCGCCGCCAGGGCCTGCTGGTCACCCCCGAGGAGCGCGACCTGCCCGAACTGCTGACCGCGGCCAATGCGCTGGATTTCCGCATCGCCGCGCGCCTGCCCGAGCAGGGCATCGCCGCCCTTGGCCATGACCCGGCGCTGCGGGCGCGGATGCTGGCGCTGCTGCCCGAGGGGGCGGACGGCCCGGCCGCCCAGCGGCTGGACGCGATCTCGGCCGAGGCCAAGATCGGCCATGCCGCGTCCCAGGCCCAGGCGCTGAGCTTTCTCAGCCCGGCCGAGACCCTGGCGCTGGTCGAGAACCGCGCCCTGATCCAAGCCTTCGCGAATCTGCCGCAATGAAGCGCATCGTCGCCTTGGATATGCTGCGCGGCTATGCGCTGGTCTGCATCATGCTGGACCACATGCCCATCGGGCTGTTGCGCAATGTCACGCTGACGAATTTTGCCGTCTTCGACGCGGCCGAGCTGTTCGTGCTGCTGTCGGGTTTCCTGGTCGGCATGGTCTGGGTCAAGGTCGAGGCCCGGCAGGGCCGGCGCGTCGCGCAGCTGCGCTTCCTGCGCCGCGCGGCCCAGGTCTGGCTGGCGCTGATCGCCGGCGCCGTCCTGCTGGCGCTGTTCTCGGCGCTGCTGTTCCAGCTGCACATGAACCACACGGCGGTCTGGTTCCAATACGCGCGCTGGATCTTCGAGCATCCGATCGGCTATGTCGCCACGGTGGCGCTGATGTGGATGCAGCCGAACCTGCTGGACGTGCTGGCGCTTTACGTGCTGCTGATCGCCACCGTGCCGCTGACCGTGCCCTTCATGCTGCGCATGCCCTGGCTGGCGCTGGCGGTCTCGGTCGTCGTGTGGTGGTTCGCCGAGCCGCTGAACGCGATGATCCCGAACCAGAGGCCGGGACCGGGCCTGCTGTTCAACCCCTTCGGCTGGCAGCTCTTGTTCTTTGCCGGGGTGGCGATGGGCGCGTTCCGCGACCGCATCATGCCGGTGCTGCTTCGCCACGGCCGGCTGCTGACCCTGGTCTCGGCGGCGGTGCTGCTGTTCAGCCTGACCATCGTGCTCAGCTGGAAGATCGGCGCGCCGGCCAAGCCGCTCAGCCTGTTCCTGCGCCAGATCACCGGCGGCATCGACAAGTGGTCGCTGGATTTCGTGCGCGTGATCTCGATCCTTGCGGCAAGCTGGATCGTGGCGGTGCCGCTGGCGCGGCCCTTTGCCTGGATGGCCGCGACCGCCCCCGGCGAGGCCCTGGCCGAAATCGGCCGCGGCGGGCTGTTTTCCTTCATCGTCTGCGTGATCCTGTCGATCTGGGGCGATGCGCTGGACATGACCGTGCCCCGCGGCGGCGCGGCCTGGTTCTGGCTGCGGCTGCTGATCGACCTGTGGCTCGTCACCGCCTTCTGGGCCATCGCCGCGCTGTGGATGCGCCGCGAGGGCTGGGTGCCGCAGCTGCGTGCGCGACTTCGGTTGGATTGACGCCCGGCCGTGGCGACGCTCAACTGGTGCGGCAGTCGAGGAGGACACATGAGATCGGACATCGAGATCGCCCGCGAGGCGCAGAAGCTGCCCATCGGCCAGATTGCCGCCCGCCTCGGGCTGGCCGAGACCGACATCCTGCCCTATGGGCATGACAAGGCCAAGATCACCCATGACTGCATCCGGCGCTTGGGCGACCGGCCGCAGGGCAAGCTGGTGCTGGTCACCGCCATCAACCCCACGCCCGCGGGCGAGGGCAAGACCACCACCACCGTCGGGCTGGGCGATGCGCTGAACCGCATCGGCAAGCGCGCCACCATCTGCATCCGCGAGGCCAGCCTGGGTCCGAACTTCGGCACCAAGGGCGGGGCGGCCGGCGGCGGCATGGCCCAGATCGTGCCGATGGAGGACATGAACCTGCATTTCACCGGCGACTTCCACGCCATCACCAGCGCCCACAACCTGCTGGCGGCGATGGTCGACAACCACATCTATTGGGGCAACACGCTGCGCATCGACCCGCGCCGCATCACCTGGCGCCGGGTCATGGACATGAACGACCGCGTGCTGCGGCAGATGGTGGTCGCGCTCGGCGGGCCGCCGAACGGCTATCCGCGCGAGACCGGCTTCGACATCACCGTCGCCTCGGAGGTGATGGCGATCCTGTGCCTGGCCTCGGACCTGGACGACCTGCGAGAGCGCCTGGGCCGTATCGTCATCGGCCACACCATCGAGCGCCAGCCGATCACCGCCCGCGATATCGGCGCCGACGGGGCGATGACGGTGCTGCTGAAGGACGCGATGCAGCCGAACCTGGTCCAGACGATGGAGAACAACCCGGCGCTGGTCCATGGCGGTCCCTTCGGCAACATCGCCCATGGCTGCAATTCGGCCATCGCCACCCGCACGGCACTGTCCTTGTCGGACTATGTCGTGACCGAGGCCGGTTTCGGCGCCGACCTGGGGGCCGAGAAGTTCCTGGACATCAAGTGCCGCCTGGCGGGGCTCAAGCCCGATGCCGTGGTGCTGGTGGCGACGGTGCGGGCGCTGAAGATGAACGGCGGCGTCGCCCGCGCCGACTTGGGCGCCGAGAACGTCGCGGCGCTGCAAGCCGGATGCGCGAACCTGGGCCGGCATATCGAGAACCTGCGCGGCTACGGCCTGCCGGTGGTGGTGGCGATCAACCATTTCACCACCGACACCCAGGCCGAGACCGAGGCCTTGCGCGACTATTGCGCCAGCCACGGCGTGCAGGCGGCGCTGTGCCGGCACTGGTCCGAAGGCGGCGCCGGCGCCGAGGGGCTGGCCCGCGCGGTGGTGGCCCAGGCCGAGGGCGAGTCGGACTTCGCGCCGCTCTATCCCGACGACATGCCGCTGCGGGACAAGATCGAGACCGTCTGCAAGCGCATCTATCGGGCGGCCGAGGTCGAATTCCTGCCCCATGTCGCCGACCGGCTGGCCGAATGGCAGGCGGCCGGCCACGGTTCCATGCCGGTCTGCATGGCCAAGACGCAATATTCCTTCTCGGCCGATCCGGCGGCGCTTGGCGCGCCCACCGGCTTCACCATCCCGGTGCGCGAGGTGCGGCTGGCGGCCGGGGCGGGCTTCGTCGTCGCCATCTGCGGCGACATCATGACCATGCCCGGCCTGCCGCGCGAACCGGCCGCGCTGCGCATCGGGCTGGACGCGGACGGGCTGGTGCAGGGCCTGTTCTGATGCGGGCAGGGCTTCCCTTCGCGCAGCCCGGCACCCGGGTCGGCCTGCTGGGGGGCTCCTTCGACCCGGCGCATCGGGGCCATGTCCATATCACCGAGGCGGCGCTGCGCCGCTTCGGTCTCGACCGGATCTGGTGGCTGGTCAGCCCCGGCAACCCGCTGAAACCGCATGGCCCGGCCCCGCTTCGGCAGCGGATCGAGGCCGCGCGCAGGATCATGCACCACCCGCGCGTCGAGGTGACCGGCATCGAGGCCGCGCTCGGCACCCGCATGACCCGCGACACCATCGCGGCGCTGCAGCGGCTTTACCCCGGCGTGCGCTTCGTCTGGCTGATGGGGGCCGACAACCTGGTGCAGTTCGACCACTGGGACCGCTGGCAGGACATCGCCGCCCGGGTGCCCATCGGCGTCATCGCCCGGCCCGGCTGGCGGATGCCGGCCCGGTTTTCCCGCGCGGCGCGGATGCTGTGGCGCGCCCGCCTGCCCGAGGCCCAGGCCGGCCAGCTGGCCCAGGCGCGGCCCCCGGCCTGGGCGATGATCAACCTGCCGCTGAATAGTCTCAGCTCTTCGGCGATCCGGGCCGACGGGCGAAAGGAGCCGACATGAATCCCATGCCGCGCCGCGCCTTCCTGGCCGGGATGGGCGCCCTGGCCCTGGCCCCGCGGCTGGCCGCGGCCCAGGCCGTGCCCTTCGACCCCGAGGCGCGGATCGCCGCGGCGAAGCTGGGCGGTGCGGTCGCCTTTGCGGTCATCGACCCCGCGACCGGCGCGCTGCTGGCCGAACGCCAGGCCGACCTGCCGATGGCGCCGGCCAGCACGCTGAAATCGGTGACGGCGCTTTACGCGCTGGACCGGCTGGGACCCGCCCACCGCTTCGCGACCCGGGTCATTCGCGCCGGCGACATGCTGGTCCTGGCCGGCGGCGGCGATCCGGTGCTCGACACCGATGCGCTGGACGAACTGGCCGCCGCCGCCGTCGCGGCCGAACGGGCCAGCGGCCGCGCCGCGCCCCTGGGCTTCGCCGTCTGGGGCGGCGCGCTGCCGCGCATCGCCCGGCTGGATCCTGCGCAGGACGAATACCTGCCCTACAATCCGTCGATCTCGGGCATGATCCTGAACTTCAACCGCGTGCACCTGGACTGGCGGCGCGGCGACAAGGACTATCAGCTGTCGCTGCAGGCGCGCGGGCGGCGGCTGTCGCCGCGCGCCTATACCGCCTCGGTCGCGGCGGTGGACCGCAGCCTGCCGCTTTTCACCTACGAGTCCGGCAAGCTGGAAAGCTGGACCATCGCCCGGCGCAGCCTGGGCAAGTCCGGCAGCCGCTGGCTGCCCGTGCGCCGGCCCGAGCTTTACGCCGGCGACGTGTTCCAGACGCTGTGCCGGTCGCGCGGGCTGGTCCTTCCCGCGCCCGAGGTCATCGAGGTGCTGCCCGAGGGCACCGAGATCGCCCGCCACGACAGCATGGCGCTGGACGCCATCATCCGCGACATGATGGAATATTCCACCAACCTGACGGCCGAGGTCATCGGCCTTGCCGCCAGCGGCGCTTCGGGCACCGCCGGCTCGGCCGCTGCCATGGCGGACTGGCTGCGCGGGCAGGGCATCGCCGACGGCTTCGCCTTCCGCGACCACTCGGGCCTTTCGCCGGAAAACCGGGTGACGGCGCGGGCCATGGCGCGGCTGGCCGCCGGCCCCGGCCGGATGCGCGGCCTGCGCGCGATGATGAAGACCATCCCGCTGCGCGACGCCAAGGGCAAGCGCAAGCCGGGCGACATCGCCATCGAGGCCAAGACCGGCACGCTGAACTTCGTCTCGAACCTCGCCGGCTATGCGCAGCGGGCGGGCGGGCGCGAACTGGCCTTCGCGATCCTGACCGCAGACGAACCCCGCCGCGCCGCCACCCAGGGCCAGGAACTGCCCGAAGGCGTCTCGGGCTGGATCAGGCGCTCCAAGGCATTGCAACAGGCACTGATCGAGACCTGGTGCGCCGACGCCTGATCTTCTTCGTTCTTCAAATACTCATGCCGATTGCGCCACCGGCCGGGGCGCGTCACAAAAGACGATGCCGCGCCCGCGCCGCCAGTTCGATGGCGGCGGCATGCAGCCGGTCGATTTCCAGCTGGTCGCGGATCTCGGCCAGCATCTCGGCCTCGATCTCGCCCAGCCGCCCGTCGGACGCCGCCACGTCGCAGGCCAGCACATAGGCGGTGTCGAACATCTTCTGCGGCAGCGCCTCGCGCACCAGGCCGAACAGCGCGTCCAGCCCGTCCTCTTCCTCGAAGAGGCTCAGCACGGTCTGCGACACGGCGCGGATGCGGTCGATGTCGTAATTGGCGAAGACCGGCGTATGGTTCACCGCCCGCTCGATGGCCAGAAGCTCGGCCGTGCGCGGGTTCTGGTCCGAGGCCGAGACCCCCACCATCACCGCGACCAGCGCGTCGCAGGGCGAGAACGAGGGAACATTGTCGGTCATGGCAAATCTCCGTGGCTGCCCGGCGTAATTATTGACCATTCCGGCCCGTTTCAATACGGGGGAAAGCCTAGCCAACGGAGACCGACCATGACCGCCCTGCGTGACGCCGCGATGAAATCCAAGGCCTGGCCCTTCGAGGAGGCCCGCCGCGTGCTGAAGCGCTATGAGAAGAAGGACCCGGAAAAGGGCTTTGTGCTGTTCGAGACCGGCTACGGCCCCTCGGGCCTGCCGCATATCGGCACCTTCGGCGAGGTGGCGCGCACGACGATGATCCGCCGGGCCTTCGAGATGATCTCGGACATTCCGACGCGGCTGTTCTGTTTCTCGGACGACATGGACGGCATGCGCAAGGTGCCCGAGAACGTGCCGCAGCAGGAGATGCTGAAACAGCACCTGCAGGAGCCGCTGACCACCGTGCCGGATCCGTTCGGCGAATACGACAGCTTCGGCGGCCATAACAACGCCATGCTGCGCCGGTTCCTCGACACCTTCGGCTTCGAGTATGAATTCATCAGCGCGACCGAATTCTACAAATCGGGCCAGTTCGATGCGACGCTGCTGAAGGCGGCCGAGAAATACGACGCCATCATGGAGGTCATGCTGGCGTCCTTGCGCGAGGAGCGGCAGCAGACCTATTCCTGCTTCCTGCCGATCAGCCCCAAGACCGGCAAGGTGCTTTACGTGCCGATCAAGCATGTCGATGCCAAGGCCGGCACCATCACCTTCGACGACGAGGATGGGCAGGAGCTGACCCTGCCGGTCACCGGCGGCCATGTGAAGCTACAATGGAAGCCCGATTTCGGCGCCCGCTGGGCGGCGCTGGATGTCGATTTCGAGATGTATGGCAAGGACCATTCCACCAATACCCCGATCTATGACGGCATCTGCAAGATCCTGGGGGGGCGGCCGCCCGAGCATTTCACCTATGAGCTGTTCCTGGACCAGCACGGCCAGAAGATCAGCAAATCCAAGGGCAACGGCCTTTCCATCGACGAATGGCTGACCTATGCGGCGACCGAGAGCCTGAGCTATTTCATGTTCCAGAAGCCCAAGACCGCCAAGCGGATGTATTTCGACGTCATCCCCAAGGCGGTGGACGAATACCACCAGCAGCTGCGCGCCTGGCCCGACCAGACGCCCGAGCAGCAGCTGGCGAACCCGGTCTGGCATATCCATGGCGGCGCTGTGCCGGCCAGCGACATGGTGGTGCCGTTCCAGATGCTCTTGAACCTCGCCTCGGTCGCCGGGGCCAAGGACAAGTCGGGGCTGTGGGGCTTCATCCGCCGCTATGCGCCGGAGGCCAGCGCCGAGACCAATCCGACGCTGGATGCGGCGGCGGAGTTCGCGGTGCGTTACTTCAACGATTTCGTGGCGCCGACGCGGGTGTTCCGCGCGCCCAGCGAGGTCGAGCGCCGGGCGCTGGAGGATCTGGCCGGGCGCCTGGCGGCCTGGGACCAGCCCGCCGATGCCGAGGCGCTGCAGACCATGGTCTTCGCCATCGGTCGCGAGCATGGGTTCGAGCCGATGAAGGATTGGTTCCAGGCGCTCTATCAGGTGCTGCTGGGCGCCGATCAGGGGCCGCGCTTCGGCGGGTTCATCGCGCTTTACGGCATCGAGGAAACCCGCGCCCTGATCGAGCGGGCGCTGGCCGGAGAACTTGCCGCCCCGGCAAACGCCTGATCCGGCATCGAAAATGCCCGTTGCGCGCGGTGGCGTTGCCGCGCGCGGCGGGTTAACGACTGGTTAACGCGGGATTGCCAAATTCTGAACAGACCGCGCGGGCATCTGCCTCGCATGATCTGGATGAGGGAGAATTGGCATGACCATTGCGATTATCGGGAACCAGTCGCTGATGCCGCGCGCCTTTCGGCTGGGACTGAATCAGTGGTCCCAGACCGACGGGCGGGCGGGCTCTCCGACCTGGGCGGGGGCGGCCAATGCCGCGCTGGTCCCGGCGGACGAGGATTTCGGCAGCTGTCTCGAGATCCTGAAGCAGGAGACGGTGACATCGCTGCGCTACATGCAGCGCACGCCGATCAACCCCGGCAGCTATCTGCGCGTCTCGGCGCGGGTCAAGGCCATCGCCGGCAATCTGCCGCAGGTGCGGATCGCGGGCTTTGCCGGCAATGCCGCCGGCACCAATGTCGCCGGCGTGACCCAGACTGGTCCGGCGACGGTGCTGCCGGGCTATGGCCAGGTGGTCGAGGTTTCCGCCATAGTCGGCACCGGGCGCCGCGACGGCGTGGACATGGCCTGGGGGCGCAATGCGGTCTTCGGCCATTTCGGCCTGGACCTGATCGGCGACAACAACGGCTCGATCCGCATCGAGAGCATCGTCATCGAGGACGTGACGGCGGCCTTTGTGCCCGACATGCTGGACTGGGTCGACGTGCGCGATTTCGGCGCCATCGGCAATGGCACGGCGGACGACCGCGCCGCCTTCGTCGCCGCCGACCAGGCCGCGGCCGGGCGCGGCATCCTGGTGCCGGCCGGGATGTTCTACATCGGCTCGGACCTGAGCGTCGCCTCGCCGATCCGCTTCACTGGCACGCTGAAGATGCCGCGTGCCGCCCGATTGGCGCTGACGCGCAGCTTCGACTTCCCCACCTATGCCTCGGCCTTCGGCGACGAGACCGAGGGGCTGAAGCGGGCGGTCCAGGCGCTGCTGGGCTTCACCGATCACGCGGGCCTCGACCTCTGCGGGCGGGTCGTCCACCTGACCGAGCCGCTGGTCATCACCGATGCCGCGCCGGGCATGACCAGCTTTGCCAACCGTCGGGTGATCGCGAACGGCCAGATCGCCATCGTGGCGGGCTCGGCCTGGGACACGCGCACGGTGACCTCGGCCGCGACCTATGCGGTGAACCAGTCGCTGACGCTGTCCAATGTCGCCAATATCGCCAATATCGAGATCGGCTCTCGCGTCATCGGCAACGGGGTCGGGCGCGAGGTCTATGTCCGCGACAAGAACGTGGCGCAGGGCACGCTGACGCTGTCGAGCCCGCTTTACGGCGGCCCGGGCACCCGGTCCTATACCTTCGAGCGCTATCGCTATGCGCTGGACTTCTCGGGCATGGAGCAGCTCAGCCGCTTCAACTTCGACGACATCGAATTCCTGCTGGAGGGCAATGCCAGCGGCATCATGCTGGCCAAGACCGGCACCATGAACTGCATCCGCGACTGCTATTTCACCCGGCCCAAGGATCGCGGCATCACCTCGATCGGCACCGGCTGCCAGGGCATGCTGGTCGACCGCTGCGAGTTCCTGTCGAACGAGATGAGCGACCTGGCGCAGAACCGCAAGACCATCGCCCTCAACGTCAACAACAACGACACCAAGATCCGCCACAGCCGCTTCATCCGCTTCGCGCATTTCGCGGTGATGAACGGCGGCGGCCACATGATCGAGGGCAATCACTGGTTCCAGGGCGACAATGCCCAGAACGGCGTGCGCTTCGGCGGGCTGATCCTGACCCAGACCAACGTGCAGGCGACGATCACCGGCAATTACATCGACAACTGCTCGATCGAATGGACCAACGAGCACGACCCGCTGCCGAATTTCGAGGGCGACGAATACTCCTTCGGCGGGCTGACCGTCACCGGCAACACCTTCCTGGCCTCGAACACGACGCTGGGCTTCAACTGGCTGGTGGTGAAGCCCTATGGCGCCGGGCATTTCATCCACGGGCTGGCGGTGATGGGCAATGTGTTCAAGTCGCTGAACAACAAGATCACCCGCATCGACAAGGTCGACACCACCTTCGCCGACCTGAACTATCAGCGCATGCGCAACATCCAGTTCCAGGGCAACATGTTCAACGGCGTGAACGTCTATGTGGCGAACCCGGTGGACATCAGCCACAGCCAGGCCACGGCCTCGAACCGCTGGCTGATCTCGGTGGACCGGGCGCTGCCCTTCAACGGCTGGGTGCGCAACGTGCAATCCGTGGTCGCGACCAGCGCCATCACCAATTCGTCCAACGCCCGGGTCAGCGAGATGCCCTGGGTGCAGACGCAGCTGGCGGCGAACCAGCGCCAGATCGCGCTGAACTGGAACGCGGCGGTGCGGGGCTCGGTCAGCATCCGGGCGCGGATGGACAACCCGGACTGAACCTGTCCCAAGGTTTCTCCCGAGGCCCCCGGCGGATCACTTCGCCGGGGGTTTCAGCATGTCCGCGGGCTGCAGCCGGAACGCCTGGCCGAAGCCGGCATTCAGCAGGCCCGAGATCGGCTCGATGCGCCAGAAGCGGAAATCGGGCAGGTCCAGATAGACCTTGGCCTTGGGATCGCGCGCGAGCCAACGGGCGCGACGTTCCTCGTGCGGAGCGGCGGGGACGGCGCGGCCGAGGATCGACAGCCGGGCGTGGGTCATGGCATCGCCGCGGGCCGGTTCGGCGGCGATCAGCAGCCCGGCGCGCGGGTCGGCGGCCAGCGCGCGGCTATGCGCCGCCAGCCCCGAGAGCAGGGCGAGCGGTGCGCCATCCGCGTCGGTCTGCAACGCGATGCGGGTGACCAGCGGCACGCCTGTCTGCGGGTCGAGCGTCCCCAGGCTGGCATGGCGCGCCTCGTCCAGCAATTGCCGGGCCAGGGCGCGGGCCTCGTCGGTGGTTTCGCGAATCGGGTCCGGTTTCATGGCGTCATGCTGCGCCGGGGGCGGCGGGGCGGGCAACGGAGAATCGGCCGGATCTGCTGCGCGCGGATGCCGCGGCCACGCGCCGGTTCCCGAGGGAAAGGTCGGGCCGCGTCATTTCCGGATGCGATAGAGGTCCTTCGCATACCAGGCGTTGGGCGCCTTGGCCGTCGGCAGGCCCCGGATGTCGTCGCGGATCAGTTCGGCCCCGGCATAGTGATAGATCGGGATCAGAGGCATGTCCTCGGCCAGGATGCGCTCGGCCGCCGCATAGGGCCGGTTCGGGTCCGGCGCGGTCCTGGACTGTTCCATCAGCCTGTCGAACTCCGGGTTGGCATAGCGGCCGTAGTTCAGCCCCGTCGCGCGGAAATAGTCGAGAAAGCTCGAGGCCTCGTCATAATCCGAGCACCAGCCGTAGCGGGCCAGCTGGAAATCGCCCGCTAGCAGGCGGTCGGCATGGATCTTCCACGCGACCTGGTCCAGAGCCAGTTCGACGCCGAGTTGCGCATAGGCCTGCTGCGCGGCCAGCGCAATCTTCTCGTGGGTCTCGTCGCTGTTGAAGGTCAGGGTCAGCTTCAGCGGCTTGCCGGGACCGTAGCCGGCCTCGGCCAGCAGGGCCCGGGCCTTGTCCAGCCGCTCGGCCGGGGTCCAGCCGGCCTGGTCGGGCTCGGGCGCAAGGAAGCCCTCGATGGTGCCGGGGGTCCAGCCATAGGCAGGCCTCTGGCCGTCCTGCAGGATCTGGCGCACCACCGTCTCGCGCGGCATGGCATAGGACAGCGCCTTGCGCACCCGCAGGTCCTTCAAAGCCTTCGGTCCCTTGTCGCCCAGGTTGAACAGATAGGCATAGGTGCAGGACCGCGGAATCGAGACCGCCTGATCGGGAAACCGCTGCCGGAGGCTGGCGTATTGCCCGGCGGGGATTGGCACCCGGTCGAGCTCGCCCGCCTCGTAGCGGCTGAGCGCCGCATCGGCGTCGGTCACGGTCAGGGCCTTGACATGGGACATGACCACATGCCCGGCGTCCCAGTAGCGCGGGTTCTTCTCCATGCCGATCTGCACGCCCAGCTCGTGGCTTTTCAGCACATAGGCGCCGTTTCCGACCAGCTTCTCGGCCGCGGTCCAGTCGTCGCCCCCGGCCGCAAGGCTGGCGCGGTTGACCGGGAAGGTCGCGCCATGGGTGACCAGCTTGGGGAAATAGGGCGTGGGGACGGTCAGCCTGACCACCAAGGTATGGTCGTCCACGGCCTTCACGCCCAGCTCTTCGGGCTTCTTGCGGCCCTTGACCACGGCGCTGGCGTTCTCGACATGCATCAGCTCGATGAACCAGGCGTATTCCGAACCGGTGGCGGGATCGGCCAGCCGGCGCCAGGCATGGACGAAATCCGCCGCGGTCACCGGATCGCCGTTCGACCAGCGCGCCTCGGGGCGCAGGTGGAAGGTATAGGTCCGCCGGTCCTCGGACAGCTCGAAACCGGTGGCGACGCCCGGAACCGGCGCGCCCGCGGCATCCTGGTTCAGAAGCCCCTCGAACAGCTGGCGGGTGATCTCGGCGCCCTCGGAATCGCCGGTCTTCTGCGGGTCGAGGGTCGTGATCGCATCGGAAAGCCGGAAGGCGTAATCCTGGTTCTGGGCCAGTTTCTCGCCCTCGGCGGGCTGGGCGGCCAGCGCGGGCAGGGCAAGCGCGCAGGACAGCGCGGCGGTCAGGAACAGGCGGGTCATCGGGCACCTTTGCGACGGTTCGGATGCGGCTGCGGCCGCACCCCGCGGAAAACTGACCGGAAAAGCCGCGGGCCGGCAAGGGCCATTTCCGGCTTTCGCAGCGGCCGGGCATGTGAAACAACATCTTTCATGGACAAGGTTTTCCGCATCACCCTGGTCACCGGCGGCGCCCGTTCCGGCAAGTCCGCCCTGGCCGAAGGCCTGGCGGCGCGAGGCGGGCCCGGCGCCCGCATCTATATCGCCACCTCCGAGCCGGGGGACGAGGAAATGGCGCGCCGCATCGCACTGCACCGCGACCGGCGCGGACCCGACTGGCACACGGTCGAGGCGCCGCGCGACCTGGCCGGCGCATTGGCGGCCAGCGACGGGCAGGGGGTGCGGCTGGTCGATTGCCTGACGCTGTGGCTGTCGAACCTGATGGCCGAGGGCGATCCGACGCCGCAGGTCCATCGGCTGTGCGAGGTCCTGGGCGCCCAGCACAGCCCGGTGGTGCTGGTCACCAACGAACTTGGCCTGGGCATCGTGCCCGAAAATGCGCTTGCGCGCCGCTTTCGCGACGAGCATGGCTGGATGAACCAGGCCGTCGCCGCCATCGCGGATGACGTCTGGATGGCCGTCAGCGGGCTGCCGCTGCGCCTGAAACCCACGAGAGGGACGCCTTGAAACAATTCGACGAAACCGCCGCCGCCGCCGCCCGTGACCGCCAGGACCATCTGACCAAGCCGCCCGGCTCTCTGGGCCGGCTCGAGGAACTGGCGGTGTTCATGGCCGGCTGGCAGGGCAATCCGCGCCCGCGGATCGAGCGGGCGCAGGCGCTGGTCTTTGCCGGCAACCACGGCATCTGCGCCCAGGGCGTGAACCCGTTCCCGGTCGAGGTCACCGCCCGCATGGTCGAGAACTTCGGCAACGGCGGCGCGGCGATCAACCAGCTGTGCCGGCTGGCGGGGGCCGATCTGCAGGTGATCGCGATGGACCTGGAGCGCCCCACCGCCGATTTCACCACCGGCATGGCGCTGGAGATCGCGGATCTGGTCGCCTCGATCCAGACCGGCAAGGACGCCGTGGACCCGCAGGCCGACGTCATCCTGCTGGGCGAGATGGGGATCGGCAATTCGACCGTCGCCGCCGCGCTGGCCGCCGCGACCTTCGGCGGCACGGCCGCGGATTGGGTCGGTCCCGGCACCGGCGCGGACGAGGCGATCATGGCCAACAAGCTGCGGGCCGTCGAGGCCGGGCTCAAGCGGCACAAGGGCGCGGCGACCGCGGCCTCGATCCTGGCCAGCTACGGCGGGCGCGAGCAGGCGGCGATCTGCGGCGCGGTGATCCGCGCGCGCGAATTGGGCATTCCGGTGATCCTGGACGGCTTCATCTGCTCGGCCGCCGCCGGCGTGCTGCTGGTCAACGACCGCGAGGCGCTGGCGCATTGCCTGATCGGCCATGAAAGCGCCGAGCCGGGCCATCGCCGGCTGATCGCCGTCATGCGCAAGACCCCCGTGGTCGGGCTGGACATGCGGCTGGGCGAGGGCTCGGGCGCCGCCGTGGCGCTGATGATCCTGCGCGCCGCGCTGGAATGCCACAATGGCATGGCGACCTTCGCCGAGGCCGGGATTGCCTGACCCGGCCGGCGAGGCCGCGACCGCTCTGGTCTGGCTGACCCGGCTGCCGCTGGGCCGCTTCCTGCCGCGACAGGCGCCCGCGCTTGCCCGGGCCGCCTGGGCCTTTCCGCTGGCCGGGCTTGCCGTGGCGCTGCCGGCGGGCGGGCTGATCTGGGTCGCGGCCGCGCTCGGCCTGCCGCCCTTGGCCTGGGCGCTGCTGGCGCTGGCGGCGACGGCCTGGCTGACCGGGGCGCTGCACGAGGACGGGCTGGCCGATTTCGCCGACGGCTGCGGCAGTCCCGACCGCGCCCGCGCGCTGGAGATCATGCGCGATTCCCGGGTCGGCAGCTATGGCGTGATCGCGCTGCTGCTGAGCTTCGGCCTGCGCGCCGCGGCGCTGGCGGCCATGGCGCCTGCCGCGGCTGCGGCCGCGCTGGTGGGTGCGGCGGCGCTGTCCCGCGCCGGCATGGCCGCCGGGCTTGCCTTTCTGCCGCCGGCGCGGCCCGAGGGGCTGGGACGGCTGGCCGGACGCGCCTCGGCGGGGCAGGCGCTGGCTGCGGCGGCGATCGGCGCGGCGGTGCTGGCCTGGCCCGCGGCGCGGGACGGGCAGAGCGCGGGAGCGTGGCTTGCGGCCCTGGCCTGCTGCGCGGCGGCGCAGCTTGTCGTCGCCCGCAGCGCGCGCCGGCGGCTGGGCGGGCAGACCGGCGACGTGCTGGGCGCGATGCAGCAGGCGGGCGAGATCGGGGCGCTGCTGGCGCTGGCCGCGACGTAAGCCGGGGGTCGCTTGACCGGGTTTTTCGATCCGGCATAGAAATCGGGAACTGACCGGGATCGACCGGCGCGCGAGAACAGGGAAGGATTTCACGCATGGGTGCCTTGCTGGGCCTGGCGCGCGGCATCGACCGCGTCAATCTGCTCATCGGCCGCTGGGCGGCCTGGCTGGTGGTGGCGGCGGTCTTGGTCAGCGCCGGCAACGCCACCATCCGCAAGCTGGTCAACGGCTTTCCCGGCACCGCCTTCGGCGATGCCCTGCGCGGGCTGTTCAGCGGCTATAACACCCATGCGAACTCCTGGCTGGAACTGCAATGGTATCTGTTCGGCGCGCTGGTGATGCTGGGCGCGGCGGCGGCGCTGAACCGCAACGAACATGTCCGGGTCGACCTGATCTATGGCGCGGTCTCGGACCGGGCGCGGCTGTGGATCGACCTTTTCGGGCTGATCTTCTTCCTGCTGCCCTTCGCGGCCTATGCCGCCTGGCTGACCTGGCCGGTCTTTCTGCAATCCTGGCAGATCAACGAAGGCTCGTCCAACGCCGGCGGGCTGGTGCGCTGGCCGGCCAAGCTGCTGTTGCCGGCGGGATTCGCGCTGCTGGCGCTGCAGGGCCTGTCCGAGCTGATCAAGCGCATCGCCGCCTTGCGGGGCCTGATCACGCTTTCGACCAAATACAGCAAACCCCTGCAATGACCCGGGCGGAGACCTGACATGCTTGCATATGGCATCCTGCCGCCGGCCATGTTCCTGTGCATGATCGCCTTCATGCTCTACGGCTTTCCGGTGGCCTTCACCCTGGGGGCGGTGGGGCTGCTGTTCGGGGCCGTCGGCATCCTGGGCGAGCATTTCCACCCCTCGTTCCTGTCGGCGCTGCCGCATCGCTTCTTCGGCATCATCTCGAACGACCTGCTGCTGGCGATTCCCTTCTTCACCTTCATGGGCGCGGTGCTGGAACGCTCCGGCCTGGCCGAGGACCTGCTGGAGGGCACCGGCAAGCTGTTCGGCGCCGTCCCCGGCGGGCTGGCCTATGCGGTGATCGTCGTGGGCGCGGTGCTGGGCGCCATCACCGGCACGGTCGCGGCCTCGGTCATCACCATGGGCGTGATCTCGCTGCCCGTCATGCTGCGCTACGGCTACAACCCGCGGCTGGCGACCGGGGTGATCGCGGCCTCGGGGACGATCACGCAGCTGATCCCGCCCTCGCTGGTGCTGGTGGTGCTGGCCGACCAGCTGGGCCGCTCGGTCGGGGACATGTATCTGGGGGCGATGGGGCCGTCGGCGCTGCAAGTGCTGATCTTCCTGGGCTTCATCCTGGTCCTGTCGCTGATCCGGCCGCAGGACATGCCGCCGCTGCCGAAAGAGGTGCGCGGCGACCTGGACCTGCGGCTGGTGCTGAAGGTGCTGATGGGGATCGTGCCCTCGATGGTGCTGATCTTTCTGGTGCTGGGCACGATCTTCGTCGGTTTCGCCACGCCGACCGAGGCCGGCGCCCTGGGCGTGGTGGGCGCCTTCGTGCTGGCGCTGCTGCACGGCCGGCTGAGCCGCCGGATCGTCGTCGAGGCGGTGCATTCCACCGCCGACCTGACGGTGATGGTGGTGTTCATCCTGATCGGCTCGACCGTGTTCAGCCTGGTGTTCCAGGGCCTGGACGGCGGGCTGTGGATCGAGCACATGCTGTCGGGCCTGCCGGGCGGTCCCGTCGGCTTCCTGATTTTCGTCAACATCTTCATCTTCTTCCTGGCCTTCTTCCTCGACTTCTTCGAGATCGCCTTCATCGTCGTGCCGATGCTGGCGCCGGTGGCGCAGTCGCTGGGCATCGACCTGGTGTGGTTCGGGGTGCTTTTGTGCATCAACATGCAGACCAGCTTCATGCACCCGCCCTTCGGCTTTGCGCTGTTCTACCTGCGCTCGATCGCCTCGCGCGAGGTCAAGACGACCGACATCTACATGGGGGCAATTCCGTGGCTGGTGATGCAGCTTCTGCTGGTCGTCATCGTGATCTTCTGGCCGGGGCTGGTGACGGGTCTGCTGGACCACGGCCCGGCGGTCGATCTGGACAGCGTCCGGATCGAGATTCCCTCCGGGGGCCTGGGCGACCTGGGCCAGCCGGGCGGGCTTGGCGCGCCGGGCGGGCTGGGTCAGCCGGCGCCGCTGGGTCAGCCGTTGATCGGCGGGGGTTCGGAGTGAGGGATAGGCGGTTGGATGTCGCAAGGAGCCGTGGCTGTGTCAAAGCATCGCGGATGCGAGGCGCGCGTACCAGCTTTGGCAGAATGCTGGACTAGCTTTGGCAGAGAAAAATTTTTCCGCGGCTGCAGAATGACATGAACTTTTGCACTGTGTGACACGAATATTTGCAGCAGATGCGCTTTGAATCACTTTTTCATTGCGCTCTGAAGTTCCATCGCCATCGGACCCCACGTCATGCAACGGACACCCCTGACCAGCCAACCGGGCCAGCGATGACAGTGGGCACGAAGTCCCGCACGGTGCATCGATCGCCGGCCTTTATGGCGATGCTTTCACCTGGCTGGTCTTCGCGGCCCGTCTGATCACGCATCGCGGGCGGCGCTTGCGGGTGCTGAACGCGGTGGATGAGGTCACGCGGGAATGCTTGGCGGCGATCCCGGACATCGATCTCGGGCTGTTGCGTGGCTCGGGAAACCGTCGGATAGAGCGCGGCAAGCAAGAGCTGAGCCACGCTCTCAGAGAAGCGCCGCTTCCAGGGAACAGGTCGGGAAGGGGGTGACCCCCGGTCATGTTTGGTGGTCAGGAGCAGGCGGAGAGATGGTGAGTCCGCTTTATAGAATGCGCGCCGCGCCGATGCACTCAGGGGACGAGGAGCTTGGCCAGGAATAGGGCTGCTTCCTCGTGTTCGGCGGGCACGGCCAGCGCCTGCGAGACCGTCAAGAAATCATCCTGCATCAGATGAATGTCGGCACGGCCGGCCAAGCTGCTCTGCAATGTGGCTCGGATCCCGGCCGCGAAATCGCAGACGCCTGCCAGCATCGCGTCGCGCGCCGCAGCAGGAGTATCGAAGGAGATGACCTCGGCTTGGGCAAGTTTGCCAAGCAGATGGGTTTCGTATGCGGCGCCGCGGGCGGTGGCGATACGAACACTATGGCGGTCGGCCTCGCGGCAACTCATACCTCTGCGTCCGGCGAGCGTGGCACTGACTTGCGCCACCTCATGGACGTAACGAACCTGGGTGCGCGCAGCGTCCACGGCCAGCACCGCGATGTCCCAAGCCCCCGCCTCGGCGAGAATGGCGCCGCCGGAGGCAAAGGGCAGAATGCGCGCCTCCAGCCTCAACGCCGCGGCAAGCCGTGCTGCAAGATCGGCCACAGGTCCCGTGAATCGGCCGGGTGCGGTTTCGCAGACAATGCTTGCGTTTGCCATGTTGACCGCCAGCCGAACATGGCCGCCAGGAGCGATCTGTCCCAGAACCAGCGGCGGGATCACTTCCGGAAACCCTTCAGCAGCGCCTCGCTTTGCCGGGCGAGAATGCCCGCATCGATGCCGACCGCGGTGAACAGGGTGCCGAGTGCGATGCAGCGGGCGGCGAAAGACGCGTCCGGGGTCAGGATGCCGGCCGGCTTGCCGGCGGCGATGATGCGGGCGATGGCATCCTCGACCTTTGCCACGACCTCGGGGTGCCCGGTTTTCCCGACATGGCCCAGGCTCGCGGCGAGATCTGCGGGTCCGACGAAGATGCCGTCCACGCCTTCCACGGCGGCGATCTCTTCGATCCGGTCCAGGGCCTCGCGGGTCTCGATCTGCACCAGCAGGCAAAGCGCGTCCTCGGCCCGCTCGGCATAACCCGCGACCCGGCCAAAGCGTGTCGCCCGTGTCAGCCCCGAGACGCCGCGCATGCCGCGCGGCGGGTAGCGGGTTGCAGCCACGGCGGCTTGCGCCTCGGTGGCCGAATTCACCATCGGGATCAGCAGCGTCTGCGCGCCGATGTCCAGGAAACGCTTGATCAGCACCGGATCATTGGCCGCCGGCCGCACCACGGCCGAGACCGGATAGGGCGCGACCGCCTGAAGCTGGGCCAGCACGGTCAGCGGATCGCTAGGACTGTGTTCGGTATCGAACAACAGCCAGTCATAGCCCGAACCCGCGACGCATTCCGCCGCATAGCTGCCCGGCAGGCTGCACCACAACCCAATCTGGCTTTGGCCCGCTGCGATCGCCTGCTTGAAACGGTTAACCGGAAGTTCCACAGCGCCCATCCTCA